>DIXE01000035.1 GCA_002428635.1 Bacteroidales bacterium UBA6088
TATAAATTATTTACGGATGAAAACAGATGTAATTCTTGGTCTCCAGTGGGGAGACGAGGGAAAGGGAAAGATTGTGGATGTTCTGGCAAAGGAGTATTCTGTAGTCGCCAGATTCCAGGGAGGCCCGAACGCAGGACACTCTCTTCAGTTCGAAGATAAAAAGGTAGTTCTTCACTCCATTCCATCAGGTATCTTCAGGGAGAACACTACAAACTTCATAGGCAACGGAGTTGTCCTCGACCCGATAATCTTCAGAGAGGAGTGCCAAATCCTTGATGAAATGGGCGTTCCTGTGAGGGAAAGACTGGTGATCTCCAAGAAGGCACACCTGATTATCCCCTCTCACAGAATTATTGATGCAGCATCAGAGGCTTCAAAGGGAGCCTCCAAGATAGGCTCCACACTAAAGGGAATCGGCCCGACTTATATGGACAAGACCGGCAGAAACGGACTGAGAGTGGGTGATATTCTGGCAGATAACTTTATTGATCGCTTCAACGCACTCAAGACCAAACATATCTCATTTCTAAAACAGTTTGACTTCGTATATGATATTAACGAAAGAGAGGCTGAATGGCTAAAAGCAGTTGAGTACCTGAAGAGTTTCAACCTTGCAGACGGCGAGTACCTTGTAAACAGACTTCTTTCAGAAAATAAAAGAGTTCTTGCAGAGGGTGCACAGGGCTCACTTCTTGATGTGGACTTTGGTTCATATCCGTTTGTAACCTCTTCTACAACAACCTGCGCTGGAGCTTGTACCGGACTGGGTGTACCTCCGTCAAGAATTGGAATTGTGTCGGGAATTTTCAAGGCTTACTGCACCAGAGTGGGCAGCGGCCCCTTCCCTACAGAACTTAACGATGAGACCGGAGAGATGCTCCGGAAACTCGGCTTTGAGTTTGGTGCCACTACCGGACGTCCACGCAGAACCGGCTGGCTGGACCTTGTTGCACTCAAATACGCCATTATGATCAATGGTGTTAATCAGCTTATAATGATGAAATCCGATGTTCTTGACACCTTTGATATAATTAAAGCAGCCACAGGATATAAGATAAAAGGTATAGAAAGCAATGAAGTTCCCTTTGACACATTTGCAGAGATAGAACCCATATACAAAGAGTTCAAAGGCTGGAAAACTGACCTGACAAAAATTAAAGAGGAGAAAGATCTTCCCTGTGAATTTATAAACTATGTAAAATTCATAGAAAAAGAGACGGGAGTTCCTGTAAAAATAATCTCTGTAGGTCCTGACAGAGCCCAGACAATAATTAGAACAAGTTAAATCCAATAAATTGATAAATAAAAAGAGGGTGACTAAAAAGTAAAGTCGCCCTCTTTTTCATATATAGCTGCGCCAAATTCGGAAAGAAAGGGATTTATTCGCAAAAATAAAGGGTTAATTACTTGATATAAAGTAAATAACCCTTGCTTGTTTCAATTAAATTGTGTATCTTTATATCAACAAAAACATAAGAACATTAAAAAAGAACAAGCATGGCAAAGGTAATCTTTAAATCTTACAAAGAGAACGATTCATTACTTCTACCTCCATCATTGGGAGACCTAGTTCCTCCAACACATCCTGCAAGACTAGTTAGCAACGTCATCGACCATCTTGACATCAGTTCAATAGAGTCCAAGTACAAGGGCGGCGGTACATCAAGCTACAATCCAAGGATGCTTATCAAGGTTCTCGTTTATGGATATATGTGCAATACATTTTCAGGGAGGAAGATAGAGAGACAACTAAAAGAAAATATCATCTATATGTGGCTTTCAGGATACTCTACACCGGACTTCAGGACATTGAATCTGTTCCGGGCGCAAAGGCTTAATGGAGACTTCGAGAGCATTTTCACTCAGGTTGTTGAACTTATCCATCGCGAAGGGTTAGTTACTCTTGATGTTCAATATATTGATGGGACCAAAATCGAATCTGTTGCGAACAAGTACACTTTTGTTTGGAAAGGGGCTGTTGACAAATATGATGAAAGGCTTAAAACTAAAGTTGATCTCGTTCTAAGACAGGCTGAAAAGGTTATCTCATCAGAGGAGGAGCAGATTGGAACAACCGTTGGGATGAATGCTGAAGAATTCCAGCGAAGATTGGACAATATTGTAGAAAAGATAGAAAAGGTCCCTTCAGAAATTCAGAAGGAAATCAAGAAAATAAGTAAAGAAAGTCTCCCGAAGATTAAGGAGTACGAGCGACATAAAGAGATACTTCAGGAAAGAGGGAGCTACTCGAAGACAGATCAGGACGCCACATTCATGCGGATGAAGGAGGACTATATGGGAAATGGTCAGCTAAAACCGGGCTATAATGTTCAGATATCCACAGAAAACCAGTACATCACCAACTATGGCATATACCAGAAACCAGGCGACACAACAACATTGATCGACTACCTGGAATCTTTCGTTAGAAAATACCACCGTCAAAGCAAGGAAATTGTAGCAGACTCCGGATACGGCTGTGAACAGAATTACGACTACATGCTGAATAATGATATAGTGCCATATGTCAAGTACAACTACTTCCATATGGATATTAGAAAAGAAAGAAAGAGACCGTCAGATGCATATAAACTACCGATCCCATACTATAACAGTCATGACGACTACTTTGTGTGTTCAATGGGCCAGCACATGACATACATAGGGAAAAGACAAAGAAAAAGTGAAAATGGATACGTTGGAGAATATCGTAGATATATGGCACAAGACTGTTCCAGATGTCCTATCAAGGGTGTGTGTACAAAAGCAAAAGGGAACAGAATATACGAAGTTAACCTCAACCTGATGAAACAAAAGCAACTCGTAAGGGAGTTATTGACCAGCGAAAAGGGACTAATTCACAGAAGTAAAAGGCCAATTGAGCCCGAAGCTGTATTCGGACAGATCAAATACGATTGTGGCTTCAAACGATTTATGTTAAAAACGCTCCCTAAAGTATCAGTTGAGTTCGGACTTATTGCATTAGCACATAATCTGAGAAAATATGCCGGCAAGGTGCTCTATATTGACAATAATAGACCTCAAAATCTGCTTTTTCAACAAAGAATCAATGGCTCAACTGAAATAATCACCTTCTTTTTAAAAAATCAGGTTGCATAGAAAAAGAAAAGAGGGAAACCAAAAATCTCTTTTTAGTCTCCCTCTTAGATTATGTTTCCAAAAACTATTTTTTCTTCTTATTCGGTACGTCAAGCTGCAACTGAGGATTCTTGTCTGAAGATCTTCCAAGAATAAAAGAAACGGCTATTGCAATAAGAGAGAGCAAAATAAAGAAATATTCGGCATTCACAGCAGAACGAACACCAGCCTGTGCAGGATCCGCAGCAGATTCGGTAGTTCTTGTAATGATAAGCCCAATTATTATAGGCACAAGCAGCATTCCCATATTTTGTATCCAGTAAATAAGTGAGTATGCCGTCCCAAGATTTTTTTCCGGTATAATCTTGGGGACCGAAGGCCACATTGCTGCCGGTACGAGTGCATAGGCTACTCCCATTATTGCAATTCCGGAATAGCCGAAGAAAACACTACCCGGTGCAAATGCAATTATCAGATGTGCAACCAGCACCAGAAATGAGCCAAGTATCATAAACCTGGTTGCCTTTCCCTTTGAGTCCACAAGTGAGCCAAAAATGGGCGTAAAAACCATAGTAGAGAAAGGAATAAGCGATACCATCAGTGAAGCTATATCGCTATCTATCCCAAACCTTGGAATAACAATTGTGGTTGCAAACCTTCTGAAGGAGATGATACAGGCGTAAAAGAAAACACAAAGAAGAGAGATAAGTATAAAATGTTTATTTCCAAGTATTTTGAAAATATCAGAGAATTTGAATTTATCCTCTTTTACAGTTGATGTGTTGTTTTTTCTTGCCTCATCTGCAGTTTGTCTGTCCAGTCTGGTATCCATAAAAATGAATGCGGTCCATAACAGAAGAGCTATTCCCATTAGTATAATTGCAACAGCTGCCGGTTTACTGGTCTCTGAAAAGGGTATATAATCCTGTTCAATATTCACAATTCTCGGAATTATAATCAACGCTGTTGCAGTGCCCAGCCTTGCAAGTGCAAGCTGTAAACCCATAGCAAGAGCCATCTCTTTTCCTTTAAACCATTTGGCTATTGAACGGGTAACTGCAACTCCGGCAATCTCACTGCCCAGACCAAAAATTGCGCATCCAGCATAAGCCAGTGCCAGAGATGGCTTTGAAAAGAAATTCCCCATCCAACTGTTTAGGGCACTTTGAGAGAATCCTTCTGATATTGCATATAGAACTACCAATGAACCAGCTACCATCAACCCAACAAACAAAGATCCAGTAATTTTTACCCCCCATTTGTCAAGCAGCATTCCGCATATTACCAGACCACCCCACACGCAAAGTAAAGAATAGGCCCCACCGTAGAAACCATAGTCGCTAACGCTCCATCCCAAATCCAGAATTTCAGGATTCTGAAATATGTGAGAAATTGTAGTGAAAATGTCATCAAAGAAATATGAGGCAAACATTGGTACAGACAGTGCCAACAGCACAATCCATCTGGCACTTTTGGAATCCTTAAGAAGTTTTACAGTTGAATTCATTTTGGTTATTTCTGTATGTTTGGCAATTCCAATCCATATCCTTTCTTCTTATCCTCTGATTTGAGCCAGATTGAAAGTAAAAATGCGAATACTCCCAGTGATGCAAATATCAGCATAGGAACTCTGTAGTTGTACTCAAGAGGATTTGTAACATTTTTATTGGTTACAGCCAGAGACCAACCGATAAGTATCGGGAAAGCCATCAATCCTATGTTCTGAATCCAGAACACCACTGAATAAGCAGACCCTAAATACCTGTTGTCCACAAGTTTTGGAACAGATGGCCAAAGAGCTGCAGGAACAAGCGAAAAGCTCACCCCGAGCAGAACAATTGCTGAGTATGCAACCGTTTTGCTAAACAAGGCATCTGGAGTAACTGCAAAAACAAGGTGGCAAACAATCATAAGAATAGAACCCAGCATAAGCATACTTGCACCCTTCCCTTTTTTGTCAATATAGCCTCCCAGCAAAGGGGTCAGAACCATTGCTCCGATCGGAAAATATGAGAAGATATCACTTGCTTCTGTATTGTTGATGCCCAGGCGGCATTCCAGCATATTGGCTGCATATTTCTGGAACGGAAAAATTGCAGAATAATATAGTACACAAAGACCGGAAACAATGAGAAATGTTTTGCTGGTAAACAGTATTCCAATATCACTTACTCTAAACGGATCCTCGGGTTCATCACCTCTCTCACCTATCTGTTTTTCAAGTTTCCTGTCAAAGAAGAAATAGACCATAAAACAGATGAGTCCAATAATTAACATCAAAAGAACAAAAAGAACCGGTTTGCTTACATCCCCGTAAAAATCAGCAACTCTGGGAGATATTCTGAATACAGCAAATACACCAAGTCTGGCAATCGCCATCTCTATTCCCATTGCCAAAGCCATCTCTTTTCCTCTGAACCATTTAACGATGCCTTTAGAAACGGTAATACCTGCCATCTCCACTCCACACCCGAAAATCATAAATCCCAGAGAAGCAAGTTTTGCACTTGCAGGGAAAGATGTCCACCAGCCTGCCAGCCAGGTTTCAAGTTCTGTTCCTGCAAAAGCAGGAGAAACTGCGTAGTATTTAATTGCTGCACCCAGAACCATTATGGCCCCTGATAGCAAAGCCGTGGCTCTGACTCCGATTTTGTCAAGTATAATACCGGCAAAAATCAGAAAAAGAGCAAAAACATTTAGAAAATATTCAGAGCTGGCAAATGTTCCGTAATTTTCAGGAGTCCATCCTCTGTTGGTCTCCAGGAGACTCTGCAAAGGTGAAAGAACGTCGATGAACATGTAGGCAAAGAACATCATTAAGGCCAGAAGCACCAGGACAGTCCACCTGACAGGTGCGATGTCCTTTAATAAACGGGGAGTTGTTTCCACAGTAAGTTTAATTAAATTTATTACTAATAATGTATCGCTAAACTATGCTAATTTCTTCAAACTGCAAAATAAAAATTTTATTCCCCATTTATGAAAAATTGTACTACCTTAGTTTGTTTTATTAAAATTTGCCACAACAAACACCGGATTTGTTTGTTGTTTAATAATGTCAATTAAGCAGTATTTATGAGTTTTTTGGACCGGATTAACTCTCCTGAAGATCTTAGAAAGCTTTCTCCAGAACAATTGTCCACTCTTTGTTCAGAGCTAAGGGAGTTTATTATTTCTGTCTGTTCAGAGAATCCCGGGCATATAGGTGCAAGCCTGGGTGCCGTAGAGCTGGCAGTTGCTATTCATTATGTCTATGACACCCCTGCAGATAAAATTGTATGGGATGTCGGACATCAGGCTTATGCACATAAAATCATAACCGGCAGAAGAGACTCATTTATAACAAACAGAAAGTACAAGGGAATAAGTGGTTTTCCAAAAATGTCAGAGAGCGAGTACGATGCCTTTGGAGTAGGTCACTCATCCACATCAATATCTGCGGCATTAGGTATTGCTGTAGGAATGCATATTAAGGGAGAGTCAGGAAAAGTGGTTGCTGTTATTGGAGACGGAGCACTGACAGGCGGACTTGCATACGAGGGGATGAACAACGCCGGAGCCCTGAAATCTGATATACTTGTGATTCTCAACGACAATCAGATATCCATCGATCCTAATGTGGGTGCAATGCACAATTATCTGCTTAAAATCTCCACTTCACCTGCCTATAACCGTATCAGGAACAAGGTCTGGAACACAATCGGCTCCGGAAGACTACGAAGGATTATTCAGAAATTTATATTCAGCACCAAAGCGGCACTCTTAAAAAGCGGCACTCTGTTCGAGTCAATGGGTTTCAGATATTTCGGGACAATTGACGGAAACGACATCAATCAGCTTCTGGTGACACTGACTAACCTCAGGAGCATCAAAGGACCTAAGCTGCTTCATATCATAACAAAAAAAGGAAAAGGTTACGAACCTGCAGAGAAGGATCAGATAATCTGGCACGCACCAGGAACTTTTGACAAGGCAACAGGAAAAAGGAATGGCACAGGATCGGTTGTGAGCAGATATCAGGATGTATTTGGAGAGACACTGCTTACACTTGCAAAGGAAAATCCAGCAATAATCGGAATAACCCCGGCAATGCCTACGGGATGCTCCATGAATATAATTATGAGCAAGATGCCATCCAGAGCTTTTGATGTAGGCATTGCAGAACAGCACGCAGTGACATTTTCTGCAGGACTTGCAACCAGAGGGATACTTCCCTACTGCAACATATACTCCAGTTTTATCCAGAGAGCATATGACAATGTTATACACGATGTTGCGACTCAGAATCTAAAGGTGGTTTTTTGTCTGGACAGAGGAGGTCTTGTGGGAGAAGACGGAGCAACACATCACGGAGTATTTGATATCAGTAGTTTCAGATGCGTTCCCAATCTTACAATAATGGCTCCTATGGACGAGTCAGACCTGAAAGATATGCTTTACTCTGCTCAGTTTGATGATTACCGTGCAACAATAATCAGATATCCCAGAGGGTTCGGGGCAGGTTCTGACTGGAAGAAGGCATTCAACAGAATTGAATACGGCAAAGCACGAATGCTAAGGGACGGAGAGGGAATTGCTCTTTTGACCCTTGGTACAGCCGGAAATTTTGCAGCTCAAGCAGCTGAAGATGCAGATAAAAGAGGAATATCCACAATGCACTGGGATATGCGCTTTATAAAACCTATTGATTACAAGGCACTGGAATACGTTACCGAAAGATGTAAAGAGATAATCACTGTAGAAGACGGATCTGTTACCGGTGGGCTCTATTCTGCAGTGTGCGAATTTGTAGCATCAAACACTCCCGGAGTAAAAGTAACAGGACTTGGAGTACCAGACAGGTTTATTGAACAGGGAACAGTGGGCGAGTTGATGGCCGAGTGCGGGTATGACCGGGAGGGGATTTTAAAAGCAATAATTAATGTCGCAGAGAGATCTAAATAATATTAACTTTTCAGGAAAGGAAAACCATCACCGTCACTTTCGGCAGGGTAGGATTGAACTGAATAAAAATATAGACTACAAGAAACTGAGATTCCAAAAAGGGAAGAGGCATCGCAGAGGATTTACTCCTCAGGAAAGTGAAAGGATGGACAGTATCCTCACTCATCCCTTCTGGGGACTGCTCATATTTATAGGTACAATCTGGACAATTTTCTTTTTTACATTCAGGCTCGGAGCTTACCCACAGGCCTGGATAGAATCACTGATGGATACCGGAGCTCTGTTAATACAGGAAAATATGGCTCAGGGCTGGTTCAACGATTTTCTGAGCCAGGGAGTTATTATGGGGGTTGGCAGCGTACTTGCTTTTCTGCCCAATATATTGATTCTCTTTTTCTTTCTCTCAATTCTGCAAGAGACCGAGTATCTTCCCAGAGCTGCAACTCTTATGGATAAATATATGCACCGTATCGGGCTTCACGGAAGTTCGTTCATTCCTCTTCTGATGGGTTTCGGATGCAATGTACCTGCAATACTGGCAACCAGAACCATTAAGAGAAGATACGACAGAATCCTCACTATGCTAATGATACCGTATATTCCCTGCAGTGCAAGGATCCCAACTTTCCTCCTGTTCTCCGGGATATTTTTTCCTGACAATCAGGTCTTTGTCTTAAGTATGCTCTATTTTGGCGGAATTTTGACAGGTATCCTGATGGCACTTTTATTCAGGAAAATATTTTTCAATTTTGGAATAAGAGATTACTCAATACCTCTTCCCAACTATCGGTTCCCTTCATTCAGGGATTCTGCAAAGAGTATGTGGGATGCTGCGTGGGAGTACCTTAAGAAGATCAGTACGGTTGTTCTGCTTGCAGTAATCATTGTATGGGCATTGGATTACTTTCCGCTCAAGGATAAAAACACACCCGATCCTCAAAGGGTCTCTTACCTTGAGCGGTTTGGAAAGATCGTGGAACCTGCAATGGCTCCTCTTGGATTCGATTGGAAGATGAGCGTCAGTCTTGTTACAGGAATTACGGCAAAAGAATTTATAATCAGCACATTGGGGGTTGTTTATCTGGCAGAAGAGAATCCCGCACAAGGCTCAAAACCTAACACTTCTCTTATGAGCAGAATTAAGGAAGAAGAGGTTTTCAATAAAGCCAATGCGCTCTCTTTTATGATTTTCGCGCTTTTGTATATGCCTTGTGTTGCAACTGCATACACTATAAAAAAGGAAACCAGGACCTGGAAATGGGCTTTGTTATCAATATTCTCCACAATTGCAGTAGCCTGGATAGCAGGTTTTTTGGCTTACAGAGCGGGATTGATGTTTTTACTCTGAAAAAATTTTTGGAGTTTAAGCAAAAACCTATATCTTTGCAGTCCTTTAATTGAAATGGTGTGCAATAATAATGCCGATGTAGCTCAGTTGGCCAGAGCAGCTGATTTGTAATCAGCTGGTCGGGGGTTCGAATCCCTCCATCGGCTCTGATTTTTGAAATTATGTTACTAGGGGAGATACCAAAGTGGCCAACTGGGGCAGACTGTAAATCTGCTGGCGTACGCCTTCGTAGGTTCGAATCCTGCTCTCCCCACATTTTTTATTGCGGAAGTAGCTCAGTCGGTAGAGCATCAGCCTTCCAAGCTGAGGGTCGCGGGTTCGAACCTCGTCTTCCGCTCTGCGTAAGCCAGTGTAGCTCAGGGGTAGAGCGCTTCCTTGGTAAGGAAGAGGTCATGGGTTCAATTCCCATCACCGGCTCTGTTTGTATATATAAATAATTCATCATAAATTAAACTTTATTATTATGGCAAAAGAAACTTATAAAAGGGACAAGCCGCACGTAAACATTGGAACTATAGGTCACGTTGACCATGGAAAAACTACTTTAACCGCAGCTATCACTCAGGTACTTGCACGTAAAGGTCTTTCAGAAATCCGCTCTTTTGACTCTATTGACAATGCCCCAGAAGAAAAAGAACGCGGTATCACAATCAACACTGCACACGTTGAATACTCAACAGAAGCACGTCACTACGCACACGTAGACTGCCCGGGTCACGCCGACTATGTTAAGAACATGGTTACAGGTGCTGCCCAGATGGATGGTGCCATACTGGTTGTTGCTGCAACTGACGGCCCAATGCCACAGACCCGTGAGCACATTCTCCTTGCCCGCCAGGTAAACGTTCCCAGAATTGTGGTTTTCCTCAATAAAGTTGACATCGTTGACGATCCAGAAATGATTGACCTCGTTGAAATGGAGGTTCGCGAACTTCTCTCATTCTACAAGTTTGACGGTGACAATGCTCCCGTTATACGCGGTTCTGCACTTGGTGCTCTCAACGGAGACGCAAAGTGGGAAGAGAAAGTTGTGGAACTGATGGCAGCAGTTGACTCATATATTCCTATTCCTCCCCGCGATAATGAAAAACCTTTTCTTATGCCTGTCGAGGACGTATTCTCAATTACAGGTCGCGGCACAGTTGCAACCGGCCGTATCGAAACAGGTGTAATCAAAACAGGAGAAGAAATTCAGATTATTGGTCTTGGCGAAGAGCCTAAAAAATCAGTTGTAACAGGTGTTGAGATGTTCCGCAAGATTCTTGACAGAGGAGAGGCAGGCGACAATGTAGGTCTTCTTCTGAGAGGAATTGACAAAAAAGAGATCAAAAGAGGCCAGGTTATCGCAAAGCCGGGAACCATAACTCCTCACAAGAGCTTCAAAGCTGAGATTTACGTGCTTAAGAAAGACGAAGGCGGCCGTCACACTCCTTTCCACAATAAATACCGTCCTCAGTTCTTTATCCGTACACTGGATATTACCGGAGAGATACTGCTTCCTGAAGGAACAGATATGGTTATGCCTGGTGATAATGTAACTATTAAGGTTGATTTGATTTACCCTGTTGCCATCAACAAAGGTCTTCAGTTTGCAATCCGCGAAGGTGGACGTACAGTTGGAGCAGGACAGGTTATCGAGATACTTGACTAATTACATCCAGATTAGACATTTAATTTAAAGTCAGTCTCTTTGAAAGGGACTGATTTTAACACAGGGGCATAGTTCAAGGGTAGAATAGCGGTCTCCAAAACCGTTGATGGGCGTTCGAATCGCTCTGCCCCTGCAATACCGGGGGTTACGATCCGGTAGTAATAATCAGGCTGGAACAATTCGCTTCCATTGTTAAGGCCGATAATTGTTAAAAGATGAACAAGATTAAATTGTACATTCAGGAGTCTTACACAGAACTGGTAAAGAAGGTTAGCTGGCCCACCTGGTCTCAGCTTCAGAACTCTGCTATTGTTGTGATGGTTGCCTCGCTAATATTCGCGTTGGTGATTTTTGCCATGGATATGGGGTTCCGTAATATTATGACCGCAATTTACACAATGCTGTACTAGACATATGAGTGAGATTTCCAAAAAGTGGTATGTTGTCAGAGCCGCAGGCGGTAAAGAGAAAAAGGCCAAAGAGTACATAGAAAATGAGATCAAACGCTTGAATCTCGAAGATTATGTTTCACAGGTACTTATTCCTACCGAAAAAGTATTTCAGGTTAAAAACGGGAAGAAGGTCAGTATGGACAGAATCTTCTATCCGGGTTATATCCTGATTGAAGCGGCACTGACGGGGGAAATTCAGCACATTATACGCAATTTGCCCCATGTATCGGGATTTCTGACAGAAAGAGCCGGGAAAGACAAATCTCCCGTCCCAATGCGTCAGTCTGAAGTTAACCGTATCCTGGGCCGTGTTGACGAACTCGCGGATATGGAGGAGGAGAATATCACTCCATTTATTATAGGTGAGGCTGTCAAGGTCATCGACGGTCCTTTCAACGGTTTCGACGGAACAGTTGAGGAGATAATCGAGGACAAAAAGAAGCTTAAGGTTATGGTAAAGATTTTTGGAAGGAAGACTCTTCTCGAGTTGAATTTTGTTCAGGTAGTAAAAGAATAAATAATAAATCATTATGGCTAAAGAAGTTGCCGCACTCATTAAATTGCAGATAAAAGGCGGCGCAGCTAATCCCTCACCTCCGGTAGGACCGGCACTGGGTTCAAAGGGTGTTAACATAATGGACTTTTGCAAGCAGTTTAATGCCCGCACACAGGATAGAGCCGGAAAAGTTTTACCTGTAATTATTACTGTTTTTAGCGACAAGTCATTTACGTTCATCGTTAAGCAACCCCCTGTTGCAATTCAGCTGAAAGAAGCTGCAAAGTTGCAATCTGGATCTGCCGAGCCCAACAGAAAGAAGGTTGGCTCTGTTACCTGGGAACAAGTCCGTGCTATTGCCACTGATAAAATGCCCGATATGAATGCATTCACCCTCAGGTCAGCAATGGCTATGGTTGCGGGTACTGCAAGAAGTATGGGAATCACAGTGACCGGGACCTTCCCTGAAGATGTTAAATAATTAATCCTGCGAAAATGAGTAAGCTAACAAAAAATCAAAAAGTGGTCTACGCCAAGGTTGAACCAGGCAGGCAATACAAACTTGCAGAAGCTTGCAGTTTGGTTAAGGAAGCATCCTTTACCAAATTTGATGCATCTGTTGATCTTGCTGTCCGTCTGGGAGTTGATCCCCGTAAGTCCAATCAGATGGTACGTGGCGTTGTAACTCTTCCGCATGGAACAGGAAAGACAGTCCGTGTACTGGTACTCTGCACACCCGACAAAGAAAACGAAGCCAAAGAGGCAGGTGCTGATTTCGTCGGGCTTGATGAATATATAGAAAAGATTAAGGGCGGATGGACAGATATTGATGTAATAATCTGTACTCCAACTGTTATGGCAAAGATAGGACCTATCGGAAGGATTCTCGGGCCAAGAGGTTTGATGCCAAATCCCAAGACCGGAACTGTGACAATGGAGATTGGAAATGCCATAAAAGAGGTTAAAGCCGGAAAAATCGACTTCAAAGTTGACAAACAGGGAATAGTTCACGCAAGCATAGGCAAGGTTTCATTCTCTGCCGAACAACTTTCCGAGAATGCCCTTGAATTCATCAATACTGTTATTAAACTTAAACCTCAGGCTCTCAAAGGGACATATGTAAAAAGCATATTCATCTCTTCAACTATGAGTCCTGGTATTAATATCGATAGCAAAACAATAGGTGCTGCTGAATAAAAAACAGGTTTTATGAGAAAAGAAGAAAAAAAAGAGATCATTGACAGTCTGGCAGCGCAACTTGAACAAACACCCAATTTCTACCTTACAGACATATCCGGGCTGAATGCAGAAATAACTGCAAAACTCAGGCGGGAATGTTTTGAAAAGCAGATAAAGCTGGTGGTTGTAAAAAACACTTTGCTACGTAAAGCGCTGGAATCAAAAGCTCTGGCTGATGCAGAACAGTTATTTCCAATTCTGGAAGGTCCATCTGCTGTGATGTTTTCAGAAACAGCCAGTGCTCCTGCCAAGCTGATTAAAACATTTGGTACCCAATACGGGAAACCCGTATTAAAAGGCGCTCTGGTCCAGGAATGTGCATATGTTGGAGAGAATCAGCTTGATGCACTTATCTCTATTAAGTCCCGTGAAGAACTCATTGGTGACATAATCGCTCTCCTCCAATCACCTGTAAACAATGTTATCTCCGCACTCCGTTCAAACGCAGGCGATAAAATTGCAGGTATTGTAAAGAGATTATCAGAAAAAGAATAAAATTATATAAACAACTAAACATTAATTATCATGGCAGATATTAAGAAATTTGCAGAAGAATTAGTTAACCTTTCTGTAAAAGAAGTTCAGGAATTGGCAAAAGTCCTCAAAGAGGAATATGGCATAGAGCCGGCAGCCGCAGCTGTTGCAGTTGCGGCTCCCGTAGCTGCAGGCGCAGCTGCAGCAGAGGTAGAGCAAACTCAGTTTGATGTTATACTCACTTCTGCAGGTCAGACCAAATTGCAGATTATAAAAGTAGTAAAGGAGATAACAGGTTTAGGTCTTAAAGAGGCTAAAGATCTTGTAGATGCAGCTCCTAAAGCTATCAAGGAAAAGGTTAGCAAAACTGAAGCAGAACAAGTAAAAGCTCAATTAGAAGAGGCAGGCGGAGAAGTTGAAATTAAATAACTCCAAAATCCCGTTTTAATCGGGCAAACCATTTGGGTTTAGAGCTGTAAAAGGCTCTAAGCCTTTTTGTCGTTATTTTAGATTATTTTCAACTAATCCAGCAAAAATGTCGCAAAAAACTTATAATCAGCGGATTTCATTCGCGACTTCAAGAGCACTCCTAGATTATCCCGATTTTCTGGAGGTTCAGCTCAAGTCATTCAAGGATTTCTTCCAATTAGAAACTACTCCCGAAAACCGTAAAAACGAAGGTCTTTATAAGGTTTTTCAGGAGATATTTCCAATAACCGACACCCGTAATAACTTTGTCCTTGAGTTTATTGACTACTTTATTGATCCTCCAAGGTACTCAATGGAGGAGTGTCTCGACAGAGGGCTTACATACAGCGTGCCTCTCAAGGCAAAGCTAAAGCTCTACTGCACAGATCCTGAACATGAGGACTTCGACACAGTTATTCAGGATGTGTTTCTGGGAACTATCCCCTATATGACCCCCAGAGGAACATTCATTGTCAACGGTTCAGAAAGAATTGTCGTATCTCAGCTGCACCGATCACCCGGCGTATTCTTCGGACAGAGCGTCCACGCCAACGGCACAAAGTTGTATTCAGCCAGAATAATACCATTCAAGGGTTCCTGGATTGAGTTTGCAACTGACATCAACAATGTGATGTATGCCTACATCGACAGAAAGAAAAAATTACCGGTAACAACACTGCTCAGAGCAATAGGTTACGAGAGTGACAAGGATATTCTTGACATCTTCGGACTTGCAAATGAGGTGAATGTCACAGCCTCTGCCCTCAAAAAATGCATAGGCAGCAAGATTGCTGCACGAGTGCTTAAAACCTGGGATGAAGAGTTTGTAGATGAAGACACCGGAGAAGTAGTTAACATTGTGAGAAACGAGATAGTTCTTGACAGAGAAACCATTATCGAAGAGAAAGATATTGAGTCGATACTTGATTCAGGAGTAAAAACTATCCTTTTACACAAAGAGGGGGCTAACATAAACGATTATGCAATAATCCACAACACCCTCCAAAGAGACCAGTGTAATTCAGAAAAAGAGGCTGTCTATAACATATACAGACAGTTGCGTAACTCTGAGGCTCCCGACGAGGCTACAGCAAGAGATGTTATCGATAAACTCTTCTTCTCGGACAAGAGATACGATCTTGGAGAGGTTGGAAGATACCGTCTCAATCACAAGCTTGGGCTGAACACTCCTGTAGAAACAAGAGTGCTCACCAAAGCCGATATCATAGAGATAATCAGATATCTCATACAGCTTATCAATTCAAAAGCTACAGTCGACGATATCGACCACCTGAGCAACAGGCGTATCAGAACAGTTGGCGAACAATTAGCCAATCAGTTCAGTGTTGGACTTTCCAGAATGGCAAGAACAATCCGTGAGAGAATGAATGTAAGAGACAACGAAGTCTTTACGCCAATTGATCTTATCAATGCCAAAACTCTCTCGTCTGTAATTAATTCTTTCTTTGGGACAAGTCAGCTCTCTCAGTTTATGGATCAGACAAATCCTCTTGCCGAGATGACTCACAAGAGACGTCTCTCTGCGTTGGGACCGGGAGGATTGTCAAGAGACCGGGCAGGTTTTGAAGTAAGGGACGTTCACTATACACATTACGGAAGGCTTTGCCCGATTGAAACACCTGAAGGACCAAACATCGGTCTAATATCATCGCTTTGCGTCTATGCAAAAATCAATGACCTGGGATTCATCGAAACCCCCTACCGGAAGGTGGAAAAGGGGATTGTGGATATGACACAGAAAGGATGTATGTATATGAGCGCAGAAGAGGAAGAGGAGAAGATGGTAGCTCAGGCAAATGTACACATTGACGAAAACGGATTGATGACCGACGAGAGAATCAAGTGCCGTTACGAGGCAGATTACCCTGTAGTCGGAAAAGAGGAGGTTCACTATGTGGATGTTTCTCCCAACCAGATAGCTTCAATTGCAGCATCTCTTATTCCGTTCCTGGAACACGACGACGCCAACCGTGCGTTGATGGGTTCAAATATGATGCGCCAGGCTGTTCCCCTCATCAGACCAGAAGCTCCGATTGTAGGAACAGGTCTGGAAGGACCGGTTGTCAGGGATTCAAGGACACAGATTAATGCAAGGGGCAAGGGAGAAGTTGTATATGTGGATGCAAAAGAGATCCATATTAAATATGAAAGAAATGAAAGCGAGCGTTTTGTAAGCTTCGAACCTGAGATAACAGTTTACAGGCTACCTCTTTATCGTAAAACTAACCAGAACACATCAATAACCCTTAAGCCTATTGTAAGGAAAGGAGACAAAGTGACCGCCGGACAGGTAATGACCGAAGGCTACGCAACCCAGAAAGGGGAACTTGCACTTGGCCGCAACCTCAAGGTTGCATTTATGCCCTGGAAAGGATATAATTTTGAGGATGCAATAGTTGTATCTGAAAGATTACTGAGGGAAGACGTATTCACATCTATCCACGTGGACGAATACATCATGGAGGTGAGAGATACCAAGCGTGGGATGGAAGAGCTGACTGCAGACATACCAAATGTTTCAGAAGAGGCAACCAAGGATCTGGATGAAAACGGTATCATAAGGATAGGAGCAAACATTGAACCCGGAGATATACTTATTGGCAAGATAACTCCAAAAGGAGAGAGCGATCCCTCCCCTGAAGAGAAACTTCTAAGAGCAATTTTTGGCGATAAGGCCGGTGATGTTAAGGATGCATCTCTAAAAGCTTCACCATCTCTCAGAGGAACAATTATTGAGAAGAGACTCTTCTCCAGAGTTGTAAAAGAGAATTCAAAGAAGGTCAAAAACGTTTCCAAGAATAAAATACAGGAAGCAGACGAGATCTTTTTAAGAAAAAATGCAAATCTGAGACAAAACTTTCTCGATAGGCTATTTTCTATTCTGGACGGAAAACAATCTCAGGGCGTTTCTGACCTGTACGGCGCAGAGATTATAACAAAGGGAACTCAGTTCACTCTTGAGATGCTCGAAAAGATTGATTATGAAAATATCAATCCGGTCAAATGGACATTGGACAAAAACACCAATAATCTAATCAAGCAACTCATAAACAACTACCTTATCGCTCACAAGGAACACGATGCAGAGCTTAAGCGCATAAAGTACAATCTCACCATAGGTGATGAGCTCCCCACAGGAATTATGCAGCTCGCAAAGGTATATGTTGCAAAAAAGAGAAAGATAAGAGTGGGTGACAAGATGGCCGGCCGTCACGGAAACAAGGGTATTGTAGCCAAAGTGGTGAGAGATGAAGATATGCCTTTCCTTGAGGACGGATCAATTGTGGATATTGTACTTAACCCACTTGGTGTACCATCCCGTATGAACCTTGGACAGATTTATGAAACTGTTCTCGGTTGGGCCGGCACCAAACTGGAACAAAAGTACAGCACTCCTATTTTTGACGGTGCAACCCTTGAAGAGATCACAGAGTCAACTGACAAGGCAGGTTTGCCAAGGTATGGTAAGACTCATCTGAGAGACGGAGGAACAGGAGAATTATTCGATCAGCCTGCAACCGTCGGAGTTATATATATGCTTAAACTGGGACACATGGTTGACGACAAGATGCACGCCCGTTCAATCGGCCCGTATTCGCTGATAACTCAGCAGCCTTTGGGAGGTAAAGCCCAGAACGGAGGACAAAGATTCGGAGAGATGGAGGTTTGGGCACTTGAGGCATTTGGCGCTGCCAATATCCTTCAGGAGATACTTACAATCAAGTCAGACGACGTAATAGGAAGGTCCAAAGCATATGAAGCAATCGTTAAAGGTGATCCGATGCCCACTCCGGGTATCCCCGAATCTCTTAATGTACTTCTTCACGAACTCAGAGGACTGGGACTGAGCATTAAGCTCGATTAATTTTATCGTTTTTGTAAATTTGAAAACAGAACATATGTCTGTCAAAAAAGAGATCAAGATAAAAAGTAATTTCAATCAGATTACTATAGGTTTAGCCTCACCTGAAGAGATACTGGAGAATTCCCACGGAGAAGTTTTAAAACCCGAAACAGTTAACTACAGAACATATAAGCCAGAAAGAGACGGTCTGTTTTGTGAAAGGATATTCGGACCCTACAAGGACTACGAATGTCACTGCGGGAAATACAAGAGAATCCGCTACCGTGGGATAGTTTGTGACCGTTGCGGTGTGGAGGTTACCGAGAAAAAGGTAAGAAGGGAGAGAATGGGACACATTACTCTTACAGTTCCTGTTGCACATATATGGTACTTCCGTTCAACCCCAAACAAAATTGGCTATCTGCTTGGCATACCCTCAAAAAAACTTGAAGGAATAATATACTACGAAAGGTATGTGGTTATTCAGCCCGGTATCAAGGAGAAAGAGGGAGTTATGACAAACGACCTGCTCACAGAAGAGGAGTATCTGAAAATAATCGAGACTCTTCCCAAGGAAAACCAGATGCTGGATGACAATGATCCTAACAAGTTCATTGCAGGAATGGGTGCAGAGGCAATTCAAAAAATGTTGTCCAAAATAGATCTGGACGAACTCTCTTACGACCTGAGGCACAAAACTGACACCGAGACCAGTCAGCAAAGGAAGGCTGAAGCTCTCAAGAGACTGAGCGTGATAGAAGCTTTCAGGGAATCAAGAGAGATAAACAGTCCTGAATGGATGATACTCAAGGTTATTCCTGTAATCCCTCCGGAATTGCGTCCGCTGGTGCCTCTTGACGGAGGCAGATTTGCTACCAGCGATCTTAATGACCTTTACAGAAGAGTTATTATAAGGAATAACAGGCTTAAGAGGCTGATAGAGATCAAAGCACCCGAGGTAATACTCAGGAATGAGAAGAGAATGCTTCAGGAAGCAGTTGACTCTCTTTTCGATAATTCAAGAAAGTCCAATGCTGTTAAAACAGAGGCAAATCGTACTCTTAAATCTCTGTCAGACAGTCTCAAGGGTAAACAAGGACGTTTCAGACAGAATCTACTTGGTAAAAGAGTGGACTACTCTGCACGTTCTGTAATTGTCGTTGGACCTGAATTGAAGATGCACGAATGTGGTATTCCCAAAGATATGGCGGCAGAACTCTACAAGCCATTTATAATCAGAAAGATCATTGAAAGAGGTATTGTAAAGACTGTTAAGTCTGCAAAAAAGATAGTAGACAAAAAGCATCCCGTGATATGGGACATCCTGGAGAATGTAATGAAAGGCCATCCGGTAATGCTAAACAGGGCCCCTACCCTTCACAGACTAGGCATTCAGGCATTTCAGCCAAAACTGATCGAAGGTAAAGCAATCCAGCTGCACCCACTATCCTGTACAGCTTTCAACGCTGACTTTGACGGTGACCAGATGGCTGTTCACCTGCCATTGGGAAATGCTGCCATTCTTGAAGCCCAATTGCTGATGCTTGGTTCTCACAATATTCTGAATCCCGCAAACGGTGCGCCGATTACCGTTCCCTCACAGGATATGGTTCTCGGACTTTACTATATGACCAAAGCCCGCAAAGGCGCCAAAGGAGAAGGAAAGAAATTCTACGGGCCAGAGGAGGTAATAATAGGCAACAACGAGAAAAAGATTGACCTGCACGCAGAGATCGAGGTACGTCTCCCTGTTGATATGTCAGATCTTTCCAAGGGTTATGCAATGAAGAAGACGACTACCGGAAGAATAATCTTCAACCAGGTAGTTCCCCGGGAGGTTGGATATATAAATGAGATTCTTACAAAAAAATCTCTAAGGGACATTATTGGTAAGATTCTCAAGGTAGCAGGTGTGCCCAAGACAGCACAATTTTTGGACGATATCAAGGAGATGGGTTACAATATGGCCTTCAGAGGAGGTCTTTCCTTTAACCTTGACGATGTGATAGTACCAGAAGAGAAGAAGAATCTTGTTGAGGACGGATACAAGCAGGTTGAGAATATTATGGCCTCTTACAATATGGGTCTGATAACCAACAATGAAAGGTACAACCAGATAATAGACATCTGGACTGCAACCAACACTAAGCTTGCAAATTTGGTTGAAAAGACCATTTCAACCGATAACGGAGGTTTTAACCCGGTATATATGATGCTTGACTCCGGAGCCCGTGGATCCAAGGAGCAGATACGCCAGCTTTCAGGTATGAGAGGACTTATGGCAAAGCCACAGAAGTCAGGTGCTACAAGTGCAGGTATCATAGAAAACCCTATTCTCTCCAACTTTAAAGAGGGGCTTTCTGTACTGGAGTATTTTATATCTACACACGGAGCCAGAAAAGGTCTTGCAGACACCGCTCTTAAGACTGCCGATGCCGGGTACCTGACCAGAAGGCTTGTGGATGTATCTCACGATGTAATCATTAATGAAGAGGATTGTGGTACTCTGAGAGGACTTGTCGCAACCGCCATCAAGAATAAAGACGAGATAGTCGAATCTTTGTACGACAGAATATTGGGAAGGACTACCGTGCACGATATCTACAACCCTCTCACCGGCCAAAGGATTATTGAGGCCGGAGAAGAGATCACAGAAGATATAGCTGCACTGATTCAGTCACTCCCGATAGAGCAGGTTGAAATCAGATCGGTACTGACTTGTGAATCCCGCAAGGGTGTATGTGGAAAATGCTACGGCAGAAATCTATCTACAGGCAGGATGGTTGAGAAGGGCGAGGTTGTGGGAGTGATTGCAGCCCAGTCGATCGGAGAGCCAGGTACACAGCTTACACTTCGAACATTTCACGTTGGTGGTACAGCATCAGGAATTGCTTCTGACAACGAAATTGTTGCAAGGTACAACGGCAAACTGGAGTTCGAGGAGCTACGCACAATTTCCAGAGTAATGGAGGGAGGCGCAAAGCAGGAGATTGTGATCGGTCGTACTGCAGAGATGCACATTGTGGATGGAAACACCGGCATAAGACTGTCAATGCACAATATCCCATACGGGGCATCACTATATTTCAAGGATGGTGACATCGTTCAAAAGGGAGACAAAATATGCGAATGGGATGCTTATAACGCAGTTACAATAGCAGAATTAGACGGTAAGGCTGTATATGACAGCTTAATAGATGGTGTGACATATCGTGAGGAGGCAGCCGATGAGTATTCTCTGCACAAAGAAAAGGTGATAATCGAATCGAGGGATAAATCCAAGAATCCGACTATCCGTATACTTGATGACAGCAAGACAGAACTCAAGCAGTACAACCTACCCGTTGGGGCTCATATTATGGTTGAAAACGGCAAAAAGGTCAAAGTCGGCGATATACTTGTCAAGATACCCCGGGCAATAAGCAAGAGGGATGACATAACCGGAGGTCTGCCGAGGGTGACTGAACTATTTGAGGCAAGAAATCCGTCAAATCCTGCAATTGTAGCGGAGATCAACGGAGAGGTGCAGATGGGCAAGATAAAAAGAGGTAACAGGGAGATCATTATCCGTTCGAAAACCGGAGAAGAAAAGAGATACTCTGTTCCTTTGTCAAAAGAGATTTTGGTACAGGAAAATGACTATGTAAGAGCCGGAATGCCCCTTTCAGGTGGCGCTAAGTCTCCTACAGACATTCTTGCTATTGAAGGTCCTACCAGAGTGCAGGAGTACATTGTGAACGAGATTCAGGAGGTGTACAGAGCAGAAGGTGTAAAAATCAATGACAAGCACTTTGAGATAATTGTCCGCCAAATGATGCGCAAACTTGAGATAGTTGATCCGGGCGACACTCGTTTCCTTCCTGAGCAACTTGTTGACAAATGGGAGTTTATGCAGGAGAACGATGAGATCTACGACAAAAAGGTTGTACTTGATTCCGGTGATTCCCAGAATCTCAAACCAGGTCAGATAATTACTGTAAGAAGATTAAGAGACGAGAATTCAATTCTTAAGCGCAAAGACCTAAGACTTGTTGATGCCAGGGATGCAATGCCCGCAACATCAAATCAGGTTCTGCAGGGAATAACCAGAGCAGCTCTAAGGACTAGCAGCTTTATGTCTGCAGCATCATTCCAGGAGACAACCAAGGTGTTGAGCGAAGCTTCAATACACGGCAAGAAGGACACTTTGGAAGGCCTAAAAGAGAATGTAATCTGCGGACACCTTATCCCTGCCGGTACAGGCACACGGGATTATAATAAAATGACAGTGCTTTCTGTTGATGACTATATGAAGCTGGTTAAGAGCAAGAAAGAATAGAAAAATTATGAACTTTTACTTTATCAGCACAGAAAATCCTCCCCAACTGCGTTGGGTCCCCTCCCTTCTCGGGAGCCGATGTTTTCCTTAGCTGATACAGACAAAAGATAGAATTTAAACCTTATTGTGAAAGAGTCCGGTATAGCGCCGGACTTTTTTCTTTTGGTCGCGGTTTGACATTCGTTGTTGTTTTAGTCGATATAGTCTTTAAGTGCAAGTTGGGATTTCTGCCACATATTAAGAAATGAGACATCTTTAATCTGTGGGAAAAAGGGTAATGTTTTAACTGATAACCGGCATCTTTAGCTTTTTTATCAACTGGTTACGATAATTAATTGGCAGTTTACAAACGACCAGGCACGGATCAAACTTAAAAGACTTTATCCGTCAATTTTAAATTAACGCAACACTAGCTGATATAGTTTTTGAAGGCACATTGGAGGATTGTTCCTTTGAAGAGTGCTCATTTTACAAAGTTAAATTCCAGGATGTAACACTAATAAACACATTCTTTACCGGAGTGACATTAATTCAGTGATTATAATATTACTTTTGATAACAGGAATGATATTAGAAAAAGAGTATCTAAATTCATTCCATGGTTTCCAAGAAAAAACAGGTTATGAAATATCTCATTATAAACCAGACAGCAAATTCAACATATTTTGATGCTGTTTTAAAAATTCTCCTTTAGCCATAGCCCGAGGAAGCGGTCATATATATAATATTCTCCCTGTTCAAATGTTATAAAGTCTTTCTCCAGCAGAGCTTTGATTGCCGATTGTACAGAACTGGCTGATGGTAGTTTGTATTTATGGACAAAACTTCCCGATGTGACGCTTTTTGCTCTGCCCTCTTTGTTAATCGCAATAAGAAGCTCTTTCTGTTTTTCAGGCATTCGGAAAAGGATCTCCTCATATGTGTATTTATATGAGTCAACAATTAACCGGATGGCATCCGGAAGCATACCGGTATTACAAAGTTTACCGGTAGGCGTAATGCTAAACAGTGTATTTAATATTTTCTGCATATACCAGGTTATTCCATCGAACATTTCATACACCGTTTTTACAGTCTCAGGCGTAATCTGCTTTTTAGCCTTTTTAAAATGTTCACATGCAAACTCAATATAACGATCAATATTTATACTCTCCAGATGCATTATTGATACACTCTGATAAAACGGGCGTGAAGTGCCGGTAAACATATTCCCCAATGTATTTCTCTGGCTGCCTGCAAATATGAAATTGGCATTCTTGCAATGCTGAATTCCGGTCCGCAGCAAAGCCTCAATGTTTTTTTCAGGATAACCAGCTATCTGTTGAAACTCATCAATTGCCACAAAACAATGCCTGTCAGCCTTGCCCAGATAGTAAAAAATCTCTTCCAGAGTATTCTCTGCAATATGAATATCACCAAGTTGGGCATGAAACGAAGGTATCCCGGCGGCATCAAACGATATTCCGGCTTGCAATGATTTTACACTATTCCAAAATCCTTCAAGAGCTTTTCTGCCATAAGGTTTTAATTCTTCAAGTATTACCTTACTCAAATAGAACACAAAATCCCGGAGCGACTTTGTAGCATATATGTCTACAAAAAATGTATAATAGTTTTTTTCAATTTGCGGATGCTTAAAACAGTGTTGGACTAAACCTGTTTTCCCCATCCTCCGGGTTGATATAAGAGCAATATTGTTTCCATTTTTAAGCTCTCCCAGCAACTGTTCGCTCTCATTTTCCCGGTCACAAAAATACTCATGTGACAGATAACCAGATGTTATAAAAGGATTTAACGGTTTTTTCATTATTAGATAATTTATGTAAATATAATTATTACTTTATAATAATCAAAAAGTAATAATCTCAATAACATTCTACTCTGGGTATTGGTATATGTCCTTAAGAAAATATTTTTTTAGAAATAATATTTCTTAATCAGGATATTTAAGATTTTTCATATATATTTGAGTAGAATTTTTATAAACAGATATTCTGCGGATTTTTCATAATCTGGTATCAACTTGTGATTTGTGGATGCATATACACTAAATCAAAAAAATCGTCTTAGAAGAAACAACAAAACCAACTTATTAATTTCCAATAATTGTATATATGGAAAATGAGTTTGCCAATATTAGGATTTCTGCAAAAGATTTTATTCCTGATATTTAGTATAGGAATAATCCCAATGTTGATAGCTATGAAATATGAAAGAAAAGGAGAGATCAGAAAATATAAGGGAGCATAGAAATTCATGAAAATCGGATTTGCATTTTATTTCTTGATTATTCCTATACGGGTTTGCTTGATGCTGGTTAACAGCTGATTATTATCTAAATGCTGAAGTCAATATCGATATTGATAGCAATTGTCACTCTCTCACTATCTTGCATAAGAGAGGAAAGAATTTGTGAAAAACTTACAGAAAACACCTCTATCAGCGATTCAGAAGCTATTGAATATATAGCATTTATTATCTTTAATGATTATGTCAGTGGTCAGAAAGATATTGACACAGATATAATTGATTCCTGTAAAAACAAAATCTGTTTAACACTATGCATCAGTGATAAGGAAGAACCTCTGACGAAATTCGATAATATCATTGAATTTAAAAGAGACAAGATTCATTGGTTAACAGAAAAAATGATTCCACTCTTTTATTATTGTAAAAAAAGGAATTTATTTTCGGTCAGAATTGAGTACAACCATAAAGTAGTTATAATTCCCAGACCCAGGATTGTGGATGAAATCTATTTACTGGGTATAAGTATGGATATTGATCATCTTGAAACAATTACCGGATGGGATAAATATTCTCCATTCTTTAATGGCAAAGATTCAACTATAATATTGAGCCAAAATAAAACAATTAAAGATGTTAAAAAGATATTGACTATTGAATATGACGGAACAGGAGGAATCTTTTTGAAATAATAATCAGCCATTGTGGAATCCAGAGACCACATTTAAAAACGGGGCGGGACTGAAAAGCCATACGAGTAAGGACAAAAAAAGTATATATGAAGTGGTATCTGAAAACATTAAAACAGTACGCTACCTTTAGCGGAAGAACCAGTCGAAAAGAATATTGGATGTTCTCACTGTTCAATATGATTTTCGCTATCACGGCGATAGTCCTGGACTACCTGACTGGATTGACAGAAGGGGAACAGCCTTTTGGAATTGTGTCAATTCTTTACTCTCTTGCCATTTTAATTCCCGGATTGGCCGTGACAGTCAGGAGGTTGCACGATGTCGGGAAAAGCGGATGGATGATATTAATCACTCTTATTCCTGTAATCGGGACTATCTGGCTTTTAGTTCTTACACTCACTGACAGCAACCCCACAGAAAACAAGTACGGAGCACTTCCAGGGGATGCATTGGATGATGATTCAATAAATGAACCCAGAGTCGATCTTATTATTTTATTGGTAATTATCTGGTTCTTTTTCAGTCGTTCGTTCTGGTTCATATTACCAAAACTTAGACCGGATTTCTATACTCTGGAGGCATACAGAATTACAAATATGATTATGAGTCTTATATCAATGGTTGTTCCGGTATTCCTGATATCATTAGTGAAAAACAAGTCAAAACAGGTTGTCTTATATATACTTGTAACACTGTACTTAATGTATGGAACATATGAAGTAGTCTCCTTATTTATTAAACAATAATGCTAATCTTTACAAAAAATTTAAAACACTATGAATCAAAAGGATCAGGAATGTTGTCCTGAATTTCACAAAGAAAAATGGGATAAAAAGAGCTATGAATGGCAAGACAAGCTTTTTATAAAAGAAACTATCTCTACTCTCTTTCATATCCCCTTTCCACCATCGATAGGGAAGAAGATCACAAAAATGTATCAAATGGTAGAAAAATCTGAGGCCAATATACCGGACAAGACAGAAGCGTTGATTTTGTTCAGGGACCCGTCTGCATTCAGATCAAAGATCTACTATGCAGTAACCAAACCGGTGGAGGGTGCAAACAATACTTCTATCACCGGGTCCTTTATTGCAGGTGTGTTTGACGGAGCATTCAACAATGTTTCCAAATACATAAAAGAGATGGATAAATACCTCCAAGAGAAGAGCCTATCTGCTAAAGATTATTATATTCATTATGCCTATTGCCCCAAATGCGCCAAAGAAAGAGGACATAATTATATGATTCTCTTTGCAAAAATCTGATCTTTTGTTACTTTTAAAAGTGTTATATCGAACAAATTAAACAGAAGAATGCTCAGGAGTAAAAAAAATTATGTAAATTTGAAGTGTGACTTTAGATTTGCATAATTATAGTGCCATATGGACAAGATTTTTATTAACAGGGCTATTACTAAGACAATTCTGGAAATTTATAATTATTTTCCGGTAATTACTTTAACCGGACCCCGACAATCAGGCAAAACAACCTTATTGAGAAAAGTATTTGAAGATTTACCATATTATTCAATGGAAAATCTGGATATCAGGCGCTTTGCTCATAATGACCCCAGGGGTTTCCTTGCACAACATCCTTCTGGTATGTTTCTTGACGAAGTACAAAACACGCCGGAACTATTATCTTATATTCAGGAATTGGTAGATGATAATCCCAAAAGGCGATATATTCTCTCCGGAAGTTCTCAGTTTTCTGTCTTTAACAAAATAACCCAATCATTGGCAGGGAGGACCGCAGTGCTGGAATTGCTACCATTATCTTATGAAGAGGTTGAAAAAGATGCAAAGGATAAGACATTGGATAAGTTGCTATTAGACGGATTCTATCCGGCAATATATGCAGGTAAAAACAGAACGGACCTGCTTTACCACTCTTATGTTAAAACATATCTGGAAAGGGATGTCAGAGATTTATTGAAAATTAACGATTTGTTGCAATTTCAGACTTTTCTTAGACTTTGTGCAGGCAGGATAGGTAGTTTGTTTAATGCATCTGATCTGTCAACAGAGACAGGTGTGTCTTCGACAACCATAAAATCCTGGCTTTCTGTACTTCAGGCATCCTATGTAATCATGCTTCTACCTCCTTATTATGAGAACTCACGAAAGAGACTGATTAAGACCCCAAAACTCTATTTTAATGATACCGGACTGGCGTGTTATCTTTTGGGGATTGAAACAGAGCAGCAATTGGCAAGGGATAAAATGAGGGGGCATCTTTTTGAAAATTTTATCATCGCAGAGGCACTTAAGTATCGATACAATTCCGGTAAGGATAACAATCTATTCTTTTACCGGGATAGTAACGGCAATGAGGTAGATCTGCTTATTAAAAACGGAACTGAATTCAGAGCTCTTGAGATTAAGTCTTCTCAGACATATCACCCTGACTTTCAGAAAGGACTCCGATCAATTAACTCCTTTATGGGAGACAGAATTAAGGATAGAACAATTGTTTATGCCGGCGATTTTGAAATCAATTCAGCCGACATAAAGTTAATTAACTGGAGAAATGGACTTTCCAAATCAAATATTTTCTCTTCAATTTAAAAGTTACAAATATGCCAGTTCCCACTACAAGAACAAAAGAGAATGCAACTATCAAAATCAACACAGAGCTGTGCAACGGCTGCGGTTTGTGTGTCTCTGTGTGTAAGGATTTTAAGTCTGATTATTATTAATAATAAGGCAGTTGCTAATGAAAAGTCAATTTTTGGATGCATCGGCTGTGGCCATTGTATGGCGATCTGCCCAACAGGTGCGATAGAGATATCCGGACGGGAAATCACTCCGGAGGATCTGTTTAAGTTGCCTGATAAAAATTCTGCATCATCTTATGATCAATTATTATCTCTGTTACAGCACCGGAGAAGTATCAGGGAATTTTCTGAAAAGGAAATTCCAACCGAAATCATAGAAAAAATTTTGACAGCAGCTTCGACTGCACCTATGGGTTTGCCACCATCTGATGTCAATGTTCTTATTATCATCGGAAGAGAAAAGACAAGAGCTTTTGTAAAAGATTTCTCAGACTACCTTAAATGTCTCAGATATATGTCTTCAAAATTATTTCTCGCCTTAATGAGACCATTTTGGGGTAAAGCAAATGATGAATTTTTCAGGGAATTCATCAAACCCCTCTTTAGTGTATATATTGATAATATGGAAATACTAGTGATGCGTTAAATTGCATCTGATTGTATTTATATTGTTAATATTAAGTTGCTTATAATCGTTCTTTGATTTTTTGATTTGAAATGAGTGCGTCATAATTTTGCGGCTACCAATGCCAAAAGATTATGAATTCAGGAAAGTACGTGTTCTCCCAATCTGTTGAATTCCTGCCTCGTTACGAGTTTGATAAACTGGTTAAGAAGTTCAACGGCAACTTCCATACAAGGAATCTAAGCTGTTACAATCAGTTTCTTCATCTCCTGTTCGGTCAACTAACAGCTTGCGATTCTCTACGAGACATCTGCCTATGTTTAAAAGCACACCAGCGGGTTTTGTATCATCTCGGATTCCGTCAGACGGTTGACGAGTCCTCACTATCCCGCGCAAATGAAAGAAGGGACTATCGCATTTACGAGGAACTCGGGTATATACTGATAGACATAGTGAGACCAATGTATGCAGAAGAAAGAATACCAGAACTGTATTGTCAGGACTACGATGTCTTCGCATTGGATTCGACAACAATATCCTGCAGCATCAAGCTGCTTTCATGGGCGTTGGGCAAGTACACAAAAGGAGCCGTAAAGATGCACACGGTTATAGATCTTAGAGGTACATCCCCGTATTCATCGATATCACAGATGGAAGATATCATGACAGCAATTTTCTTGATATCATTGATCCTGTTCCTAATGCGATATACACAATGGATAAGGCCTATGTTGATTTCGAAGCTCTGTTCCGTATCAATCAGTGTAATTCGTTCTTTATTACCAGAGCAAAGGATACCATGCGATATGAGATTGTAGAGACGAACTACAATTTAGATGAGTCTACTGGACTTCGTGGCGACCACATCATAAAACTTACCGGATATAAATCAAGCAGCCTGTATCCTGCTCCTATGAGACTCATCGAATACTACGATTCCGAAAGTGGTGAATATCTTCGATTTGTAACTAATTGCATGGATCTAAACGCATTGGAAATAGCTGACCTTTACAGGAGATGTTGGGATATCGAGTGTCTTTTTTATGATAAGCATATTAATATGCAAAGTAAAGGCAAGAATATGGCAGATAATCAAGAAGATATCAGTGGCACTTCTCGTTTCAACTTTGCATAACAATAATATCAATTGAGACCTTTCAGCCATTCGCGTAGGTTTTTATTTCGCTCCCACTCCCTTGTTGAAGGGGTGTTCGGATTTAGATTCATATAAGCCTTTTCCAATGCTTCTCGTTTTGCTTTTGAGTCTACTCTTGCATATATGTCTGTTGTTTGTATAGATACATGTCCAAGAA
>DIXE01000040.1 GCA_002428635.1 Bacteroidales bacterium UBA6088
CGCGGTCAATCGTTCGCATGCCAGTCTTTAAAACTTTACAGATTCCCTCATTGGTTTGCCTTTCTATTGAATACTGGCCACTATCAACATTTAAAAGAATTAGCGCATGAATGATTTTCTTTGCTGCATGCTTCCCGGTGCGAGTGATTTCGATTAATTCATCCCGCTCTTCCTTGGTAAGGGTAACTTTGTACGTATTCATAGCTGTTTTTTCCGGCTAAGATACAAAATATATCTCATTACGTCAAATTAAATGTGACATGACACTAGTAATGAAAACGCAGGAAGTAACAATTTCCGGAAGAAAAACAATAAACATCGTAATGGAAGATGCATTTCCTATGCTTAAAGAGGCAATTGTAATAGGTTATGGAACTACATCTGTTATGAATACGACTGACGCGATTTCCCGGGTAGACACAAAGATTATTAATGAGAACTCTGCTTCAACCGTTATGGAAATCCTTCAAGGTCAGATTCCAGGCATGATAACATTTATGGGATCAGGAGCTCCAGGTGAAGAGGCTCTTACAGTTATTCGTGGTGTATCAAGCATTGAGGGTAATTTAGGACCGCTCATTGTTGTAGATGATATCCCTATGGATGAAAACTTTATGCTTAATAATATGAACCCTAACGATATTTATTCCATAGATGTCCTCAAAGGAGCATCTGCAATGGCAATATATGGTTCCAGAGGTTCCGGAGGAGTGCTTATGGTTACAACTAAAAACGGGCTCAATACACTTCCAAGCATCACATACAGAATGAATTATGGAGTTGTCACACTTACAAGCCCTATGGAATTACTCAATTCCGACGAATTTAAGAGTCTGTGGATTGAGTCTGTTGTTAATCGCGCAAGTGACGAAAACTACGTAGGAACAGGATCTCTTTATACTGACATTACAAGTTATAGTACCTACTATAAAAATTATATTGACAAAGGGTACTGGGGTGAAAGTGAAACGAATTGGATGGATATCCTATACCAACCCGCTGTAAAAAAGAATCACAATCTTACTGTCAATGGTAATGCGGCAGGGCTTGGCTATTCCATAGGATTGGGTCTGACAGATGAGGTTGGTCAGATTATTGGAAGCGGTTACAAGCGTTATAATGTAAATGTAAAGTTAGATTCTCGTCAGAATAAACTTGTTACTTTCGGAATCAATGTCATTGGAACTTCACAATCTCGTGAAGAATCAGCAGTAAGTCTTTCAAGTTCTCTGCTAATGCGTCCCGATTTGCCCGCATACAATAGCGACGGGTCTGTTTTTGTGCCGCCAACTACTACGGGTTACCGTAATCCTCTGGTAGATCTTGAGGGTACGGATAAGAATACAAACAACCTGACATACACTGTAGCAGGATATATCCAGTTTAATTTAATGAAGGGCTTGACATGGAAAACTTTGGCATCTATAAATAATTCAGACAACAATTCTAATCAGTATTATGGCAGCCAAACAGCAATTGGAAGTAATAACTGGAGTACCGTCTCTCCGCGTTTCGGTCGACTTTACTCAAGTTCCGGTTATTCACGTAAACAGGAGTTGGACACACGATTGGCTTATAAGAACACGTTCAACAAAAATCATAATGTAGATTTGCTTGCAGCCTTAACCCTAAGTAAAAATAGAGTCTACAATCAAAGTATAACTATCGATGATTTCCCTGAAGATAATTATCTAAATGCTTTTTATCAGGGGATTACCCCCCAACAACCCACTGGCTCTTCATCTGGTTCGGCCCTGCTTTCATATATATTCCGTACAAATTATAATTTCAAGAGCCGTTATTTAGCTACTATTTCTATACGGCGTGACGGTACAAGTCGGATGTCACCAGAAAAACGTTTTGCTAATTTTCCATCTGTAGCATTGGGGTGGAATATTGCTGAGGAGAGCTTTATGATTCCATATAGAGAAACGATACAGATGCTTAAGATGCGAGCCAGCTGGGGAAAAATTGCAAATGCTGCAGTTCCCCCATATGGTTGGATGACTACTTTCAATGCTACCAGCTATAATAATAAAGTGGGAATTATCCCTAAGCAGATCTCTAACGAAGATCTTTTGTGGGAGACATCTTCTCAGTATGATGTGGGTATTGATTTCGCCATGTTCAAAGATTCAAGAATCAATGGTAGTATTGGACTCTATAAGAAGATGACTAGAGGAGCGCTCTCCTCATATTCGCTACCTATGAGCGCCGGTCTCTACACCTCTACAACAATGGCTAACCTTATAGATATCAATAATCAAGGTGTGGAATTTGATCTCACGGCAAAGCTTATCAATAAGAAGGATTTGCGTTGGAGTGTCAATTTCAATATCGCACATAACACAAACAAACTAATGCGTATGGATGCCGATATTAAACGCCTTTCTACTTATGCAGCAACAATTCTAAAGGTAGGACAACCAATAGGGTTGTTCTATGGCTATAAAACCGACGGGTTGTTTCGCTCCTGGGAAGAGGTCAATTATTATCAATCTTTAAATCCTTCCCAGATGTATCAACCTTTCCATATGGCCCCTGGCGAGATAAAGTTGGTAGACAATAACGGTAACGGGTGGGTAGACTTTGGAACAGCAACAGCAAACTATACAGAGGTCGAAAAACAGGTGTTAGGAAAGTCATTTCCCGATTTCTATGGGGGATTTTCTACACGTTTAAGCTGGAAAGGACTAACATTGAGTATCCAGGGTAATTACAGTTTTGGTGCAAAAAAGAATTGGTCGGTCATGGAGACCCAGTTCCAGTTTTCTCCTACCAATCCTAAAAACCTTCTAAAACTTAATCTCAATAGGTGGACTCCTGAAAATCCCAATAGCAAATATCCTAAAATGCTTATGTATCCGGCAAACAGTACAACTGGTTTTGGCCGGGCAAAACCTTTGACTCAATACTTCCACGACTATTGGTTATACGATGCATCCTATGTAAAAATTAACAACCTTTCACTCTCTTATAGATTGTCAAATAATATATTGGAAAGATATTTAAGGTTTGTATCAAATTTTGATTTTGGATTTACAGTAAACAACTTAGTGACATTTACAAAGTATCCCGGAGTCAATCCTGAAGCATATGATAGAATTGATCGAATTGCCGGTCCTGCAATGGATAACTCGTTATATCCCAAAACAAGAACCTTCAATTTTACGCTTAATGTAACTTTCAAACAGAATAAACTTTAAAATATGAGAAATATCATTATAACAATAATTTTGGGGATAATTGTTGTTCTATGCACTTCATGTAACACTCTTGAGAAGGAACTTCCAACACATGAACTTGTAGGAGCAACTGCAATAGTCGATGAGCAGACTGCATTGACAGCACTAAATGGTGTATACGCATATCTTCAATACGATTACGCTCAAAGTTCCATCTTTACACCAGCGTTTTCTTATGAATACTCCGTTGCAGGAGCACTAATGGGCGGACTTTTAATGGGCGGACAGCGTTATACCTTCGACCGCGCTCTTAGAACATTTACAGTTCCGGAAACTGATAATATTTTGCCTAATTTCTATAAGTTGTTATATCGTATAGTAAATGCAGCAAATAACGTTATTTACTATACAGAACTCCTGCCAGAAACTAAAATATCAATTGATAAAAAAGCTGAAATTATTGCTGAGGCAAGATTTTTACGTGGCTTTGCTCATTTTTGGTTTATGAAAATCCATTGCTATTTTTGGGATATTAATAGTATCTATGGTCCAATTTTACGACATGAACCTACATCTATAAAGAACCTGATAATACCTCGCTCAACAGTAAGAGAGGGTTATGAGAGCGTTCTTGCCGACTATGACAACTGTATAGAATTTGGTCCCGAAAAACATACTTCGGTTTTCAAAATTTGTCGCACAGCTGCCAAAGCCTTTAAGGCAGAAGCGTTGATGATGAGAGGAGAGGGTTCAGATTTTGCTAATGCTCTTATCCTTACGAATGAGGTAATAACATCTGCCGATTTTCTTTTGGAGACTACTTATACCAATGTTTTCCTTCAGTCAAATGACTACAAACCAAATAGGGAAACAATTTTCTCGCGGGCTTTGAGTGCTGCGTGTATTGCAGAGTGTTTAACCCATCCTACAAGTCAGAGTCCTTATGGAGTAACAAGTTATGCAAACGGAAGTACATCAAGTGTGTATACAATTACAACAGAAGGAGGAGGTTATTATAAATCATTGATCGAAGCAGATGCTCGTTACGCAGCTACGTGGGGAGAAGAGACGGTAACTTCGGGGAACCCTCCTGTTGCAAAGACAGGAATGACTATGAGAAAAATTTGGAGATCCAATGCTGATTGTCCTTCATATATAATGCGCCTGGCACAGATGTACATTATGAAGGCTGAAGCTCTGGCACGTACTGGTGCAAACGTTACAGATATCATTGCTCCGCTAAATGTCTTGCGGCTGCGTTCGGGCAACCCGGCACTTGCTGCAGCAAACTATCCCAACACTGATGCAGGTAAGGCTGCACTAATGGAGTCAATTCTCAATGAGTATGTACTCGAACTTGGGTATGAGAATAGTTCTGAATGGTTTGCAATGGTACGTATCAAAGACGAAGCTGGAAACCGCCTGATTAGTAAGTTCAATACCTATTTTAGCACAGATGAACAGATGTGCCTGCCAATACCTTACGATGATATTGTTACCAATAAGGGTGTACTTGTTCAGAATCCAACCCTACCTCTATAAATAATTAAATACTTATATATATGAATATCAAGAATATATTAATCATCCTAACCATAGCCATATTCAGTTCATCCTGCTTCCCGGAAAAACTAGATATAGTAGCACAAGAGGAGTTTATTCTGTCGAATATGGATCCCATTGAATTTCCGGTGGTTATTGTCAGTCCTAAGAACGGAGGAACTAAAACATTTGTAATATATGCATCGCATCATACGGACAGTATTGCAAGGTTCGTTGCAGAGGAACAAAGTCATGATTTCGTAGTAAGTCCTGTATCTTGCAAGCTTATAGATCCGACCAAACCTGTTGAGGTGAATTCTGAGGGTTTTCTCAGCAGAAAGCTTTCTTCTACAGTCTTTACTTATAAAGTCACTATTCCAAAAACTTTCAGAGAAGGTATTTATAGCGTTAAGTTTAGCATAACCACCGGCAAGGGTAATGTAAAGAGTCTGGTTGCCAAGTGCAGGGCTGTAAATTTTCTACAGGCTACCAATGTTCTTACGTTATTTAACGGGCAAACTAAAACTAACCTTAGAACATATCTCTCTACTGCGCCTTGTTTTGTTAGATTCATAACGAACATGACAACGGTTATGGATAGTACGGTTAGTCCACCTGTAACATTAAGTATTCCTACTAGCATTACGGCTAGCACTATGAATGCGGCAACAGCAATTACTTCAGTCAATTATCCCAATGTTTATGGGCACATATATGCAAATCTAGCCGATTTTGATAAGCGGTCTGTGTATTTGGTGTCACCAAACACCCCTTGGATAGCCGATTCCCTAAGGATTTTAAACAGTTTTACAGGGACATATCCAACAGCATTAATGAACAATGTCAAATATGTAGATATGGGAGTTATTGACTTTATAAATCTCAATAGTAGTGATTTTGACAATATACCATTTGATACAAAAGGAGAATCTATGGTACAACTTATTGATGGACATTCTTATGCCTTTAATATAACCGACGGACGTGTTGGTATTATGTATATCAAAAAGATAATGTACTATTCACCTAACTATACCGGTGGTTCTCCTATCGTTTATATGTATTTGAAGGTTCAGGCGGATCCTCCCGTAAGTAACTAGGATAATTAAAATAACCATATTATTCTGCCAGGAAAGAATATCTAGAAAGATTCTTTCCTGGCTTTTGAATCTTAAATTAAGGTTAGACATTGCAAACAAATAAAGATCGAGTAAATAATTGTTGAGATGAAAAAAATTGTAATATTGATATTTTTAACCTTACATAGTGCCACCTTCGTATTTGCACAAAAGGAGAATAACTTTGAGGTTAAATTTAAAATTGCCGGTGTTAATCCTAAAGGAGTGTATGTTACATTCTTTGGAGAGAAAGATGTTGCGACCAGCGAAAAAATTGAGGCCAATAACGGGGAGTTTGTTTTTAAGGGCTATACACCTTCGCCAATGGTAGCAAGGCTTGGCTTTTCCGGAGAGGACAGGTTTCTTAAACGTGTAGCCAATGGTCACATTCCCTTTAAGAGTTCAAGTTTGTGGTTGATTGTGTATCCCGGCGCCTCTTTTGAAGTGAAAGGAACTCTTGAGGGAAAAGATTTTTCTGATATCTATCCGCTTGATGGTGGTGAAAACGATATTTTCGCCTTGCTCAACAGCAAAATGATGCCTCTGACAAACAGTATGGGGAATCTCACTTTAAAAATAAGACTGGACAACACCTTGACACCTGAACAGAAATCGGATATAGAGGGTGAAATCAAAGCCATAGGATGTGAGATTGCTTCACTAAAAAGGGAGTTTTTGGATAAGAACGCAAACTCACTGGCAGCCCTTTGGTTAATGGAAGATATGCTTATCCGCAGTGAGATTCCGCCACAGGACCTTATACCGTTTATGCAAAAGGTAAGTCTTAAAAAATATGGCGATCACTATTTCTACAGAGTGGTAAAAGACCGTATTGATGGCTCATTTGCCTCTGCAGTGGGAAAGCAGTGCCCACCTATAATTACAAAAAACACACCCGATAGCACTGAATTTAACATTGAGAGTCTGAGAGGCAAGTACCTAATTATCGACTTCTGGGGAACCTGGTGCGGACCGTGTGTTGCCGGGATACCTCATATGAAGGCGTTCAGAGAGAAACATAAAGATAAGATTGAGCTCCTTGGAATTTCAAATGACCGTAGCTTTGATGGCTGGAAGAGCTTCATTACTAAAAACGAAATGAACTACCCCAACATTCTGTGCGGTAAAGGAGAAGAGGATTTTGTGTCGAAATTCAATGTGCAGGGATTCCCCACCAAAATTCTGATTGACCCTCAGGGCAAAATACTATTCAGGGATTCTGGCGAGAATGAGGATTTTTACGCTAAAATTGAAAATTTTATAAAATAATAAAGGAAATAGTTGCAGAGGTCATTTTGCATCTTCGCTTTAGAAAGGCAGGACTTGACGTTGATTTAGATGCAAAGCTGCTTGGGGTATCTACCAATGACATCGCATTTCTTGATAAAGCAATTTCAATGCTCAAAAAAGGTGATATGGTAGATGTTGCTCAAAGAATTCTGTTCTTTATACACTTGTTACTTTCAACTCTCCAAAGGGGTACAGAGATTGGTTTGAGAAAAACTAAGGCAAGGTGCAACATTTTTGAACCTTGCTGCGTCTATAAATATTATATAAATTTTTGAAATATGAAAAACCCACTCCTTTTGTTTGTAGCAATTTTCTCATTATCATTGTATTCCTGCTCGTTCGGATTTGCAGGTATTGAACCTGAGGGCGAATACGTCTCCAGGACTGTCAATGCCAGTCAGTTTGAAAATGTATCTGTTTCCAGCGGTATGGAGCTGATCCTCACTCAGGATTCGGTCACGACTGTAAGGGTGGAAACTTATGAAAACATCCACAAATACATCAATAAAGAGGTCGTCAACAACACTCTCAGATTTACAATCGACTTTACTGCGAACTTAAAAAATCCCAAAGTAAAAGTGTACGTAAATACACCCAAAATCGGCAGAATTTCTGGCAGTGGCGGCACCCGCCTTAATCTAAGCTCGGGCTGGAGCGCAAATGCTCTTGAAGTTCATATCAGCGGTGGTTCTTCAGTTTACGGGAAAATTGAGGTTAAAGAGCTCTCCCTATCTATGTCGGGAGGCGCACGCTCAGATCTTGAAGGTGATCTGGAAAAATTAATTGTCGAAGCATCAGGCGGAAGCTCCTGCCGAAATTACAATCTAGCTACCAAAACAGCCAATCTGAGCCTTTCTGGGGGATCGTCTGCTCATATCAGCGTGTCAGATTTTCTTACTGCTCAGGCATCAGGTGGCTCAAGTGTAAGGTACAAAGGAAATCCTGAAGTTAAAACTAACCTCTCGGGAGGCTCGTCAGTGAAGACCTTGCTATAGTTTTTCGCAATTAGCTTATAGCATGCGCATTAAACCAAACAGTTTTTCCAAATTTTTTAGTTTTGGAAAAACTGTCAGGGCTATTTTACTATCTGTCGGGCAGATGCGAAAAACTATGGCAAGGACAACTGGTAGTAAAGGAGTGCGTTGATTCTGGGCACTGCGTTTGAGTTTTCTTTTGAATTTATGTCGGGATAAAAGCCGATTGATTTTGCCAACTTGACATATTCCTCATTGTTAGTTCTTTTACCTGCACAGTAGAGCATTTGCGCCCCTCTGTCCTTTTCAAATGGCTTAATCTGCATATGTGGCCATTCCTCAGGATTTTGCCAGTAGGGCTTAACATATTCTATGGCTTTTGCAAGACTTTTTCCGCTGGATGTTTCTTGTGTCCATATGTTTATCCCAATTTTTTTGCCAATTATGTCCGATATGCAGAATGCTTCAAGGACAAATGTTGAATAGTGCAAACCCAAAGTTCTTGCCAGTTCGTGAGGAAAAGACCCGTCGGAATCCATCTGAGATTCAATGCGAGGGATCAACTTCTCAGTTATCACTTTACGCAAATATTCATAGTCACCGATGTACAAAATGAGTGCTTGCCGGGTTACCTCGTACCAGGTGCCGTGATTGTTTGGCGCAGCCTGCTCCTTAAGTCCGTTCACACTGTGTTCCAGCCAGTAAAGAAAGGCGTCTGCCCAATCTTGCAACTCCTCTTTGTCATTTTCTGTCCAGGATTCTGATTTTTCGATGATCTTTGCAGCATTAAGTGCACTTGCAACTCTTCTGGCGTCAATTATCCCCGTTCCTCTTATTTCAACCATCCCGGGTACGCTTTGTGAATAGGTCATATTAGGATTCATTCCCGTTACTGGATCAAGAAACCAGACTCTGAGCATTTCAGCTGCCTTTTGAGCATACTTTTCATCATTGCTGATAAAATATGTAACGGCAAGCATTTGCACTGTCTCTGCAAAGATCGTACTGTTTACCCTTTCGTTATATTCATACACCTCCGGATTCCGCTCTCCGTCTCTTCGAATATAGGGAACTCCGTCGGGGATAGTCGGATCAGGCCACCAATAAGGAGAAAGTGTGATATAATCGCGTGGATCCCTGCTGGGAGCCACGCGCTTTTTATCTTTAACCACACTCAGAGGCTCCATTGTCAGGCAAGCTGAATCTACATATTCCTTTAAATCCAGATATTTTGGCATTATGAGAGAGTCATTTGCTGCAACTGCTTCTTTTGCTGCCTTTAACAGAGCATCATCGTATAATAGAGAGATTACTTCTTCTTTCTTTGAGCAGCTGCTCAGTATCAAGAGTGTAAGAAATCCTGTGAAAATTATTCTGAGTTGTTTCATCCTTCTAATACAGTTTTTCCATATTCAAGGGTATCGGCAATATAAGATTTGATTCTGTTATTGGCTGAGGTCCTCTTCCCTGAGTATAGGTTTTGTAGAAATTCTCGTTTGCAAACTGAGCATTAAGAGTGTTGATAAGATACTGATTTCCCTCTCTCTGCATATCGTAGAACCTGTGATTCTCGAATGCCAGTTCAAGCCGGCGCTCTTCCAGTATAGCGTTGTGCATTGCGGCTTTGGTGCCGGTTGTGGCAACATCAAGTCCAGGAAGGCCTGCCCTTGTTCTGATCGCGTTTACATAGGTTCTTGCACCGTTTTGGTCGTTATCAGGTCCGTCGTTCAATGCCTCAGCATACATCAACAGTACATCTGCATAACGGATAACCGGCCAGTCGGTCTCTGCATCATTTAGCACAGCAACTGCAGTGGGAGACTCCCAGTACTTGGCTGTCCACCATACGTAGTTATTGAAGAAAGAAACTGTCACAGCATTTCTTTTGTCGTCGTAGTTTCTGGTTGCACCAATTGGATCATCAGGGTTACCTCCGGTTGTATAGCTCCAGATAGTTACATTGCCCAGTTTGTCTGTAATTCCGTCAGAAGGAGCATTGTAACCCATACCGTTTCCTACAACAATTGATGTAGAAGAGTTTCTGGCAGCAAAATAGTTCACAAAAGGAGCACCAATTCCAAATCCGCCAGCTTTAAATCTAACTGCAAAAAGAATCTCCTTGTTCATTTCGTTACTTGTGGAGAAAATCTGATTGAACTGAACCAGCCCTGATGTGCCGTAATCCTGTACAATAGGCTGCAGAATAGTTTTGACCCCCGCATAATTCTTTCTTGTAAGATACACCTTTGCCAGCAAGGCTTTTGCAGCATATATTGTGGCACGTCCGATTTCTGCAGTGGGCTGCTTTGTTACGCCTGCAGCTGTCGAGAATGTTGGGTGTGGCAGCTTGCCGGCAGGAGATGCGGCTATTTCCAGATCAGCAATTATTTGTGTATAAATATTATCTACAGAACTTTTGGTCATCTCAAGAGCCTCTTCCCCGGAAATTGGTTCAGTAACCAGCCAAACCTCTCCAAAAAGTCTTACAAGGTTGAAATACATCATAGAGCGGATAAAAAGCGCCTCTGATTTAATTTTTGCTTTTGTATCTGCATCAGCAACATTATCAATTGCAGACAGTACTGTGTTGCATCTTGAAATGACTCTGTAGGCAGGAACCCAACACATATCAAAGACGAATTTGTCCTGAGATGTTGTTGTCATATGGTCCAGTCTTCTCAGCTCTTCGTTGTTTGCATCAGATGAGGTAGTGGACTCAAGGTGAGCATTGTCTGATCTAAGCTCCGTAAATCTCCACTCTTCCTCAACCACCTGCATAAGACCATTATAGCAGGCTATAAGGCCAGTCGTCACCTCGTTTGTGTTTTTATAGTATACGTCTTCGCCTATGGCTGACTCCGGGAAATAATCCAGATTGCAGGCCGTCATAAACAGCGCCAGACAACTATAAACAATAGGTTTTAATATGTTATTTTTCATAATTACAATCTATGTTTTAAAATGATAAGTTAAGTCCAAACGAAACCGTTCTCTGAAGAGGGAATCCTCCTCTGGAGTATCCGTCAACCAGTGGTGAATTGTAAGCAGAGGTCGGGGTAGTGCGGGCTTCCGGGTTAACCAGCCTGAAATCTTTAGCCCAGACGAAGAAAAGATTCTGTCCGGAAACATAGGCTCTCAGAGATTTAAGTCCGATTTTTTTGGAGAAGGCCGGCTTAAGAGTATATCCGAGTGTAACCTCCCTAAGTGCAGCGTATGATGCGTCTTCAAGAACATAATCAGTCCACATCCAGTTGATCCCTCCGCTGTTGATAGGAGTTTTCCCGTCTCCCTGAACACCGTCGCACAGCCAGGAGTTGGCATAGTTGTTTGGTTTTACATATCTGCGGCTTTCTGAGTAGTTAATGTCGCCGTTGATAATCTCTCCGCCCTGAGTTCCCTGGATATGGACTGAGAGATCAAAATCATAAACGTTCAATGTATTCGTGAAGCCCCAGGTAAAATCAGGGAACGGAGAGCCTACTACTTTTCTGTCCTGTTCGTTCAGTATTTTGTCTCCGTTATCCCAGACTTTCAATGTTCCTCCTGCAGCACCGGAAATTCCGGAAGCAACAGCTTCTGCCTGTGTCATATAAATCCCCTCAACAACAAATTGATAATATTGGATTGCAGGTTGACCCACAATGGCTGCATACCCTTCATTCCTCTCACCTAACTGAAGGTTAAAAGTCTGGTCACCACCCAGGCTGAGAAGTTTGTTCCTGTTTGCTGCAATATTTAAAGATGTTCTCCAGGTAATATTATTATTCCTGATGTTGTAGGTCTCTAATTCAACCTCTATACCCCTGTTGCGAATTTTGCCTATATTGTTCCAATAATTGAGAAATCCCGTAATTGCCGGGATGTCCTGCTGAAGTAACAGAGATTTTGTCTCAGAATTATAAATATCAACTGAGCCGTTAAAGCGATTTTTAAATAGTGAAAAGTCAACACCGGCGTTAAACTCATTTGTCTGTTCCCAGGTTAATGACCTGTTTCCTAGAGTTGAGCTGGTATTGATGTATCCGGGTAATATGGAACCAGTTCCGGAACCAAGAGGATAATTAACAAGGCTCAGAATATTGTATGCAGCATAGTTGGTAATATTGTTGTTACCTGACACTCCGTAACTTGCCCTTAGTTTTAAACTGTTTACCCAATCTGCTTTATTCATAAACCCCTCTTCTGAAACTCTCCATCCTACAGAAACTGATGGGAAGTATCCATATCGGTTGTTTGGACCGAACTTTGAGCTTCCATCTGCCCGCCAGCTTGCAGAAAACAGGTATTTATCTGCAAAACTGTATGTTAAACGAGCCAGGTATGATTCCATTGCGATTGTTTCCTGATCTGTATAAGTCAGAATTCTCCCGTTTGCATCAACCTGCGTAATTGCAGTGGCGGCATTGAAGGTAGATACATAGTCATTGCCAAAGGTTCCTGCAATTGCAGCATTTCTGTGTTTGGTGAGATTTGCTGTGTAACCCGCCAGAACATTGAAGTTGTGTTTGCCGAAAGTCTTCATATAGGTAAGTGTGTTTTCTGAGAGAAAATCAAGCAGCATATCGTTTTCGTATGTTCCGTTTGCCAGGTTGCCCGGCTTTAATCCGTCAGATTTAATAAAGTAGTCCTCTGTGTCATACCTAACGAAGAACCCATTGGATGTTCTGAATATCAAATCCTTTGTAATACTAACATTGACATAGGTATTTGTGTTAAGACTGTAACTTTGCTCTACGTACCTGGTTTTATCCGCGATATTTATCGGACTATTGTCAGATGTATTCCAGGGGCTGGCTTTGCTGATAATTGTACCGTCAAGCAATTCATATCTGAGATTGGAGAAATCTGCTCCCATTACATAGTCACCAACATTCTTGGCAAAAGTTGATCTTTGAGCTTTTATGAAGTCTATACTCTCCTGAGTATGATATACCGGCATCCAGTCGCCTGTTCTTATCAGGTTATTGTACCAGGCGCCAGATGAATTGGAGGGTCTCTGTCTTCTGGAATAGTTTGAACTCAGGGATACACCAACCTGAACATATTTTGAAAGCTTGGCATCTACCTTTGTCCGCATATTGAATTTATTGTACTGGCTCTTGATCATTATTCCTTCGTCAAAGTCATAATTTCCTGATAAATAATATTTTATCTTTTCATTTCCATCAGAGATACTTGCCTGTACATTAGTAATCTGAGCAGTTTGAAGCCCAAGATCCTGCCAGTCTCTGAATCCGAACATCTCACCTACTGCATAACCTGCAAGATCTGAACTAATGTTAAGGCGGGAAGAGCTGCTTATAGACTCCATGTAGGCGTCGTATTCACTTTTCTGCCATTTTCTCAGGTCGATGTACTCCTGGTTTGTGTATCTGTCAACCCTTTTGTAGATATCTTTAAGACCTGTGCTAAACTTTACATTGTAAGAAGGTTTGTCTTCCACACCACTTTTTGTGGTAATCAGAATTACTCCTCCGGCCGCACGGGAACCGTAAATTGCAGCGGAAGCCGCATCCTTAAGAATTTCTATTGACTCTACATCTGATGAATTGACCAGCTCCAGACCACCAGAAATGGGAAACCCGTCCACTACAATCAGAGGTGAAGCACTGGCACTTATGGAGCCCATACCTCTTACTCTTATAGTAGGAGCCATACCTGCTTCTGAGGTCGTGTTCTGGATATTAAGACCGGCGACCTTGCCCTGAAGAGCCTGGTCGAGTCTTGACACGGGAATATCTTCTATGCCTGTAGTGTTTACCTTAGCGATTGAACCGGTCAGGTGAGATTTTTTCTGGACACCATACCCTACCACAACCAGCTCTTCTAGAATGAGTTGATCTTCTTTCATAACAACATCAATCTTCTGCCTTGAATTTACAGCTATTTCCTGGGTTGCATAGCCTATGCAGGAAAACACAATGGTAGCATTTGTATTGACATTTCTGAGAGAATAGTCTCCGTTTGTACCAGACAATGCTCCATTGGTAGTACCCTTTACTAAAATTGAAATTCCGGGTACAGGCACTCCCTTTTCATCTTTGACTGTACCGGAAATTCCAATATTCTGGGCTAACAGGCTTTCTACGAAAAGCAACAGCGCGCCTGCCATAACCACTATTACTTTAATTAGTTTTTTGTTTTTCATATTATTAAAATGAATAGGTTAAATCGTCTATGAGAAATAAGCACCTCCATTGATGTCAATATTGGTTCCTGTGATGTAGGCCGATTCATCTCCGGCCAGATAGCACACCAGGTCTGCAATATCGGTAGCATCGCCCTGTCGGCGCAGAGGAACAGTTTTTTCCAGATTTTCCCGTGCAGCAGGATTTGTAAACCTATCGTGGAATGAAGTAGCTATCATTCCGGGAGCAAGAGCATTTACCCTTATGCCTTGAGGACCAAGCTCTTTTGCCATTGCACGAGTGTGACACATTACAGCAGCTTTAGCTGTTGCATACATTGATGCGCCAGGTCCGCCTCCGTCTTTTGCGGCCTGGGAAGAAAAGTTAATTATTGAACTACCCTTGGGCATAAGTGGAACTACTTCTCTTGTACAGAGGAATACGCTTCTCATATTTACATTCATAAGAAAGTCATACCAGGCTTCATCCTGCTCCACAATCGCTTTACGACCGACCAGGCCTCCAACAACGTTTACAAGTATATGAACCTGGTTACCAAAGGTGTTTACAGTCTCCTGGAACAAACGCTTTACATCTGCTGCTTTGGTCATATCTCCCTGAACAGCAATTGCTGCACCTCCTTTGTTTTTTATCAAATTGAGTGTGGTTTCGGCATCAGCAGGATTGTCAAAATAATTTAAAACAACTTTTGCTCCCTCTTCTGCCAGTTTAACAGATATAGCACGTCCAAGATCTCTTGCGCCGCCTGTGACAATTGCAACTTTATCCTTCAATCTCATAATTAAAAAATTGTTTATTACTGTTTCAAAAAATCTGATCTGTGAGGAGAGAAAACATCAATGAGTTCACCCTCTTCCAGACAAATGGCTCCGTGGATTAAATCCGGCTCTACATAGAAACTGTCTCCTGCTGTAAGAATTTTTGACTCTTTACCCAGTGTAACTTCAAATTTTCCACTGACAACATAAGATGTCTGAGAGTGGTAGTGAGCATGCTGAGAACCCACCGCACCTTTTTTAAAGCAAACTCTTACCAGCATAATCTGGCCATCATAAGCCAGAACTTTTCGGGTTAAGCCATCTCCGACTGTTTCCCACTTAACATTTTTGTCAAATACAAATCCTTCGCTTTTTGTTTTCATAAAATTTATTTATTATTGATTAGATTAAATGTCCATTTAGGTGTGCAACAGCCTTTTCCGTAGTTAATTTTAAAGGTTGCCGTAATGTTATTCACCATAATTTCTACCAGTGTGTAGTCACTATTGTCTTCCAGTATCCTGATATTCTTAACTGATGAAACTGCATTTTCTGTCTTCTCTACTACAAGGTCGTATTTGCCGTGAGTCTCGATTGCAGATAAAAAAGTATGATTTCCTGTGTTTTTCTGTCTGACAATAAATGCCGGTTCGTTTCTCAGGTAGTATTCAGGATCGTTTGCCCCGCTTCTTACAAAATATAGTTCAGAATTGTTGTCAGTTAGAGTTGTCACACTGTAAAATTTCTTTCCCTTAAGCCAGGTAAAGCATACATAAGGATCCTTTGTTGTTGCCCGGGCCTCTTTCCAAAGATATTTATACCCGTTATCTGTCCCGAATGTTGTCATATTATCAGATGCTTTTGTGTAGGGAGTGCTCAGGCTTATCATATCGCCATTGTAATAAAACGGCAAATCGTATGTATGAGTGGTTTCTGATGTTAACTTGAATATATCCAGAATGATCCTGCTCCCTCCGATGTTTTCTAAAATCGCATTAGTCCTGTGCATTTTAACACTAGGTGCTGCATTTGTTTCAATTGCCGATATTACCTTAACTGCTGGATCCGAAATATCGTAGCAGTATATCTCTGGAGAATACTTAGACGAAATCTTAATGTCTCCTCCGTAGTGGTTTTGACCGTCAACAGACACAGTATTGTGGGCAATAGTGCTCATAGAAAAAGAGTCGTTAAGAGGCGTGTAACCTCCGTTGTATTTGACAACGATGTTAAGGAACCTGGAAGAGCCGTAGTCGGTTAAAACCGGGTTGCCATCGTCGTAATAAGAGACAGTGAGTTTGTCATAATGACCGTGACTCAATCCATGAGAGGTGGCCTTCATAAGAAACACCGAATTTTCATTCTTAGCTTCACTTCTGTAAATTGCCAGTCCTCCTTTGGTTCCGTCCTTTCCGTCTCTGAGAAGCAAACTTTTGAAGTTGAAAGGTTCTGCCTGATTCAAGCTTATATCTCTGGCTACTGCATAACCGGCATCAGTTGGGAGCAGGAAAGACTGATATTGCTTTGCAATTGAAAGTAGTTCTTTTTGAGAATTGTCTGCTGCATAGGAGATATTTACTGCAAAAACCAGCTCCTGGGCATTCAAACCCTTTGGCAGTGCGTCGTTCAGAGTAAAGAAGGTTCCATTGTAGGTCATCTGTATCAGAGTATTGACGGCTTTTTTGATTATACCGTTTCTATATTCAAAAATCTTCATTTCTGGCTGGTTATTGTCTATAACCTGCGCAAAAATCATAAATGGCCAAATTGCATATCTTTGATAGTATGCCCCTTCTGTAAAATATCCGTCAGGTGAAAATAGTTCATCCAGTTGTTTCAGATAACCGCCATTTTTCCCGGTTCTGTCACTTCCTTTAAGTGCTTTGTCAACAAGTTCATCGTCTTGTATTACATAACCTATCATACCTACTGCCGCACATGCCCAGGTTGCGTGATTATGCATTTTATTGAAGGTCTTGTTATTGGGCTCGTTTCCATCCATCAGGAAAAAGGCCATCGGCCTGAACAATTTTTCGTTCAGCTCTTTCCTGTTTTTTTCTGGGATGTATTCATAAACGCAATCGTATGCAATAGAGGTATGGACCAGCCAAACAAAATCATTAAGTGTCTGCCAGAATAATCTTCCGGGAGTTGAAGACATTTTAACGGGATGATAGTCCAGTCCGGGGTAAAGCTTCATATATTCGTTAAGCATTTTTTGAACATAAGAAGCATACTTTTCTTCTCCGGTAATCTGGTACATTATACCGCTGTAGTACATTGCGTAATAGTTGTCCTTATGTTTTTCGTGAGTCAGCCCTCCTCCACCATCTTTGGGTACCGGAACAATAATTGGTGAAGATATTGCCAGATCTGCCTTTTGCTTAGCTTCTGAGATTGTTGCATCAAACATGGGGTTTTTCCCAAGATTTTCCCTTATCCGTTGGACTCCGCTCTTAGTCAGCATTAGTGAAGGATATTCTTTTGCATAAAAGAAACTCACAGTAAAAGTAAATAGCAGGTATAGGATTGTTCTTTTCATATTATCTGACTCCTATATTTTTAAGTTTTAGAGGACTTCCTGAAACCTGTCTGTAGTCAAATTCTTTTGCATTTATGTACTCAGGTTTGAATTTGTGCATTTTACCTTTTACGACATTGTTTGTCATTGTAAGGATTCTGCCGGAGTTCCAGAAATTGCAGTTTTCTATTGTTACTTTTTCGAATGTTGTCTCGTCAAGCCGTATTGAAACGCCGCCTCTGCCGCTGTTGCTAAAGTTACAGTACGACACATTAAGAACCTGTACACCAATAAGCCGCAATACAGAACCCCTCTCTTTATTGCATACATCTTCAAATGTACAGTTTGAAATTTCTACCTTGGGCCCTGCTGTGCTTTCATCACTACCTCCCCTATATACATTGATCCCTATTCCAAGAATCCTGTTGAAGGAGCAATTGTCAACAATAAGTTCATCCACATTGTAAAGACCTGCGTCCTCTCTCTCCCCTGCATAGTTAATGGCATCGGCAGAAACGGCCCTAAAGAGAGAGTTTTTGATGATAATTTTTTCAGAAAAAGTATTTTTGAGACCTCTTACCGGTACAGTACTCCCTTCCGGGAAGTCAAAGAATTCGCAATTATCTATTTCGAGTAAGTATGGTTTGATCATCCCGGCCAAAGTAGAAATTCCTGATGCAGGTTTAGATCTGCCCGGTTCACCCATTCCGCTGAATGCGATACCCTTGATGACAAGTTCTCCCCCGTTTCCAATTGTAACTATGTTACCCTTTTTAAGCCCGTTATATCTGACTACCGGCCTGGATTTAAGGTTTTCTGCCGCTCTTACAGTTAGCTTTTTATCTATAAGGATATCAGCAGAAACAGGGTAGTCTCCCTCTTCTGAAAGTTCAATAGTATCACCCTCTCTGGCCTTTGAAAGAGCTGCAAGAATATTGTCCTGCCCAGGTCTTACATAAAACATTGCCGGAGATTTTTCTTCCTGAAAAGTTACAGGTAGCACCCAGTTTTGCCCGCAATCTTCTCTTTTCGTATGCTTTACCTTTAACAACCCTTCTATATCAATTCCTTTGATTTCATTAAAGCCTTTAGGTAATTTGGAACCGGGAGCAAGAGATGTTTTATTCCCGGTAAACCGGAAGCCGTCTATCGGTGCTTTTTCCTCATATGGAAATGAAAGGTTTCTGTTTACTATCAGATTTTCTGAGAATCTTATGTCAGAGGGAGCCAGAGTTCTCTCCTGATCATTTCCTACCCCAAACTGAATGTGATCACAATCGACAAAGGTGTTTGCATTTATATCTACATTTTTCACATGACAATATCTGTTTGGAAGCGAGTTAGGAACAGCGTTCATTACAGCTAAAGCAGCAAAAAATCTTTCCCCCTTGAGTCTGTAAAAAAAGTTTCCGGAAACTTGATGATCGGCATTTACTATTCTTATTCCGCCTGTGTTTCTTACGTTGTTGCCATCAAAGAAGTTGTTTGTTGCAATGTTTCTGTCTCCATGGCGCAGTGCAAGAACTCCCTGGCTTTCAAAAAATGTGTTATCTCTTATAATGTTGTCACAAGATTTAATAGAGATGATTTCAACCTCCCCATTGCATCTCTCAAAGTAATTCTTTTCAATTAAGGTGTTGGATGACTTCAGAGACTGAGTTGCAGTTCCCACTCTTATCGTTTCTGCTCCGTTTGATCCAAATACTGGCTTATGTCCAAAGTAATTATGATCGATTTGATGGAAATTTTGCTGATCTCTTTCCTGATCAAGCATTACTATAAGAGTCACTCCTATATTGAGTTTGTTCAGAAATGAGTTGTGATCTACTCTGTTATGCCTTCCGAAAAGTAGTAAATAGCTGTAGGATATATCTCTGCTCGAAGGATTAAAGGACTCGATAACACAGTTTGTTACCCTGCAATTATTTGCAGCCTCTCCGTTCAATCTGAACTCTACTACTGAACTCCCCGATGGAGGTGTTCCGTTTTTAAAGTAGAACCCGTGTATCTCAATCCACTCTCCAGCAAGCTTCAGGGATGACATTCCGGTAATAATTATCTCTCCGGGAATGATAGCCTTAATAACTACTGGTTTCTCTTTTGTGCCCTTAGCCTTTATTTCCAGATTTATGTCAGAATAGTGACCGGGCAATATCAGTAGTGTATCGCCGGGAGAGGATGATTTAATCTTATTGTTGAGATTCAACAACGAGAGTGTGTGAACTTCTGAATACAGATTTGTTGCAAACGCAAGTAACAATATTGATATAACAAAAAGTATTTTTTTCATGACTTTAGGGCTGTTTACCGATGTATGCTAAAATTCCTCCGTCAACGTACAAAATGTGTCCGTTGACAAAATCAGATGCTCCCGAAGCAAGAAATATCGCCGGACCTTTTAGATCTTCAGGGGTCCCCCAGCGTGCTGCAGGTGTTTTTGCAATGATGAAAGAGTTGAACGGATGTCCCTCCTCTCTTAATGGTGCTGTCTGCGGAGTTGCAATATAACCCGGCCCGAGGCCGTTGCACTGAATGTTGAATCCTCCGTATTCCGATGCAATGTTTTTTGTAAGCATTTTCAATCCCCCTTTTGCAGCTGCATAGGCACTCACCGTCTCCCTTCCCAGTTCACTCATCATTGAGCAAATATTTATGATTTTACCACCTCCCGCCTTTATCATTGAAGGAATTACAGCCTTCGCCACTATAAAAGGGCCATTCAGGTCTATGTCTATAACCTGCCTGAACTCAGCAGCCGACATTTCATGCATAGGTATTCTTTTGATAATCCCTGCGTTATTCACAAGGATATTGATAACACCAACCTCTTTTTCTATGAGAGAAATATGTTTATTGACAGAATCCTCGTCAGTTACGTCAAAAACATACCCTGAGGCATTTATTCCCAGTTTGTGGTACTCTTCAATTCCTTTTCCCACAAGATCTTTGTTGATATCGTTGAAAACGATTCTTGCTCCGGCTTCTGACAATGCAACCGCTATTGAGAAGCCGATCCCGTATGAACCCCCGGTTACAAGGGCTACTTTATTTTCAAGTGAAAAAATATTTTCCATAGCTTCTATCTTAATTCCGGGGTAGGAGTAGGATTCATATCGGTATAGTCGGCATTTTCTCCCCCCATTCCCCAGATAAATGTGTAATTACTTGTTGCACAAGCACTGTGAATACTCCATACAGGAGATATTACAGCCTGTTCATTATTAAGCCAAATGTGTCTGGTCTCTTCTGGCTGACCCATAAAATGGCATACGGCCTGTCCGACAGGAACTTCAAAATAAAAATAGACCTCCATCCGCCTTTCGTGAGTATGTGCCGGCATTGTATTCCAGACGCTGCCGGGCAACAGTTCGGTCATTCCAAGTTGTAGCTGGCAAGTCTGAGCTGTTTCGGTAACAATTAATTTGTTAAGAATCCTTCTGTTGCACTCTTCCTGTTTACCTAGCTCTATTACTATAGCGTCTTTTCTGGTAATAAGTTTGTCAGGGTAGGCCATATGTGCGGGTACAGAGTTAAAATAGAATTTTGCAGGAGTTGCGGGAGTAATACTTTTAAAGATAATTTTCTTGTCTCCTTTTCCAATATATAATGCCTCTTTGTACTTCAGGAGATACTCTTTATCATCAACCAGAACAATACCTTCTCCTCCAATATTTACAAGACCTAATTCTCTTCTTGAAGTAAAAAACCCGGTTTTGAAGATTGATGCAGGGACAAGTTCAATGCTTTTTTCCAGTGGCACAGCTCCTCCGGCAACCATTCTGTCCACCATACTGTAAGCCATCTTGACTTCACCGGCCTCAAACAGGTTCTCAACCAGAAAATGCTTTCTAAGTTCTTGTGTGTTATACTTTTTTACATCATCAGGGTGTGATGCATATCTCACCTCGCATTTTGTACTCATAATTTTATTTTAAATTAGTTTTGTAAAAATCCCATTCTGCACCGCACATTTGTCTTACCTCTTCCCATTTCCCCTTCATATCTGCAACAAGCGGTGTTTTGGAAACCTCGGTTACCCGCCTGTTTTTTAAATTCTTGTTCCTGCCACCAGAAACAATGTTATTGTTAAACAACACATCCGGAATGAATGGTTTGTCCACCCAAACAAAAGCATAACTTTCAGGGTTATTGCTAATAATAGTGTTGTCAGATATTGTCGTTGTAGTCACAGGGAGTGACTGGTCGTCAGCTTCTCCATAGCTAATGACTATACCCGAACTGCAATTATTTATAATATTGCCGATAATTTTTGCGTTCTTGACCTGGAAGTACCTGTTAAGAGGAGAGTTTTTTACTCCCTGAATCAGGCAAATTGCCGACAAGTAATTGATCCCCCTGCAATCCTCAAAATAATTGTTGATTACAGTCTGGTTTTCACCGATTACTCTGATTCCGGCTGTTCCCTCTTTTCCGTTGCCAATAAAATAGTTGCCCTCTACAAGCGAATTGTTTCCGTGCCTGAGAGTTAATGCTCCCTGAGTTTCAAGAAAAAGATTGTTTGAAAATATATTATTGCAGGACTTGTTGGAAATGACCTCGATCTCGGCATCACAACTATAAAAAGTGTTGTTTGACACAATACATCCTGCGTCTTGCATAGAGAAATGGCTTGTACCGATTCTTACACACTCCTGCCCGTTCCTCTTGCTTCCGCCTTTGTCTCTTAAAACTGTGGGCCTGAAGAAATAATTGCTGAGTATTTTATGATTTGGCAAAACATCCTTCTCCAGCCAAACAACCAAAAGACATCCAATATTCTTCTTTTCATAAAAGGAACATTTTTCTACCACATTATTTTTCCCGTAAATTGAGACCCATTTATTATCTGTGGAGTCATTCGGATCTGTGTTAAAGCCTGAAATCAAGCAATTTCTGACTATAGAACTGTCAGTCCTGATTTCGATTGGAGACACAGATGGTAAAGGCTTAAGGTCTTTGAACCAAAGGTTTTCAACTACCAGATTCCTGCCTTTCAAATGAAGATACGATTCTCCTGTGAATATTACTTTTCCGGCTTCTTCTGCAGACAGAGTTATCGGTTTGGAATAGGTTCCGCTGGCAATAAAAGAAATTTTTGTATCGTAATAAACCCCAGAAGCAATAATTACTGAGTCCCCAGGCAAAAGATTTGTCAATCTATAGATTTCTGAGGCATTAATTCTGTAGGTTTCTGCCTTTGCAATGCTTGCAGTTGCTATTAATATTACAAGGACCCAGGAAGTTGTTTTCATTTTTGTGAGTCTTAAATTGCATTAATTGGTCAACCAATTTTGTTGCAATATAAGAATTATATCAATAAAAACAAGATTTTTTTTAAGTTTTTAAAATTTCGAATCTTCCTTTTTATTTTTGGCGAATGTGTAAAGCCTGTCCAGATGAAGTCGCATAGCCGCGATTGCCTTAGTTGAACTTCTTGATTCTATGGCATCTATAATAATCTGATGCTCGTGTTTATCAGTAGGTAACGGAGTCGAGCAAAAATCTTTTTTAACATAATGCGATAAAATATCAGGAGTTATTACAAGAAGCATAGATTTAATAACCTCATTTCTTGATGCTTGAGCAATAACCCTATGAAATATCATATCTTTCTCCACCCTGTGGGGAGTGTTGAAATTATTTATATAATCCTGATGAGCGTGTTTTAAAGCCTCTATATCCTTTTCGTTTGCTCTTTCGCAGGCGAGGCGTGCCGCCTCCATTTCCAGGATAAGTCTTGTTTCGACGAGTGAAAGAAAGTCGTAATTTTCAAGCGACATAATATCAGAAATCAGACCCTTTAGAGCGTTGTGATGAATGGATGCAATCATTGAACCACTTTGTGGATAGGTCTTTACTATGCCGTAAAACTCAAGTTCTGCGTAAGCACTTCTAACGTGTGTCCGCCCTACTTTGAGCTCTTCTGCCAACTTTCTTTCTGCCGGCAGCTTACTTCCGGGTTTCAGTTTTTCCTCATTTATCCGATCGTAAATGTATTTCAAGACCTTTAAGGTCGAATTTTCCTTGTGACTGAAAGTACTTAACATCTGTTTAAAAATCTTTATGATGCTGCAATATATGAAAAAAAAATATTATGTTTGTAAAAATAATTATGGTTGACCAGTTGATCTGTTTTTATGATATTAAAAAAAATTATCTTATTCTCTTTTTATTCATCTCTTTGCTTTTTGTCTTTCGGGCAGGATGAGTTTACAAACAAATATTCAATGAAACTGAAAAAGTCTGTTGATGGGAGTTATCAACTGATCAACCGGGAAAAATACGCCAGGATTGTAAATCTCGACAGTGTTCCTGACCTGCTTATTCCATATACTCACATCGATCGTAAAGTTTCATCCGATAATTACAAACAGGTAAAGACCATTGAGTATATTTACAAAACATATCCCGATTATCAACTTAAACTAATTGTCGATTTTGCAATAAACAACAACCCTGCACCGTTTATGGTATATATTCACGGTGGAGGCTGGGCAAGAGGTGATTTTAATTCTAACTCTGATATTTCCGGATATTGTGCTCAGAATGCAGGGATTACCGGGGTAAGAATAAATTATACTCTTGCAGACAAGCCAAATGCAGACATTTTAATCACGATTGAAGATGTTAAAGATGCCGTAAAATGGGTGCAAAAAAACCATAAAGAGCTAAATATTAATCCCGAAATATTTGGATTTATGGGCAGCTCTGCCGGAGCTCACCTCTCCGGAATTGCTGCTATGACTATTCCAGGTGCTAAAGTTCTGGTAGGAGTTTCAGGAATTTATGATCTTTTATCTGCATCTATAAGCGTTAAGGCAACCGACCTGCAAAGAATTAAGTATTTTCGCAATAAAGACGGGCAAACAATGAAGATTGCTTCACCCATATTTCAGATCCCGGACAAAAACATTCCCGCCTGCTACCTGATTCACGGAACTGCTGATATTGTTGTTGAATGCAGCCAGACACAAAATTTTGCAAAAGCTCTTAAAAATAAAAACATAAGGAATCTTAAAGTAGATATATTCCCGTTTTATGATCATAATATCGGCTCAAAAAAATCAGATCTAAAGGAAAAACTATTTTTTGAATCTTTCAATTTTATAAAAACTTATCTGAAGTAATTTAATAACATTATAACCATTTAATTATGAAAGTAAAAGGATTAAGATGGGTTGTGCTTGGCATGATAATGCTGGTATCAATAATCAACTATCTTGACAGAGGAACTTTGAGCTATATGTGGGTAGCAAATCAGAAAGTGATCTACTCTGCCGACAAAGTTGTTCCTGATTCTCTGGCGAGCATCTGCACAATAATTGACAAGGAGGGGACAAGTTTTACAGCCCCTTTTGACAGGGTTAAATTATTGGAATCGGGAGAATATGAATATACCAAGATTGGAGGAATTGCAACTGAACTGGGTATTGTGGACCCCAATCTTCCAGAGGCCGAGTTTAAGGTTCAGACCAAGAAAATATTAGCCGACATAACTATCTTCTTTATGATTGCCTATGGCTTGAGTCAGCTTTTTTCAGGAAAGCTTTATGATAAAATCGGGACGAGAAAGGGCTTTGCCTTTTCGGCAATTATTTGGGGTGCTGCCGATGCCTTTACTTTTCTGGCAACCGGGCTTAAATCCTTAGTAGGGTTCCGCTTTTTGCTCGGGCTGGGAGAGGCAGGTCCGTGGCCGGGCACAACAAAATCAAATGCAGAGTGGTTTCCCTCCAAAGAGAGAGCTTTTGGACAAGGCCTGTTTAATGCTTCTACTTCTGTCGGCGCAATTCTGGCTCCTATTGTTATTGGCTTTTTGTACCTGATGTTCGGATGGAAGTTGACATTTGTCACTGTTGGTTCTCTTGCAATTATTTGGGTGATTCCGTGGCTTATCATCAACAAAAAAGGTCCTAAGGAACACCCTTGGATTACTGATAAGGAGAAAGAGTATATTTTGTCAGGACAGCCTGAATCACAGGTTACAACTCCAATAAAAGGAAAGAGTTGGGGAGAGTTGTTAAAGAAAAGAAAAAATTACGCTCTCATAGTAGGAAGATTTTTTATTGATCCTGTTTGGTGGATGTTCGTGACATTTATTCCGATTTATCTTATAGAACAGTTTAACCTGGATATAAAAGAGGTTGCCTTTAGCGCCTGGGTTCCTTATGTCGGCGCTGCAATAGGAGCATTCAGCGGGGGATGGTTTTCGGGGTATCTTCAAAAAAGGGGAAATACCCTAAATTTCTCAAGAAAAACTGCTATGATTGTAGGTGCAGCAATATCAATACCGGGAATCATTGGGGCAACAATGTCATCAACTGCTACATCGGCTGTTTTGATGATGGCTGTAATTCTTTGCGGTTATCAATTCTACTGCTCCAACATTCAAACTCTTGCAGCAGATTTCCACTACGGTAAAACCGTTGGATCGCTTGCAGGCCTGGGTGGTGCGGCAGCCGTGCTTGGAACTATCCTGGCAATGTATGCCGTGCCTTTCATCACAAAGGTTTCCTGGGTGCCGTTTTTCATAATGGGAGGACTTTTATTTCCTGTTTCTCTGTTTTTTGTATTAATTTTAGGAGGTAAAATCCAGAATATTGATCTGGATGAAAAAGAAAAATAATTATTCCGGAGTATTTAATTATGAATAAGGTAGTAACATTTGGAGAGATAATGCTCCGCTTGTCAACGCCCGGTTATGAAAGGTTTGTTCAGGCGAAATCATTCAATGCCTCATTTGGAGGAGGTGAGGCAAATGTAGCTGTTTCACTGGCCAACTACGGTATTGAATCAGAATTTATCACAAGGCTGCCGAACAACGAGATAGCCGACGCCTGCATTGCAGAACTAAGAAAATTCGGAGTCAGAACAGACAATATCATCAGAGGCGGAGAGAGACTGGGAATATATTTTTTAGAGACCGGAGCAGTTGCAAGACCATCTAAGGTAATTTACGACAGGGCAAATTCGTCTATAAGCACAATTGAACCGGATTCTATAGATTGGGATTCAATTATGGATGGAGCAACCTGGTTCCACTGGACGGGTATAACTCCGGCTCTTTCAGAGAGAGCTGCAGCAGCCTGCCTCAAAGCCATAAAGGTGGCAAACAGGAGGGGTATTACAGTCTCCTGTGATTTAAACTATAGAAAAAATCTGTGGAAGTATGGCAAGGGTGCAAATGAGGTAATGCCTCAGTTGGTTGAGTGTTGTGATGTTATTCTGGGAAACGAGGAGGATGCAGAAAAAGTTTTTGGAATCAAACCAAAAGGATTTGATGCTCATTCGACTAAAGGACATATCGACACTACCGCTTTTCGTTCTGTTTGTGAACAGTTGACGGAAAGATTTCCACGGGCCCGCAAGGTGATAATTACCCTCAGAGGGTCGGTCAATGCAAATCACAATACTTGGGCAGGTGTTTTGTTCGATGGTAAAAAACTTTACGAATCCAAAAAATTCGACATCACCCACATTGTAGACAGGGTAGGAGGAGGAGACTCATTTATGGGAGGTCTGATTTACGGTCTTATTAACTATAAGGGTGATGACGGCAAGGCTCTTGAGTTTGCTGTTGCCGCCTCTTGTTTGAAGCATACTATATACGGCGATTTCAACCTTGTCAAAGTCTCCGAGGTTGAGAATCTTATGCAGGGAGACAGCTCAGGAAGAGTGATCAGATAAATATTTAGCTATGGCAAAGTTTTCAAAAATTCAAACACTTAATGCTATTAAAAACACCCGCATAGTACCTGTGTTTTACAACAGCGATGCTGAAATTTCCTGTCAGGTAATGGCCTCTTGTTATAAAGGAGGCATCAGAGCATTCGAGTTTACAAACAGGGGAGAATTTGCTCACGAAGTATTTGCGGTCCTGGTAAAATACGGGTCCGTAAATTGCCCCGAGATGATAATTGGCGCAGGGTCTATCGTGGATGCACCTACTGCAGCACTGTACATACAGCTTGGTGCAAACTTTATTGTTGGACCTTCTTTTAATCCTGACATTGCAAAAGTCTGCAACAGAAGACTTATACCCTACTCTCCTGGCTGTGGAACTGTAACGGAAATTGGAATTGCCCAAGAGGCTGGCTGTGATTTGTGTAAAGTTTTTCCGGCCAATACTGTCGGAGGTCCGGCATTTGTAAAAGCTCTACTTGCCCCGATGCCCTGGAGTATGATTATGGTTACCGGTGGAGTGGAGCCTACCGAGTCAAATCTTACTTCCTGGTTTAAAGCCGGGGTGACCTGTGTCGGGATGGGATCAAATCTTTTCCCGGATGAGGTGATCAAGGCAAGAGACTGGGATAAAATTACCGATAACTGCAGTTTTTGCCTGAACACCTTGCCTTAGTTTTTCGCAATTAGCTTATAACGTAGGCCTTAAGCCAATCAGTTTTTCCATTTTTTTTAGTTTTGGAAAAACTAAAGCAAGGTGTGACTAATCTTTCAGGCACCCTAACGGTACTACTAAGACTCCATCGGGTCGTTTATATGCAAATTTTCCACCTGTAAGAACCATCATAAATACGGGTTCACCAATTCGGGAGGTATCCACTTTGGTTTTCAATTTCACAAGGTTTTCAGCGGCCTCATTAATCCTATGTTCACCCAGCTTTACCTCCACTGGAGCCCACTTGCCATTATGTAAAGAGATAATCAGGTCTATTTCAAGATTATTCTTATCACGATAGTGAAAAATATCTCCGTCATTTGCTTGGGTGTAAATGCGCATATCGCGAGTACAAAGAGACTCGAACAAAAACCCAAAAGTCTCCATATCATATAACAATCGATCTGCATCAATTCGCATAATCGCGGTAGCAATTGAAGGATCAACTAATTGTCGTTTGTAGGAAGTTCTAGTTGTTGTTTTAGACCGTAAAGATGGAGACCAGGCAGGTACATCTTCTATTATGAAGATCCGGCGTAAAGCATTTAAGTAACTGTCAAGCGTACGTTCATTTATGCTCATATCATTTGATCTGACATCTTCCAATATGGTGGTTGCTGTTGTTAAAGTTGAAATATTACGAGCCAGAGATTGAAGTACTAAACGTACACGTTTTGGGTTACGTTCAACCCCGTCGACTATATTAATATCTTCTTCAACAATTATATCTACATACTCCCTGGCGAGAGCACCTTCGGCTTTTAAAAAGGTTACAGCGCCGGGCCAACCGCCACGACATATTGAGTGTGCAATCTGTGTCACATCTAATTTACTGACTGCTTCAATTTTTTGGTTACCTGCAAACAACTCTCTCAATGAAACAGTTCCATTCGATTCTTTTGACTCAAACAAACTCATCGGCCGCATAAGAATTCTTGAAATACGTCCTATACCGGTATGCGCCTTCACTTGGTCACCTGGGGTAGCCGAACCCGTAAGTATGAATTGCCCGGGTACCTTCCTTCTATCCACAGTATGCCTTACTGCATCCCATACTTCCGGAGCATCCTGCCATTCATCAATGAGTCTGGGAGTTTCTCCCTCAAGCAAGAGTGATGGCATAATTTTAGCCGTTTCTTTATTCTGGGAATTCTCTTGTATATAAAGGACACTTTTCGCCGCCTGTAATGCTGTTTCTGTCTTCCCGCACCATTTAGGACCAACAATTAATACAGCGCCCGTAATCTTTAATTTGTTCTGTAATACACTATCACAAATACGGGGATAATATTCATTCATTTTCATTATAATATAAATAATAAAGCTCAACAAAATTAAGCAATTAAATTTACACTACAAAAAATGACGGTGTTTTGCTACAATTTTTGGCGGCATTTTACTACAAGTTTTGGATAGGTTTTATTACAAAAAATAGCCGACGATTCTGGTGCTGCCTTTCTTCTTCCCGGAGTCGGGTGCAGGGTCGTGCCCTTCTGTCATCCCGGCCACCAGAGATAACTCAGGAATGTAAACATCTTAACCTTTCTCCTTTCAATAAACTCCTTCACTTTCTCGATTTTATCACTGCGGTCGTAAAGGGTCCAGATGCCGTGTTTCAGATTGGATTTGAAGTTGCCGTTTGTAAAAATTTACATTTATTTAATCTCTCCTTATAAAATCTTCCCTAACTTTACTCACAGAAAACCCTTTCTATGAAATCCTTTTTTTATCATAAGAGACTCTGCCTCACTATCCTTCTTGTATTCTCAGCTGCAGTGCAGATACTTGCCGGGGTTGCTGACGGGATATCACATAATGGTTGTTTAAATTCATCAGATTCCTGCGAGTTCCGGTTTATGACTTACAACATTCGGGTGGGCAAGGGGATAGATCAGGTGAAGGATCTGGAGCGGATTGCCGCTGTTATCATCCGCGAAAAACCCGATGTGGTTGCATTGCAGGAGGTGGACAGTGTAACGTCGAGAACGGGCGGTGTGGACCAGATTCGTGAGCTGAGGCGGATGACAGGTATGCACGGGGTTTTCGCCTCAGCACTGGAATTTGACGGTGGAAAGTATGGCGTTGGAATTCTCTCACGTGAAGAGCCTCTCTCGTTTAAACGTGTGCCACTGCCCGGACGCGAGGAACCGAGAGTGTTGCTGATTGTGGAGTTTAGTGACTTTGTTGCAATGAGTACACACTTTTCCCTTACTGAAGAGGATCGGATTGCATCGGCAGAGATCCTTAACCGGGAGGCGATGCTTTTGGACAAGCCTTTGCTTGTCGGCGGGGACTTTAATTCAGAACCGCAATCTAAACCGGTCAGGGTATTGGGCAAAATTTTCACTCTACTCTCTGATGATACACAACCAACATTCCCCGCCGACCAACCAAAGGTCTGTATAGACTATGTATTTGCCAAAAGATCTGAATATTATAGCTTCAAAATACTCAATCAAATTGTGGTCCCGGAGAGCATCGCCTCCGATCACAGACCGGTACTGGTGACGCTTAAGAAGTAGTAATTTTTAAAAACCAAGAAACATAGTTTTTCGCTGGACTATAATTCCGTGTATTGGCGTGATTATTTGGATCGTATTCCGAATATTTGATATAAATTTTGGATTTGAGAGGTTTAATTTCTTTAAACCTTGCCATAGTTTTTTAAAATCCGGTTTTCTCAAAAAAAGTCTTAACGTTAATTAACTGATGATATGGATGTTGCCAAAAACTGTGGCAAGGTCCATTTTTTTGCCTATTCCGGGTTTATGATAGATGCAGAGTCAGAAGAGATGCTGGAGATGATGATAGAGAGTTTATTATCTGACGATTACACGATTGATGGCCGTATAGCAGGTATGGATTCAGGAAAGATATACCTTTCTACATTTGACGTTCCAGGTAGTATAAGAGATTCAGCAGAGGTAACGAATGGAGCTTTCCGCTTCAAGGGTACTTTGGCTGAACCATCGCCGATTATTCTCTCTTTTGAGAGGGACTTTGTAAATAAGCCGCTATTTATGTTTTTTGCAGAAAATGGGCAACATTCTGTGGCCCTAAGAAAGGACGACCTCCGGGAGAGCCAAGTGAAAGGACCGGCCACCACAATGGATTATGAGTTGTTTAAAAGCATTGAAAAATCTCTTAACGAGCAGGCACGCTCATTGGCGACTCTTCGTTCGGATACTTCCGAGGCCGGAAAAGAAAAGTTTGCACAGGCCAGGTCAGCAAATTCTAAAGCAAGAACTGAAGCTGTGCTCGCTTTTATACAGGAATATCCCTCTTCTCCGGTAGCGGCTTGGGTGGCATACAGGAACTATTTGATTAGCCCGGAACTGGAAAAAGTGTACAATACTCTTTCTCCCTCTGTGCACTATACTAGCGCTGCCATAACTATGAAAGATAAGATAAACAAACTCAATATGCTCGCTGTAGGAAAGATAGCTCCAAATTTTACCCAGAACGATACTCTGGGTAGGCCGGTATCCTTAACAGACTTTAGGGGTAAATATGTGCTTTTGGACTTTTGGACCTCGTGGTGTGGCCCCTGCCGTGCAGACAATCCCAATGTGGTAAAAGCATATAATGCATATAAAGATAAGGGCTTTACAGTGCTGGGTGTATCATTGGACAGGCTGGGCAGAAAAGATGCGTGGCTAAAGGCAATCCACGATGATGGGCTTACCTGGACGCATGTGAGTGATCTGAAGTTCTGGGACAATGCAGTGGCCAGACAATATGGTATCGGGGCTGTTCCAATCAACCTGCTGATCGGTCCTGATGGAACAATCCTGGCCTATAACCTCCACGGAGATGAATTGATGAAGAAGCTACAGCAATTGATTATATAGCAAATAGTTTGATCTTGCAATAATTTTGATATTAACAATGTTTTTATCAACTTATTCACAGTCTGGTATTTGATTTACATTTGTTTTAATCTCACGACTTTCCTGGAATTTAAAAATTCAGGAAAGTCGTGTTAATTTTAATATAGAACCTACGACAAAGCACCCTCAATCACTAAACTCGTTAGAAAAATGTGTATATTTGCACAAAACTCGTTAGAGTTATGTGATGTTATACAATTTTGATATGGAATTGCAAAGAGAAATAATGGATTCATTAATCCGCTGGAAGGAGAGCGAATCACGCAAACCTTTGATAATACAGGGAGCCCGTCAAATAGGCAAGACATGGATAATGAAGAAGTTTGGCGAGTTGCATTATGATTATGTTGCTTACTTTAATTTTGATGCATCTGAGGAGTTATGCCGCGAATTTGAAAACACCAAGGACCCTTCACGCCTACTGGGCATATTGAGACTATACACAGATCAACCTCTTGAAGCAGGCAGAACTTTACTTATATTCGATGAAATACAAGAGAGTAACAAAGCATTGAACAGCTTGAAATATTTCAGCGAAGACGCACCTGAATATCATATAATCGCAGCCGGTTCATTTCTTGGAGTCTCTTTGTCTCAAGGTGACTCTTTTCCGGTTGGAAAAGTTGATTTTCTTAAGATGTATCCAGTATCTTTCAAAGAGTTCTTATACACAGATGACATTCAAATATATACATTCATTGACGGTATTACTTCCATTGAATCATTCCCGGAAATTATAATAAGTAAATTGATTGAATCATACCGGCGATATCAAGTGTGCGGAGGAATGCCTGCAGCAGCTTCTGCTATGTTGGAAAATAAAGGTATTGAGGAAATTGAAAATATCCAGAATAATGTGCTCACTGCGTTTTCATTGGATTTTGCAAAGCATGCGCCGTCAAGAGATATACCTCGTATCACAGCCATCTGGAACTCGATTCCATCACAACTATCTAAAGAGAACCGTAAATTCCTGTATAAATTGGTAAAGCCAGGTGCTCGTGCAAGAGAATACGAAGATGGATTATTCTGGCTGCAACACGCCGGTTTGCTTTATAGGGTATTTTGTGTCACCAAGCCGGGATTGCCAATTTCTGCGTATGATGATCTTACCGCATTCAAAATATATTTATGTGATATAGGTCTTCTTCGTGCTTTGGCGGGACTTCCTCCAGAAATATTCCGGACAGACAATCCGCTATATGCAGAATTCAAAGGTGCTATAACAGAAAACATTATTCTTCAATCACTTGTAGCCAAATTTGAAGTATTGCCGAGATATTGGGCTTCGGCTGGCACAGCAGAAATTGACTTCCTGTTGCAATACGGCGTTTCACTTTTGCCCATTGAAGTCAAGTCCGGAGAAAATCTGAATGCAAAAAGTCTAAAAGTATATACTGATAGTTTTAACCCGGAAATTGTCATCAGGTATTCTATGAAAAACCTGAAAAAAGACGGAAATATCCTAAACATTCCTCTTTACCTGGCCGATTGGACAGATAAGATATTAACACTTAGCTTAGTTGTTTGCAATCGGCTAATAATCTGAATCTTGAATTTTTAGAGTCTGTCAAATGAAAAGCGATGTTAGGGAAGGTTTTATTATGGTACCGGGCGGGAGGGTCTGGTATAAAGGTGAAATTTTTGCATAGTTATTGTCATTTTTTTCATTTATCTATGCAGAAACCTCCGGGACACTACTGGTCGTATCACACTATACTCTTTTCATAAAAGAGATAGAGGGTGAGCGTGTTATTGAAGTTTGCTGATTTATTATATATAGCTAAGGTAGTTGTCTCTGTTCACTACCTCAAATACTGCATTTGGATATGCCTCTTTAAAAACTCCCGGCATTCCCGGTTTTTTATCTCCCCATTTAAAGTCAAGTGCAGTAATTGAATCGGATCTTTCTTCTATAAGATCTATCTCCTGTTTGTCATAGGTTCTCCAGAAATAGAACTCCTTACCCAAACCTTCATTAAAATTGGCTTTTATGCGCTCACTAATAAGATAATTCTCCCACAAGGCACCAACATCCTGACGTACAGATAACGGATTGAAATTGCCTATTATTGCATTCCTTATCCCATTATCATAGAAATACCATTTACCGGACTTGACAACTTCCTTTCGTAAATTACGCGAAAAGGCTCCAAGTCGATAAACAACAAAAACCTTTGAAAGCAGGTCAAGATACTTCTCAACAGTATTTTTACTCATACCAAGCTGTCTGCCAAGCTCATCATACGACACCTCCTTGCCTGATTGAAAGGCGATAAGACGCAGCAGATCCTTCATCTTTCCTGAATTTTTCAGTCCGTCTATAGATAAAATATCTTTCAGCAAATAGGCCCCCACAATCTCTCTCAGATATTCACCCTTCCGCTCAAAGTTATCCATTGTCACCACTTCCGGATAGGAGCCGTACAAAAGACGGGTTCCCAGATTTTGCCTGGTTTCCAAGACATTTTCTGTTTGTGCGATCTCCCTTTGCGAAAAAGGTGCGAGATGAAACTGAGTGCTTCTGCCAACCAGCGGCTCTCCGGTCTTATTTAAAAGATCAAAGGAGGAAGAACCACTTGCAATCACCCTTACTCCCTCTATTTCGTCAATGATTAACTTAATTTTGAAACCTATTTCCGGTATGTTCTGAGCCTCATCTATTGCCAACAGATCAATGCCCTCAAAAAGATGTCGGTAATTTGAAACGGAACATTCTTCCAAAAGAGCAAATGTATTGTAGTCTTCCCCATTGAGGAACAATGCATTTCCGCTAAAATCCTTGACCAACTGGCGCATTAATATTGTTTTTCCAACCCTTCGTGCTCCAAAAATAAGAATGGCTTTGTTGGGTTCAATTCTAGCTGTTATTCTTGCCTGCAACAATCTTCTTAAAGGTTCCATGTCGTTTGATTATTCAGTGCAAATATAAAAAACAATCTGTGAATTGACAATTTTTATGTAAAATTAGTCATTCCATTGACGATTTTTACAATTCCGACAACCTCGCCTCCAGCAACTTTTTAAGATTGAAATCAATATTTGGAATTTCCCGGAGTATTTTTTTAATAATTTCTGCATCCCGTATTTTTGAAATGGCTTCGGCTTTAATGTTGAATTCAGCATTGGGATGAGAAACAATATGTCCCAGAAATTCCTGATTATCAATGGCAGATATATCTAATGGCTGTAATTTCTCCCAGGTATAATCCCGCAAATAACCCGAATTTGAATTAAGTATAATATTTATACACTCTTCCCGGGTGAATTTTTGCAGTAGGAATTTACAAAATTTTTTAAAATTTATTTCGGCATCAACGACATAAGTACCATAAGACCCATAAGTTCCGCGGGTATAGCTAAGGCTGGAAGGTAAAGAGAAATCCCCTGAATTGTCAGAATAAACTGTGTCTCCCTTAATGTCCTGAATCGCAAAGGAGATCTTATGAGAGACGGCATTTGCAGTTGCGGCCGAGTATTTTTGATAACCTGTATTTTCTCTGTAGTGTCCCCATTTAGTTTGATGATCGTAATTGAGCTTCAGCTTCCCGTATTTCGAAACAATAGAAGAATCAAATAAAATCATTTTAAGCGCGCACAATTGCCACAGGAAATCTTCATTACATACACGATCATACGTCATAATGAAATATTTATAGTCATCAAGGCGTAAAATTGCAGATTCTCTCGCTTTGAAATTATTGGAATTGATGATAAACAGATAAAGATATTTAGGATCGGTAATTCTTTTTGCTGCTTCTTCCCGCAAATCTCCATATTCCATACCTGAATGTGTTGCAAAATCGTATAAAAACTTGTCGTTGTTGATTTGTTTAATTGCTCTCAATCTCCTGTTATAAGATTTATCCTGATCCAACAGAACTTTTTCATATTTATCTCCCGGAGTGCCAAATTGGCCGGCAAGATTTTGTGCACTCAAATTAAAACAATAAATGTATATTATCAATAAGAGTGTAATTACCTTTTTGACTGGCTGTTTGAGTGTTTGCAATTTAATCGCCTGAGGCCCGGGAATTTGAGGTCTTGGGATCAGAGCTCCTGATATTTCTGGTTTAAAAACTGAGGTTCTCATATCATATGCAGAACCGATTAAATCTCCGATAAAGTTAAATAAAGAAAATTTAACGGCGAAAAATTTGTTAATCATTTCAATGTCTGATAAATACAAAACAGGAGCTTTTTAAAATAAAAGCTCCTGTTTTTGTAACGAGCTGACTAATTATAAGTTGGCAAATTTTTCGCCGATGAATTATTTTTCACCGAGGATTTTTGAGCCTTACTTAGCCAGATTCACCAGTGTAGATTTAGTCTGTGGGTTTGAAGGTCTGATGGTTTGGTTCTTGTAGATCTTGCCGTCTTTGCCGATAATTGTAAAGTGCGGGATACCGTTTATCTGATAGTAGCGTTTGATATCGGGATATTTATCCCCGGCAAAAAGTTGATAATCTGTCATCTCCATTTCTTTAACCATATCTGCCCATTTCTGTTTGTCCCTGATCTGGTCTGTTGATACGCATATAAACACAATATCCTTGTTATCCTTCAGCTCTGCCTTAAGCTTGTTTAGGTGAGGTATCTCCGCGCGGCACGGGGCGCACCAGGTTGCCCAAAAATCAACATACACAACCTTGCCCTCAAAGTCACTCAATGAAACAGTTTTGCCGTTGACATCCTCCAGAGAAAAGTCATAAGCATCAGCGTTGCTTCCAAACCTTCCAGCATCCTCAGCGATTTTGTTCAACTGGGCAAGATATCTTTCGTTGGCAACACAATTACGGAACTCAGACAAAGCCTTTTCCCTCTGAGCCGGTGCTTCATCTTTAAGATATTTGTTGGTATAGTGGTACATAAAGAAGTCGGCAACCTCCTTGTTAGAAATTCTGGCATTTATTACATCATACGCATCCAGGAGGAAAGAGCCGTTTTTCTCCTCCTTAGCAATAAGAGTGTTCAGATAATACTCCGCAAAACTCACATACTGAGGAAGACCGCAAAGGAAAGGATCATTCCACTCAATCTGTTCATAAAGAGATTGCAAATGATTCTTCCAATCTTCCTCTTCTGCAAATTCTGTTAGGTTGTTGGCCTGTTTATAAAACTGGGGCCATAATATCATGCTGCCAAAGTTGGAGTACTTGGTAAAGGCTTCAACCTCTTTCCGGAAACTTTGCGGTATATCAGGATAAGCTTTGGTATATACCTCGCTAAAGAGCATCTTGGTAACAATTGCGTCCTTTATGTATTTTTTATATACCGGCCATGGCATCTTCCATATTATTGCAGGATCACCGGGATATATCACAAAACGCAGATCCAGATAAAGTTGCGTCTCCGGGCTGCCTGAGAATTTTGCTGTTTTGGGCTCAAGTCCAAAATTGATGGTTATCTCTCTTCCGGGTTTTACAAATAAGGGTTGAGCACATACACCGTAATTTATACTCAATTGTTTTAACCTGTCAAGAGGAACTTCTCCGTAGAATGTTCCATCTCCTTTTACCGGTATTACAGCAATTGTTCTCTGGTTCTCCTTTACTTCAACCTCTTTGTCTTTTCCGTTGTCAATATAGGTGCCTTTAAAAATTACGCTCTGTTGAGCCAGCAAGGATGTTGTCAGTATAAACATCCAGGCAATAACTAGGATTTTTCTCATATCATAAAAAATTATTTGGTATTAGTTTTTCCAATGTGTACTTACGACCTTGCCGCAAATATTTGTATATGCATTTTTGATGGACAAAACACCATCGTTTGCTACATTCATTTCATACACGCTTCCCGTTTTGCCTGATCCGGATGCATCACTTATGCAGACATGCATCACTCTGGACTTGATTACCGCTTCGTGCCATCTGATGTTGTCCACGGTTTTGCCGGCCCCAAAATCATACACCTCACGCTCCTGATTGAGCGTGCAGTCGAATATGTAAACTTTGCTCCCGTGCCCGAAATAAATATAATCCTCTATAGTATTTGCTGTAAAGCAGTTGGCGTTTTTAACTTTGAAGTCTGAGGGGATAGAGGTCTTCTTTAAGGGCACTAATGCATTTTTCTTATACATATCAAATCTCAGGTAATAGTAATTCCCCTGATCATCTTTAAAAATGGAATTGCAGTAAGAATTGTATCTCGGGCTTTTTGTAACCTTACCCCAGACCAGTTCAAGACCAACATTTGCCGGATCAAATATTCCCCCGGATACAGGAGCTGACACAGACAGACTGGGTGTTGCGAAGTTTGCGACATACATAAAGCATTTGTGATTGTTGTCATAAAACACAACAGAGCGGAATGTAACCGGAGATATGTCATAGTCACCAGGGAAATCTGTGTAGAATTTGGTCTCCACCCTTGTACTCACACCGTCAACCGTTACATTATAGTTGTTATCCCTCATATGAAGCCGATTATTGTTAAATATGAACATCTGGCTTCCAAATACCTGATAATCAGAAACGGTTCCATAGCCCTCAGTTATCTCCATTGCCTGTGGTTTAATTACTTGTGGTTCTTCGTAGAAAAACTCCTTGTATTCGAACATCTTCTTGAAAGAGAGGCTGCTCAGAAAAACACCACCTCTTTGATCATTGCATAAGACTGCAACGTAATCCAATGGCGCCTGATACATATATCGTATGGCAACAGGATTGGTCCCCGCCTCTTCTTTATTGATATTCTTATAGATACTCTCATAGACCTTCCCGGCTTCAGAAATGAACGTCACATCTGCATTCCCGTTAAGTTCGCTCAAAACAAGGTATCCTCTCTGGAGCTCAGAAGTTACAACAATAGCAAACTCTTTTCTGTAGGCTACTCCGGTTGTCTTGTCTTTCACTCTGTAAGTTATTTTATAAGAACCGGGTACTGTGTTTACAAGTACATCCAGATTCCTGGTCTTTGCCAGAGTGTCTGCATTGTTATAGGTCTGAGTAGGATTATAAAGTATCCAGTAGTATTCAAGGTCATCTTCTCTCTGTTCCAGAGTTCGGGTAAGTACCGGAGTGATTTTAAGAGTGTCCAGCATAACTGCTGAGTAGCTCTCCTCTATTCCCTCTATCTCAACTTCGTTTATCTCGTTGTAGTCATAGTTGCTCTTATCCTTCACGCAAGACCAGATTATTGTTGACAGAATAACCCATATAACTGATAATGATATGATTTTTGTCAATTTTTTCATAACTCAATTCTTTATTTATTAAAACCAGGGCAGTATCCTTGCCGGAGGTACCAGGTCATTATCCATTACTATGTTATCTTTAAAATATGCGTTGCATATCCATCCAAAATTTCTCCAGGCATTTCTTTCAAGATTAAACTCCAGCAGAGTTTCGGGGAAAGGTCTTCCCATAATATCCATACATATCTGATGCTTGGTTTTGGAATACACTCCAAAGACCGGAGCCAGTGTTGCATCCCAGATTCCCGGTTTCATTATGATGTTTGAAAACATAATTCTTGCGTTGGCCTTATCGGCAAATGCAATTTTCAAATCATCACTTTCTTCCAATTGGACCGCCAGTACATAAGTGCTGTTATCCAGGTCGGAGTGTTTTTTCAAAATCACTGGAAGCTTATAGTCAAAGGTGTTGGGAATAAAATCATATTCCTGCTGCAAAGCTTCGTAATGTTGGCCTGCAACTGCTGTAGTCTTTTCCCCGACTATTCTGATTCTCAGCTTCTTCGGGCTCTCCAATTTATATCCAAGCAACCTTACATTCAGAAAAACAGTGTCAAACTCCTTGTTCTTTCCTATAAAAGAGTATGTTACACTGTCTGCCTTGTCAGAAAAAGCCGAAAAGTATATTGCCGGACTACCTGTGAAGACTCCTCCAGACTCATTTTCGCAGGAGAAGACAACAAGAGAGGATAGTATTGCTATAGATAAAAATATCTTTTTCATAATGTCGGATTATTAAACTCTGTTTCGTTTTCAGGTATGGGTAATACATAAATGTGGCTCCCGGCCTGTTCTCCCCAATAGGGGATGTATTGATATCCCATCCGTTTGTAAAAATAGAACATCTGTCCTTCGCACATAAACTCCTTACGGTACTCCTTGCGAATTTCATCTGTCAGGTCAACATTTTCCGGAAGAGGAGATAACCCCCTGTGAGCCCTCAGTTCATTCAGATACTGTTTGGCCATATCTGGATTTACATCAAGATTACACTCAGCAGCTATCAGGTATATCTCGGGAATCTTTATGATCTGGATGCCGAGAGCAGCATTGTATTTGATTATGTAGTTATCTTCTGTTTTGCTCATCCACTCAAGATACCTCCAATCAGAAGCGCCTCCGGCAGACGTCTCAAACATTTCCATTGTGCGATCCAGACTAATCCTCAATAGATTGTTGCTGTTTGCAGTAGTTATGTCAAAATCCTCGGCAACTTTGGCTTTCATGTAAGGATCCATAACTATGTGTAAACCGAATATCCTTTCGTTGGCATAATAGTAATAATAGAACTGAGTGGATTGCGCCCAGAAAATTTTGGTTTTGGCGTGGTCTGTTGTAAGCTCATCAACCCTGTCCAATGCTTTGGCCTTGTCCCCTATCCACAGATAGAGACGGGCCTGAAGAGCTACGGCTGTGTAATAATTCAACCAGGCTTTTCTCTCAAACAATCCACTGCTTGTAGCCATTGGCGTCTCATCAACAGGCCCTACCAGATCAAAGTCGTGCAGCAGGCTTTTAACTTGTTCCAGATCCTGATCAATCCTTTGACAAACAGACTCAATAGAAGAAAATGGTATTTTTACGCTTGTGAATTTATCAATGTAAGGAATTCCTGGCTGTCCTTTGGTTGCCTGGCTGTATGCAGGCGCAAACATTCTTAAAAGATCGAAATGTATGAAAGCCCTTAACCCCAATGCCTCAGCTTTTATCCGGTTATAGTTATTCCCGGTGAATATGGTCTTATCGTTGTCAATATTGTCCAGAATAACATTGCAATTGGCAATGGCATTATACATATCAGACCAGATACCATTTATCGTAGATTTCACCTTAGAATGAGAATACTCATACTTTGCCACATTGTTATAAATGTGCTGCGGCGTTGAAGGAATGTTGTCGTAATACTGGGCAAGTACATCCATAAAGCCGTATGAGAGCTCTTGTCCGTAGAGCCTGTCGCTCACAAGATTAATGTAAACGCCCTGCAATACATCAAGAAATCCCTGCTCTGTCTTGAACAGATCCTCCTTTTTGAGTGTTGACTTGGGCGATACATCCAGCCAGCCTTCGCATCCCGAAAGATAAACAAGACTGGTAATTGCTGTTATTATGATTATTAAATATCTTTTCATCACAATTCATTTTTTATTAAAATCCTAATTGTATCGTCAGGGTTACACTTCTTGAAAAGGGATATGATAATCCTCTCTCCTGCTTGACGCTTGAAATGTTGAATACATCATTTGCATAGAGAATTAGCTTCAACCTCTCCAGATAATATTTCTGGATCTGTTTTTTGTTAAACTCATATGAAAGGTTGAAAGAAGTTAGCCTGATATAATTATCGTTCTCAATAAATCTCGAAGTTGGCTTTGTAATGCTCAAATCGTTGATGTTCTTGAATCTGGATATGTCTCCGGGTTGTTTCCACCTGCTCTCTAAGGCTCTTCGATCTACATTAAACAACGGATCTGCATTTTCAACTCTGTTTACCAGTGTCTGGTTGTAGGTCTGTCCGCCGTAGCTATAAAGCATATAAAGGTTAATCTGCCATTGTTTATATGAGAACTGAGTTCCGACATTCCCGAAGATATCAGGTGTCATTACACCCCCTACTACTTGATCCTGAGCATTCCATACAGTTGTGTATTCACCGTTCTTCTTGACAAAAACCTCCTGGCCTGTAGCGGGATCAATTCCAACTGATGGAACGACCCAAATCGATTTCATATCCTGCCCCTCAATGAATCTGACTTTCGGGTTACTGGTGTTTTGAGAGTCTTGTTCTGAGTTCCAGGCATTCAGTGCATTGGATATCTTTACAAGTCTGTTTTTATTGTGAGTCAAGCTACCAAACAGATTCCAGTACATATCTTTCGTTTTGTTTGATATCAGACCTATGCTCATTTTAAGTTCGTAACCTTCATTGGTTACCTCTCCGAGGTTCTCTGTATATGAGGTGAATCCGAGTGACGGAGGTATAGTGACCGGGGTGAGTGCGTCTTTTGAATTTTCGATATAATAGTCAAATGTTGCAGAAAATCTTCTTTTGAAGAGTTCGAGATCCAAACCTGCATTGTTTTTGCTTACCCTTTGCCACTTGAGGTCTTCATTTCCCATAGCCATAAGTCTTGCACCCGCGAATTCCCACTGGTAATAATAATTTCTTATGTAGTCAAACATTGTGAGACTCTGGTTGGGATTGTAGTTCTGGCTTCCTGTAAATCCGGTAGAGGCTCTTAATCTCAATGATGTAATCACCTTTGAATCTTTAAGGAAATCCTCGTAGTGCATATTCCACCCTATACCGACTGACCACAGTTTTGCCCACCTTTTGTTAGCACCAAACTTTGAAGATCCGTCCATCCTTCCCGAGAAATCTGTAAAATATTTGTTCTTCCAGGAATAATTGATTGTCCCAAAAAAACCAAGAGATCTTGCTATGCTTTCTGATCCCCCCGGTTTCATCCCCCCTGCCCCTGATGATGTCATATCATATGAGGTTCCAAAGCTGGGATATGAAAGAAGACTGTTGGGGAATCCGGTTGTCTGGAAAATATTAAGATTGTCGTTCTGGGTTATTATCTCAACTCCTCCGTTGACTGTGATAAAATGATCCTTGTGTTGTTTGTAAAGTGAAACCACTGTATTGGCATTGAAAAAGTGGTCTTCTCCGTATTCATTTCTGAAAAGCCCCTTCTGTGTCTGATCTACATATATTTGCTGTGTGTGGTCTGCCGGCAGAAAGTTTTGGTTATTCTGTATTTTTTTACTGAAAGCAACCAAACTTTTGACTTTTATTCCGTCAGTTATGTTCCACTCCATCTTGAAATTATTGATGATTTCATCGTGAGCATCCTTGTCTATCACTCCAATATTTGAATTGTACAAGGGATTGGGTGTGTTGACAAAATCAAAATACTTTACAATCTTCCCGTTAATATCCCTGAATGGCAGATAAGGATTTGCCTGGGCGTATTCACTGAAACTTCCGTAAGAGGAATTGTTTGCTACCACATGATTATATGTAAGGTTGTTCATAAACAAGAACCTCTTGTATCGGTATTGAAAATAGGCCCCTATTCCAAGACGGTCACGGGATGACTCTTTCATCACGCCATTGTCTTTATCATAAAAAAGATTGAGGTTGTATCTAAAATTCTCGGTTCCCTGCTCTATCTGCAAGCTATGCTTATGTGCAACTGAAACAGCATTTATGGGCTGGGCCAGCCAGTCGGTGTTGTAGCCCATTGCTACAAGCTTGAGTTTTTGGTAATACTCATCCATATTCCTCTCAATATCACTAACACGATCAGCTCCGGGGTATACACCTGAAAGCACTTCAAACTGTAATTTCTCTGATGCATTCAATAGATCATAACCAGAAAGGTCAGCCGATGTGAATTTAATATCGCTCTTGTAATTTACCTGTATCTGTCCCCGTTGCGGTGTTTTGGTTTCAACCACAACTACTCCGTTTGCAGCTCTTGATCCGTATATCGCAGTCGCAGCAGCATCTTTAAGAATGGTTATTGACAGAACCCTGTTGGGATCCAGGTCGAATATCTTCTGTGCAGAAACTTCAAATCCATCCAGAATGAATGTAGGCATATTCGGATTGTTTTGAAATTCATTCTTAAATCCCGGAATACTTCCTGCTCCTCTGAGTTCAATGTCGGGAAGTGCATTTGGATTAGATCCCTGTTCTGTATTCTCAATAATTCTGAACGAGGGTTCAAGGGTTTGAACTGCCTGGAGGATATTTCCGCTGCTGATCCTGATTATATCATTTGCGGTGATGGTTGAAGATGAACCGGTATAAGTCTGCTTGTTGGCACTGAAGTATCCGGTAACCACAACCTGTTCAAGTTCTGCCTGATCCTCCTCCATAACTACATTAATCTCGCTTCGGTTGTTGATTGAAACTTCCTGTCTGATCATACCAATACAGGAGAATACAAGAGTGTTTTCTCCTCTCCTGACTCTGAGGATGTAAACTCCGCTGGTATCAGTCACTGCACCGCTCGTTGTTCCCTTTACTACAACGGTTACTCCAACAAGAGGTTCGCCACTTTTGGACAAAACCCTTCCACGAACTACCGTCACCTCCTGGTTCTGCACCTGAGCACTTCTGGATCTTGCTGCAGGCGGTTCCGGCAAAATTACAATAGTACTGTCCTTGATCACATAACCAAGGCCTGAATTTACAAGGCACTGTTTAAGTGCGTCTTCCAGAGTTGCATTTTTCAAATTCAGAGAAATGCTCCTTGCCTGATCAATCTGGTCTGTACTGTACAAAAGATAATAACCTGTTTCGGCTTTTATCGCCTGCAATGCAGTTTTCAAGCTGACATTCTTAAGGTTTATCGTTAGCTTTTGCGAATAGACATTAGTCGCAGAGAGATTGATGGAAAAAAAAAGAAGAACGAAGAGAATTATTTTCATCGTTTTCAGAATAAATTTCCCGTTTTTACACAGGAAGACATTTTGGAATTTTCCCATACTATCATATATTTAGGTATTTAAGTTATTTAGTTTATACTTTTGCCGGCCAGACTTCTATAACGCCGCCGTCAATCCTGAACTCCACCATTTTTGTGAGTTTAAGCATATCTAGAATTGAATTGATCTTCTCGTACCGTTTGATTATCCCGAAAAACTGAATTTGTTTCAGTTTTTCATCCTTGAATTTGACAGGAATATTGTACCACCTTGAGAGTTTTTTCATTATTGATTCCAGATCTTCGTTGTCAAAAAAGAAATTCCCGTTCTTCCACGCAATTACCTCGTATACATTGACAGACAACAGTTCCCTCATGCCATTATTGGCCACTCTGTACTGCTCCCCGGGTTTGAGCCGGGATTTGTGTCCAGATGCAAGAGCAACCTCAACAGATCCCTCCAGCAGGGTTGTTTTTGTCTGAGTTTCATCCTCGTAGGCACTTATATTAAAGTGAGTACCAAGAACTTTTACTTTAAGAGAGTCGTTAACTGTAACCAGAAATGGTTTGTTTTCATCTCTTGCAACCTCAAAATAGGCCTCACCTCTTACCAGGAATACCTCTCTTGATTTTGAAGAAAAATCTACCGGAAATTTAAGCTCGGTTTCTGAATTCAGCCACACATTTGTTCCATCGGGCAAAATAAGTTTGTACTCCCCTCCCCTGGGAATAATGAGCGAGTTAAATTTAATTTCCTCTACCCTTTTATCTGTATGTCCCGAAGACCTGTGGTAAACAATCTGCCCTTTTTCCAGTTCGGCCACCTGCCTGTTGTGATCGGTTGTAATAATTCCGTCAGAAGTGCTGTCAAGAGGAATATATCTTCCGTTCTCCAGCAGCAGCATAGCCTTTTTGGTTCCAGGCTCAATCCGCGTCAGTTCCATTGCAAATTTCTCAGACTGGGAAGTTTTTGTCAGCTGATATACAAATAGGGCAGTTACACCCGCAAACAACAGGATAGCAGCCGCATATCGTAGATATCCCGAAATCCTTCTCGCCCCTCTTGCCTGATTGCATTTTATCCTGCGAATCACCTCCCTGTAGTTGTTTTTAAGATGAGACCTCTCATCTTCTTCCAGTTCTGCCATTGCAAGAGACCAGCCATTTTTGTAGTCAGAAAAGGTTTGCATATTCTCTTTACTCTCAAAGACCCATTTCTCAAAGTCACGGGCTTCATTTTCTGAGAGTTCATTAAACAGATATTTTAAAATTCTCTCCTTTGTCATATATGATATGCAATTATGTAAAGCTATTATTAATACAAACGTATTTTCTCATACCCTACGCTTTGAAAGATATTTTCAACTGTCGGATATCGATATTCATCTTTTAATAATATCTTTGGAAAATAAAATACTAAAAAGTGGAACCTGTTCCTGATAATCTTTCTGCAAGACTTAAGAGTGGAGACAAGGCTGCTTTCAGGCATTATTACGAAAAGTATTTTCTGATGCTGGAGCGTTTCGCACTCCAATATGTTAATGATCATTCCGTAGCAAATGATTTGGTTCAGAACGTATTTGTTACTCTTTGGGGTAAAAGGGAGTTTGTAAGAGAGGACAAAAATCTGATTAATTATCTTTTTACCCTTACCCGTAACCAGTGCCTAAACTATTTGAATCACGAAAAGATAGAGAAAAGGTATCAGCAGGAGACTCAGGAGCAAAGTGAAAGGGAGTTCAGACTCAACAAGTGTGCTCTGGAATTTTTTGATTATGACAGGCTTCAGGAGAAAGAGCTAAAGGCGATGATACAAAAGGCGATTGAAGAACTCCCTGAAACAAGCAGAGAGGTGTTTCTGATGAATCGCAAAAACGGTTATACCTACGGAGAAATCGCCGGCAAGCTGAACATCTCACAAAAGACAGTCGAAAAAAGAATGAGCAAGGCTCTCGCCCTGCTCAGAATCAGTCTAAAAGATTACTATTTTTTGATATTTCTTCTCTAAAATTATTTCTTTGATTCTTAAAACTGCAAAAGTTTCTACAGCCTGTGATTCAGGCGCCCTTAGTTGCTGGTATCCCTTATTTACCAATAAACTTTGCAACAAATTCATTCAGCTCTTCTCCCCTGAGATTCTTTGCTACAATTTTTCCGGTTTCATCAACCAAAAAGGTTTTTGGAACAGAAGCAACTCCATAGTCTTTAGCGGCAGTTCCCTTTTCGTCCAACACCTGCAGCCAGGTAAGTTTATCTTCATTGATTGCTTTTAACCACTTATCTCTGTCCTCAGGTTTGTCAACCGAAACACTTATGATTTCAAGCCCTTTGTCTCTCCATTTTTCGTAAAGTGAGATCAGATTGGGGTTCTCCTTCCGGCAGGGACCGCACCAAGAGGCCCAGAAGTCAATAATTACCAGCCTCTTTTTAATTGACGAAAGTGAAAGTTTTTCCCCTTTGTCTGTTACAAGGTTGAAAGGAGGTGCGACGGCTCCTATATCAGTTCTTGTTTCTGTGCTTATCTTTCTTTCCAGGCTTTTGTATGCATTCTTCCCGGCAAAATGTTTATACTGTCCGGCTAACTTTTGTAAAGTTTCAGTTGAAAAGCGGCCTTGGCCCATAAGTTTGTTAACATAATTCAATCCTGCCAGATTGTTGCTGTTTAATGCAAACTCCTCCTGCTTTCCCCACCAAATCTTTGAGACTTCCAGTAATTCTTTTTCAAGTTGTGCCGCTGCTTCATTCTCCCCTTTATTTTTTCTTGCCATCATCTCTCTGGATAAAGTTTTCATTTTCATCCTGAGGGGCTCAATCTCTTTGTCCAGGTTGAATAAAGCGTCATTATTAGGTGTTCCGGTAATAAAGATCAGAGAGTCTTTAGTGGCAGTAATTGTAATTGTGCCTTTTTCCAATACAATGTAATGCACCATATTCCTGTCAATATCCGTAACATAGATCCAACCGATCTCACCGTCATATTTATCCTGTTTGTAGGTGGCAACACCGTTTACGAACTTTATAGTGTCCGATACCCTGGGCCCGGGTACTCTTATCAGAATTGTCGCAATTCCGTTGTAAGGCATTATTCCGTGCTCATTGATTATTTTTTCTGATTGGGCGTAGGTGTATCCCGAAACTACAAGCAGTGAAATTACAAATGCGGTTATTAATTTAAATTTTTTCATCTTATTTAATCCTAAAACTATTATCTGTTTTTTGTTTTTAAGACGAAAGGACCTTGCCACAGTTTTCGGCATGTGGTTGGTATACTGACAAATGTGAAAGGCATTTTTTTAGGTTTTCGCAATTCTAAAAAAACGCCTTTCAATAAACACCACATAATCTGCTACATGCCGAAAACTGTGGCAAGGTTAAGCAGAAAACTGCAAATCTCCTACCGATACTCCACCCTCAGGTTGCCCTGCAGGTTGGCCATCAGGCGAACAGCTCCCGGAATCATCTTTACCTCTTTGACTTCCAGCCGGTCCAGGTTGCCTGCAACGCACAACGAAGGGAATATCTCATACCCCTGCAGCATTTGGTTCGCCTGCTCTTTCAGATAGGTCAGATCTTCTTCCAGAGGATACCTGAGCAGAGGAGTTATTCGTTTAAGTATTTTCCCGTGCAAGAGCCACTTTGCAGTTCCTATCAATGTGTTTTTGGTTCGGATGTCAAAGTCTGCCTCAGTTATTTCCAGGGAGTTGGTTACAGGATTATGGACGATAATGCCTGTCATAAATATCTTCCCCCGGTAGGTTCCGTTCAGCTGCAAAGTGAGTACGGCACGGCCATGACTGCTGTACATAGATATTTCCTCAATACGGTAAACCTTTCCCTCTTCGTGAAAATTCACTCCCAGAAGCTCCTTTCTGACAATCTCGGTCATTTTATCGTAGGTAATGTCAGTAGAGATATTCAGGTTAAACTGTCCGGGAGCACTCTCTGCAACTTTGAACTCAGGCAAGGGAACAGGCTCTCTTTCAGGGGGAAAAGCTCCAACATAAGATTCTACAATTCCAGAAAGGGAAAGTGTTATCCTGAGCTTATTTCCCTTTGTCTCAAAAGGATTGAGCATTAGAGCCATGGGATCTATTTTGAGCCAGACACTGTTTGAACTGTCCAGCATCAATGGATTTTGGAGCTCCCTCCAGGCAATATCCACATATTCCCGCAGATTGATCTGTTGCGATATAGCTTTGTCAATCTGCTCATTGATTTTGCCCTGAAAACCGGAAAGTAGAACACTTACAATCGGTGTCAGGGGTATGGACACCCCCGCTGCCTTTACTGAAGGTTTTTCGATCCACTCATAACCTCCCGACACAGTTTTTGGCACAAGTTTCCAATTCTTGTCAATAGATACTGACGTCTTGTAAACCAGGGAAATAACCCCTTCTGTCTGATATGTATCCCCCAGATTGAGTCCCAGAGTTTTTGCACTCCATCCGAATTTTGACCATACTTTTAGGGGAATTTTGTAGGTAATCTCGTTGTTGTAAACGAAAAATGAAAAGTCTGCAGCCTTCCAGACTTTCACCGAGAGATCTTTCCCGGAAATGTTATCCTCCTGAAAAAGTAGTCCTTTCAGATTGCTGTTTACAGTTTGCTCAAGCTTTCTGATATCAAGCTCAATGGTCACCGGGAGTTCAGAAGCAACAGAAGGAATCTCAGCCGGCAAATAGGACTCGGCAGGACCTTCGATTCTGGATGTTCCGCAGGAGATTAAAATTAATAAGAGAGTAGTATATATATTGATTCGCACGACTAAAATATTTATTCGCACGACTATACAGTCATTATCTCCCTCTCTTTTGTCACCAGAATCTCATCGATTTTTTTGTTGCAACTCTCGGTCTCTTTTTGAAGAACACTCTCTCCGTCTTTTACAATATCCTCAGGGAGTCCGTCCTTTTGATACTTTTTAAGCTGCTCAACCCCGTCCCTTCTGGCATTCCTCACACTTATCTTTGCATTCTCACCCTCTGTTCTTGCTCTTTTAACCAGATCTTTGCGACGTTCTTCTGTGAGAGGAGGAACGTTGATTTTTATGTTTTCACCATTGTTCTGAGGTGTAAAGCCGATGTTGGCTGCCATAATCGCCTTTTCGATAGCCGGAATCATCTTCTTGTCCCATGGCTGGATTATCATTGTCTTGGCGTCAGGGGTAGTAATGCTGGCCAACTGGGGAATTGGGGTTGGAGTCCCATAATAATCTACAATAACGTTGTGGAAAACAGCAGGATTAGCCTTCCCGGCCCTGTAGGTCTTGAGCTCCTCCTCCAGGAAGACAATTGCTTTGTGCATTTTCTCTTTTACCGAGGTTATTACCTCTTTCTGTTTATCAATATCCATAATATAAAATTTATATTTTCTAAAGGTTTGACACTACCGATCCGATATTTTCACCGTTGAGGATTCTCAGAAGATTTCCGGGTTTATTCACATCAAATACCACTATCGGTATGTTATTCTCCCTGCACATAGTAAATGCAGTCTGATCCATAATTTTCAGATTCTCCTGTAAAGCCTTGTCAAAGGAAAGTTCAGAATACTTTCGGGCATTAGGATTTTTTTCGGGGTCTGAAGCATAGACTCCATCAACTCTTGTACCCTTCAGAAGAGCCTCGGATCCGGTCTCGGCCGCTCTGAGCGCCGATGCTGAATCGGTAGTAAAGAACGGATTGCCGGTTCCTCCGCCAATTATGGCTACTCCTCCTCTACTTAGCAGTTCAACTGCTGCATCGCGACTGTAATATTTTGCGTAGGGCTCTGCAGGTGTAGAGGAAAAGACCTCTGCCAAAACTCCGCTTTGTCTTAAGAAAATTGAAAGACCAATGCTGTTGATGATTGTCGCAAGCATACCCATCTGATCTCCTCTTACCCTGTCAAATCCCTGGCCGGTTCCCCTTAGTCCTCTAAAGATATTACCGCCTCCAACGACAACCGAAATCTCTGCTCCGGCAGAAACAGCTTTTTGTATCTCCTGAGCATAGTAGAAGAGCTTTTCACTTTCAATGCCATAACCGTCATCTCCCCCGATGCTCTCTCCGCTCAATTTTAACAGCACTCTTTTGTATTTCATTATCTATTAGATTTTATGAACTTTAACAAATTATGTACACTCAACAAAAGTAGCTAAATGTTATGAAATTAACAAGCAAGAGATTATCTTTGCTAACGATTGGCTGTTTCAATCTTTTAAACATATGGCAAACATATTCACCTCATCAATCGGTAAAAAACTAATAATGAGTGTAACCGGCATCTTTCTGATGCTGTTTCTGGTGGTTCACCTCCTGGCAAATTCGGCATATCTCTTTGGACCTGAAGCATTTGACACAATAATTAAGATAATGGGATCGCCGGTTGTAGTGGTGATGGTACCGGTTCTTGCCGGAGGTTTTGTTGTGCACATCATCTATGCCACATATCTTACCCTTTTAAATATGAAGGCCAGAGGACCACAGAGGTATGCTGTAAGAAATGTCGGGCCAAAAGATTCCTGGGCATCAAAAAATATGTTCGTGCTGGGTGTGATAGTGTTGGGTTTTCTGGCCTTTCACCTTACCCACTTCTGGGCAAAGATGCAGCTCAGAGAGTTTATGGGCGTACACCCTGATAATGTTAACGATCTGATGCCTTCTGTATTTGGCAACATCTGGTTCCTGATTTTGTACATCATCTGGTTCTGCGCGCTTTGGTTTCATCTCACCCACGGTTTCTGGAGTGCTTTCCAGACAGTTGGCATCAATAACTCCAAATGGCTGAACAGGTGGAGGATAATCTCCTACATTTATGCAACCCTTATATTTTTTGGATTCCTGACCATTGCCATAACTGCCTATATCAGGGGATAAAAAGTTCACGAATTATTCCATCAGAGACAAAAAGCTTACAGGGAGATATTGTTATTCTCTCTCCATCCTTCACAAGAGATCCATTATCAATGAGTACTGATGCGTTTTTTAAAAAATCCTGCATATAGTCGCTCTCTGTCCCTGAGTCAAGATCTGATATCAGAAGTCCTTCTGCCCTTCTGAGTGAAAGCATTATCTTTTCGTTGAAAATATCTTTTTTTGAAAGGATCTCTTCTGAAGAGAAGCTTGTCCCATTCTTTTTTGCCTGAATGTAACCTGTAACTGATCTCCGGTTCCAGCTCCTGACTCCCTTTGAATAGGAGTGGGCAGAGGGACCAAGCCCCAGATAAGGTGTGTGATTCCAGTAAGAGCTGTTATGAATGGAGCGGAAATTTTCCAGGCAAAAACTTGAGACTTCGTATTGATTGTAACCCGCCTCAGAAAGAGAGCTCTGCAAGAGAGAATACTGCATTAAAGAGAACTCTTGTTCCGCTGCAGAATAATCACCTCTCTTAACCATCCTGTCAAGTTTTGTTCCATTCTCGATTCCAAGCTGATAGGCAGAGATATGTTCAGGCCTGAGTTCCCGGATTATCTTAAGGTTTTTCATCCAGTTTTCACCCTCGTCAAGACCAATGCCAAAGATAAGATCTGCACTGATGTTTTTGAAGCCGGCCTCCCTGGCATCATAAAACGAGCGGATAGCCTCAGAGGAGTTGTGTCTCCTGTTCATCCAACGAAGCTCGTCGTCGCAAAAGGACTGCATTCCAATGCTTATCCTGTTGATGCCCAGAGACATCAGATCTTTATAATATTGTATATTGGTATCATCCGGATTAACCTCAATCGTGAACTCCTTAACATGTGGTCTGTTTTCTAAGAAAAAAGCTTTTCCCAGAGCTGCTATTATCTTTTCCAGCTGGAATGGGGTGAGCAGAGATGGAGTTCCGCCTCCGATATAAATTGTTTCTACCTTTTCTCCTTCTTGCTCTGTACTATCTCCCTTAAAAAAAGAGCTTTTCTCATTAATTTCGGCCAGTAAAGCATCAATGAACAAGTCTGCCTTTTCCCCTCTGTAAATTTGCGAGTAGAAGTCACAATATGTACAGAAGCGGGCACAAAAAGGTATATGTATGTATATCCCTGACAATTATCTCAGCAGCAGATCGGCACTGCCCAGTTTACCCTGTTCTGAATAGACATCCACAGTGTAAACACCCTTTACGTAGGGAACTACAGATGCAAAGAAGACGCACACTTCAAGCTCACTTCCCTGATAGTCAATCTCTCTCACTGCTGAGTAGATCATCTGCTCCCCGGCAGAAGTGAATATCTGCTGGCTTGACTGTGTCATAAGGATCCCGTCAGGTCCCTTAACTCTCACATAAATCTTGAACGGTCCCTTTGCGGCAATTGTGTTCTCTACCAGGTACAGGCAGGTTTTGAGTTTGACGGCCCTGCTGCTGCGATCTGTCTCTTTATTACTGGAGTTGATTGCTGTAAGGTTTGTACCTCTGCCTTTTATCACAGATCCTATCTCTACCCTTTTGGCATACTCATCGGTTGTGGTTTGCAACTCCTCAAATTTCTGTTGGGATTTCTTTGCTCTCGCATCAGCTTCTGCTGCATCTTTCCTCAAACTTATGTTGAGAGTGTTAAGAGAATCAATCTGTGTAATGTATCCTCTCATTATAGACCTGAGAGTACCAAGCTCTGCTTCATACTCCCTTAACTTGACCCGGTTAGTGGCTTCTGTGCGCTTAACCCTCTCCAGTAACTGGTCTACCTTCTCCCTCTCTTTATCCAGCTGAACATTAAGACTGTCGTTGTTTGTGGTGAGTGTGGAATAATCATCCTTGAGGGCCATCATCTCCTGTGTAAGCTGCTCTTTTTCAACAGTAAGATCACCTATCATTCCACTGCGGTCAATCCAGATCCAGGCCATTACCACAGCAAGTATTCCTGCAACAACCGCGAGGGCAATAACCAGATTTCTCAATTTTTTCTCCTTTTCCATACTTCAATAAATTTCTGAATTAAGATCGTTATTTACAAAAATAGAGATTTTTATTTAGCTTTGTATGATTTAAATGAGCATATTTTAATTAATATAATCGATATGAATACCGGTTTTAATTTCAAAAAGTATTTGATCAGAGTTGCCAAATACTTCATTTGGCTGATAGTAATTCTGCTCATTGTTATTGGTATCTTTACAATTACTTCCAAATCGGAGGGATTCCGGTACGAGAATCTCTTCAGACCAGGAACCGGAGGACAGATGCTTCTCTTTTTGGTTGTAATCTCTTTTGTTTATCCTTTGGTCGGCTATGGAAAAAGGAAGGTATATCTCAACAAAAGCTACGCAGAGGATAAGGACAAGATCAGACAGATTTTTTTGAACAGTAAATACGTAGTGACATCAGAGGAGGGTAACATCATCACATTCAGACACTCATCTTCCTTTGCAAGAGTTATGAGAATGTTTGAAGATACCATAACAATAGACGGTTCCGACAATCCCATTGTTATGGAGGGTCTGCGCAAAGATCTTATCCGTTTCTCCCGTTCTATTGAGTACACCCTGAGAGATCCTCAGGAGTAAGTGCCGAATAATCAGTAACCTCAGGTTCAACTAGCCTGACCCGGAGGTTTTCGTGGGATTCAAGCCTGAATGCCATATAGGTAATTGGCAGTCCTTGCTGCAGAAACTGGGTTTCATACTTTGTTTTTATTGAGAGCAGTTCGTTTGCCCAACCGCTTCCGTAAATATCCCTGTTGCTTTCCAGTATCTCAAGCCGGTTTTTAAGAGCAACCAGCATTGTATAGTTGTGAAGGTAAAGACTGTCGGTTTTAAGATGTACAATACCTCCCGGTTTCAAGAATTTTCTGTATCTCTCCAGAAACCTTGTTCCGGTCAATCTCTTATTATGACGGTTAATCTGCGGATCAGCAAATGTAATCCATATCTCCGACACTTCATCAGCTGCAAACACACTTTCTATGAACTCTATTCTGCACCTTAAAAAGGCTACATTTTTCAGATTTTCCCCGTCGGCACTCTTTGCCCCTCTCCATATCCTTGCTCCTTTGATGTCCACCCCAATAAAATTGAGGTCAGGGTATTTTCTTCCCATCTCAACAGTGTACTCTCCTCTTCCGCATCCCAGTTCAAGTATTACCGGATTATCGTTGCCAAAGTATTTCCGGTGCCAGCATCCTTTCATATAATAGCCGGCATTGAATACCTCATTGTGTTCGGGCTGAAAAAGAGAGGTAAACGTTTTGTTCTCCTCGAATCTCTTTAGTTTGTTCTTTCCCATCACTCCTTTAAAGGAAAAACGTCCTTTTTTCTTTTTTAGTGTGATTTATTCTCATCTCCGCCTTTGGGAAATTTCCTGAACTTTTTCTTTTTCTGCGATTTTGGCCTGTTGTTCTCATCAAACCTGAAAATACTCCCTTCACCCACAGCACTCTTGAATTCCTGAGCTTTTTCTGTTGTAGAAGTGGGGTTTGGCACTTTTACCCCTTTTTTGTTGAGTTCAAGAATGTCGTTAACCTTGTCAAAGTTGAGAGGGAATGCATTGTTAATATTACCCTGATCGTAAGAAAACCACATAGTGCATTTGAGCAGATCGGTCTTTACAACATACAGTGGGCCATCTGCAGTCTCCAGCGGGCCCCTGAGAATCGGCATAGAAGCCTGGGCATCCAAATAGACAGATGCTTCGTAGTTAATGCAACACTTAAGCTTACTGCACTGCCCGGCCAGTTTCTGTGGATTTAACGAAAGATCCTGACATCTTGCAGATTGAGTTGTAATGGACTGAAAATCTGTAATGTACTTTGCACAACAAAGCTCCTGACCACAAACACCTATACCCCCGATAAGGCCCGCCTCCTGCCTTGCCCCTATCTGCTTCATCTCAATTCTTATTCTGAACTCATCGGCAAAGAGTTTAATCAATTGCCTGAAATCCACCCTCTCATCTGCAATGTAGTAGAAAATGGCTTTTGAGCCATCGCCCTGATACTCAACATCGCCGATTTTCATATTCAGATTAAGGGAAGAGGCAATCTGCCTTGAACGGATCATTGTTTTGTGTTCTCTTGAGATGGCCTCCTGCCATTTTTCAATGTCGTGAGGCTTTGCCTTGCGGTAAATCTTTTTGAACTCGTAGTTCTCAATATCTGTCTGATCTTTTCTGAGTTGATTGAGTATCAAAGCCCCCGTAAGGGTAACCAACCCAACATCGTGGCCGGTTGTAGATTCAACAGTTACTATGTCTCCAACTTCAAGATTCTGTCCTGTGCAATTCCGGTATATGCCCTTGCGGGTGTTTTTGAATCTCACTTCGAACAAATCTCTGGTGCGCTCCTCGGGAATACCCTTTAGCCAGTCAAAAACGCTCAGCTTGCAGCAACCGGGTTTGTATATTATCTCTGTCTCTCCGTCTGTGCCGGTTACTCTGCTGTAACCGCGGGAACAGTCTTGTCTTCTTTTTTCGGTATCCATAATTATTGCAAATATAGAAAAAAGCGGTTACCTAAATCCGCAAAAATAAATTTGGAGTTTACATTCCTTTCAATATCAGCAAGTGCAGAATTCAGAGCCTCATAACTCTTTTTATAGAAAGATGGCTTAAAAGCTGAAGCCCATCTATGAACTGCACTCTTTTGCTCTTCTGTGACAAATGAGAGATCCTCCATACCCAGGCTCACAATGAATATTCTTCTTATAAGCTCCATCGTGCTAATGCAGAATGCCTTCTGCTTTTCCCGTCCCAGAGCAGCAATCTTTTCCCAGGCATCTATCACCTGGAGAAGGTTGCGGGAGAGAGAGCCTTCAAGCAGCATAGCTGTGTAGTCGTAGTACTCTTCACCCTCCTTTTCTGTAACCATAAGTTCGTTTACCTTGCTTATGCTCCCTCCGGATACCCTGGCCCATAACTGAGATTCCTCAATTGTTAGCCCGTACTTTCTGGAAATCCATTCTGTAACAATATCTGTATCTATCGGGGGAACTTCAAATACCTGACATCTTGATACTATAGTGGGGATAATCCTCTCAGGATTTTTGGAAACCAACAGGATGTAGGTCTCATCGGGTGGTTCTTCCAGAGTCTTGAGCAAACGGTTGGCTGCCTCCTGGTTCATCCTCTCCGGAAGCCATATTATCAGATATTTACTCCCGTTTTCAAATGGCTTCAGACTCAGCTTCCTAATAATCAGACTTGCTTCGTTAACACCAATTATTCCCTGTTTGTTCTCCAAATCAATTACCCTGTACCAATCCTGCTCTTCTATATAAGGATCTGCCAGAAAGGCACTTCTGAAAGTACTGATGAAATGGTCAGAAACCGGTTTCTTTTCTGAGTTTATCTTTTTGGTGGCGTTTACGGGAAATGAGAAATGGAGGTCAGGATGAATAAGTTTGGAAAATTTGCTGCACGTAGGACAGCTTCCACAGGAATCCTCGGCCGTTCTGGCCGGACAGGAATTGTACCTGGCAAGTGCAACTGCGAGAGAGAGAGCTCCATAACCCCCTTTCTCACACAATAGTATTGCGTGGCTAAGCCGGCCATCACGGGACAAACCGATAAGTTTTGACTTCAATTGTATTTGACCGATGATTTCTGAGAATTTCATATCTGACAAATTTACCCAAAAATTATCATTTCGCACTTGTCACAGTCAAATCCCAGCATCATTCTGTTTCCGTTATTTTCGAGATAGAGTGGAGCTTCTACCTTTTCTGCTCCTGGCTGCTTGAGACAAATACCCAGTTCATATCGTATGCAGTATTTGCTTCTGAGAAGTTCAGCTCTGCCTGGTCTTGAGATTTCAAATGCAACATCTGCTGAGTCTGCTCCAAGTTTAAGGTAGAGTTCCTCGGCCAGTTTATTAGATATGTTGTAAGTATATCCAAGACTCTTTCCGGAGTAGGGTTTATCCTTGATTACTTTGGTTATCTCTTCAACATCCGGCTTTTCGGCAACCTGTCTTATATACATAGTCTCTGAAGCCTTTTGCAGTTCATCTGCGAGGCGTCTTCTGGCGTTGTTAAGAACCGACAGAGGATATAGCAACAATGTATCTGCCAGAACTTCGGGTTCAGAAAAGATATATATTCCGCTTTTTCGGGAAAGTTGGGCAGAAATAATGCTCCTAGCCCTCTCCTTATTTTTTGCTTCAGGATAATCTCCTGTTATAATGTGTGATGCAGAAGAACAGTCTTCGCAAATAGCATCTATTGTAGTAATGCCATCTCTACATAAAAATTTCAGAATTATCCGGAATGTTTTCTCTGGCAGTTGTGGCAACTGTTCCCGAATCAGACCCGGATACCTTTGCACCGATGATTTTTCCCTTTGGAGAGACAAAGCAAAGGCCATCGTTGTTTGATAATTTTAATTCTGTATCACAATTAAAACCGTATTCTCCCCGCTTGTTTTTCCATCCCTCCTTTACCTTGCCTATATATTCACCCATCGATCTGGTACCGAATTCGCTTTTCCAGTGTCCCCTCTCTCCATCTATGAACAGGGTTGTGTATCCGCGGTTAAAGGTGTTTTGCGGATTTGGCGTAAAACCGACATAGAGAGCACCGAGAGAGGCTTGTTCATACCTCCTGCTGTTCTGAATCAAAGAGTCAATCACAGATCTGTAATGCCTCACAATATTCTTTACATAGGAAATATTCTTCAACCTGCCCTCTATCTTGAAAGATGTTACTCCTGCTTCTGCCAATGCAGAGATGTGGGCAGTGAGATTAAGATCTTTCAGAGAGAGCAAAGCTTCATTTTTTCTTAGTATTTTTTCGTTTTTGTCAACCAGATTGTAATATGACCGGCAGGGCTGGGCGCATACTCCCCGGTTTGCACTCCTCCCGGTAAGGGCTGCACTCAGGTAACATCTGCCACTGTAACCTACGCACAGGGATCCGTGTATAAAAAACTCGAGCTCAATCTTTACAGCTTCTCTTATCTCTCTAATTTGTGACAAGGATAACTCCCTGGCCAGAATCACTCTTTTAAAGCCGAGTGTCTCCATAAGTACTGCATCCTCAGGTGTACGGGTATATGTCTGTGTAGATGCAAAAAGAGGCATAGGTGCAATATTGGCGCTCAATAATCCCATATCCTGGATTATCAGCGCATCGCACCCTGCATTGTAAGCTGAATGCGTAATTTTTTCTGCCTGCTCAATCTCGTTCTGGAAGAGAATGGTGTTCAGCACCATATAAACTTTTACCCGGTACCTGTGAGCATATCTGATCAGAGCCGCAATCTCCTTTATTGAGTTGTCTGCGCTCTCCCTGGCCCCAAATGAAGGTCCTGCAATATAGACAGCATCGGCACCGCAGTTTATCGCTGCAATGCCGATGTCAATGTTCCTTGCCGGAGCTAAAAGTTCTAATTTCTCTAATTGCACTTAAATTGATTGATCTTATATTCAGCCATCTGCTTGAATTTAGGATCTCCTATTACCTGCTTATAGTAACCGCAGGCTTTTGCAGTATTACCTCTGGCTTCATGTGAAACAGCCAGATAATAAAGAGTAGCATTCTTGTCTTTTGCCTGGGGGTCAGATGCATAATAGGCCTCCAAAGCTGGGATTGCCTCATCAAATTTCTTAAGCTGAAATGCAGATAGCCCTACCAGTTGGAATCCTTTGCCATTCTCGCAGTAACTATTTGCTTTCTTTGCATTTGCCAAAGCTTCGGTAAAATTCTTTGATTGAAAGGCAGCAGCAGATTTTTTCAAATAAATCACAGAGAGTTGCCTAAGTGCATCACCCTTGTCTCCAAACTCGGATGCTTTTTCGAAAGCGGCAATGGCACCCTCCTCATTCTCCAGTTTTGCATTGGCAACGCCCATCCTCAGGTATGCAGTTGCATTTGTGGAATCTTCTGCCAGCACCTTTTTGTAACCTTTGATTGCCTCTGCAAATTTTCCTTCGTTAATAAACGAATCAGCATCAGCCATTAGAAGCATCGGGAGCAATTCCTTTGCTTCTGTGGCAATATCCTCCATTGAATTAGTCTTTGCAAGAGAGATTGACTTTTTCAGCTGGATAATGGCCTCATCTATGTTCCTTTTTGATGCAAGCTCTTTTCCGTAGCGAAGATGTATCTGGGGAAGAATGCCTTTGCAATCCTTTATAAGTGAAGAACCCTCTTCGCCAAGCACTTCACACATTTTAAGCACTTTGCTAAATAACTCAATTGCTTCGGGAAAATTGTTTTCATTGAGAGCGGTTGCTGCCGAATTGTAGGTTTCGGTTGCCGTTCCAAGATCTTGTGCAAATAATGATCCCACCGGTAAAAGGAATAGCGTACAAATTGCCAAAAATGTTTTGATTTTTCTCATCAGTAAAATTTTTAATTGTAAACAAGCAAATTTAATAAAAACTATTATACGGTACAATATTTGATTACATTTGTGCTAATATTATTACAAATTCATATAAAATTTCTAAAAAATGAAAAGGATATCTGTCCTGTCACTACTTATTGCAATTACTTTGCCAGTTTTTGCACAGATGCCCCAGACACTTCCCCTTGAACCAAAAGTAAAGAGCGGAAAGCTGGAGAACGGTCTTACCTATTATGTAATGAAAAATACCGAACCAAAGGGTCAGGCTGAGTTTTACATTGTACAGAAAGTTGGTTCAATCCTTGAAGAAGAAAGTCAGAGAGGTTTGGCCCATTTTCTGGAGCACATGGCTTTTAACGGAACGAAAAATTTTCCCGGCAACAAAGTCATCTCCTATCTCGAAACCATCGGGGTTAAATTCGGCGCAAATCTTAACGCCTACACATCAGTTGATGAGACTGTCTACAATATCTCAGGTGTTCCTGTAAAAAGGCAGGGAATAATCGACTCCTGTCTGCTTATCCTTCACGATTGGTCCTGTTCGATTAGTCTTAACGAGGAGGATATTGACAAAGAGAGGGGTGTTATTGTTGAGGAGCTTCGTACCAGAAGCAATGCTCAGATGAGAATGATAGAGAAGATGTTGCCGGAAATGATGCCTGAAAGCAAATATGCCTACAGGCTCCCCGGCGGACTGGTGGAAGTTGTAAAAAACTTTACATACCAGGAGCTAAAGGACTATTATGCAAAATGGTACAGACCCGATCTTCAGGGAATCATAGTTGTTGGTGATATTGATCCAGATGCAATAGAAGGCAAGATCAAATCCCTGTTCGGATCTATTCCAAAAAGGGAAAATGCAGCCGAAAGAGTAGAGTTTCAGGTTCCAGACACCAAAGAGCCATTAATCTCAATAGGGAGTGATCCGGAGGCTACCAGCACTTCAATTATGCTCATTTACAAGCAGAATATATTCCCGAAAGAGTTAAGGTCCACTGTTGCATCCCCTGTTCAGAACTTTGTAAACTCTATGATAGTTTCTATGCTTAACTCCAGACTTAGTGAAATTACACAAAAGTCAGACGCTCCCTTTATAGGTGCAAAGGCCGGTTATGGCGATTTCATAGTTTCCAAAACAAAGGCATCTTTTGAAATCAACGCAGGTGCCAGAGAGGGAGAATACGACAAGGCCCTGAGGGCCATTGTAAACGAGGCCGAAAAGGTTCGCAGATTCGGATTCACTGCATCTGAGTACGAAAGAGTAAAAGCCAACTACAAGACTTCTCTTGAAAAAATCTATGCAGAAAAAGAGACTCAGAAAAACGATTACTATGTAAAACAACTTGTAAGCAACTTTATTGGCGGTTATGCCTTCCCGGGTATCGAGGTTTTCTACAACATTATGAATCAAGTGATAGACAACATATCTCTGGAAAACATCAATACCTATGCAAAGTCTCTTCCCAAAGAGGAGAATGTTGTGGTTGGTATTATGATGCCAGAAAAAGAGGGATTAAAGGTTCCTTCGAAAGAGGATGTAATGGCAGTTTATACAGCCGCTCTGAATGATGAGCTGGAAGCATACAAAGAGACTGTATCCAACGAGCCACTTCTTCCTGCTGTTCCTCCTGCCGGAAAGGTGATAAGGGAAATGAAGGAACCAATTACAGATGCAACTGTCTGGACTCTTTCAAACGGAGCTACTGTGGTTCTAAAGAAAACCGATTTCAAAGAGGATGAGGTGATTATGACAGGCAGCAGTCGTGGAGGCTACTCATTGTTTAGTCCTGAAGAGCACATCAATATCAAGGTGATGAGTAATCTTATCTCTATTGGCGGGTTAGGTAACTTTAGCTCAACAGATCTACGCAAAGTTCTGGCCGGTAAGCGGGTTTCACTGGGAGTGTCGGTATCATCCGCTACTGAATCCATATCCGGAAACACTTCTCCAAAAGACATCGAAACATTCCTGCAGCTTTTGCACCTTCAGATGACCTCAATCAGGCAGGACGATGATGCATACAAATCATTCATCAGCCGTTTAAAAACCTCTTTACAGAATCAGGCAGCCGACCCAATGAAGGCCTTCCAGGACACTCTGCAGGGAATACTTTACAATAACAACCCATACACTCAGAGTCTGACAATGGAGATGGTTGACAAGATTGATTATTCTAAAACGCTTGATCTTGCAAGAGAGAGATTTGCAAATGCAGGCGACTTCACATTTGTTTTTGTCGGTAATTTGAATCCTGAAGTTTTAAAACCACTGGCAGAGAAATATATCGGTTCTCTCCCCGGAAACCCGGCTGCAAAAGAGGAGTGGAAAAAGTTACCACTCACTCCGGTTAAGGGTAAATACACAAAACACTTCGACAAGACTATGAAGACCCCCAAGACTACCGTTTACACAGTTCTTTCGGGAAGTGTTCCCTACACTCAGGAAAATACAATTATGACAAGTATGGCTAACCAAGTGTTCGACCTGGTATTTACCAAGACAATCCGTGAAGAAGAGAGTGGCACATACGGTGTTGGTGTTAAGGCTTCTATTGAGTTTTATCCTGAAGATTATTTCACATTCCTTTTCGGATTTGACACAAACGCAGAACAGAAGGATAAGCTTCTGGCAATAGCCCACAAGGAGATTAAGAATGTAATTGACAATGGCGTTAACCCGGATGATTTCAATAAAATAGTTGAATATATGCTCAAGAATCACACTCAAAGACTTAGAGAGAACGGTTACTGGGCAGGTGTTCTGCAGACCAGATATCTGTATGGTAGAGATGTATATTCAGAATATGAGAAGACTCTCAAATCAATTACACCTCAAAAGTTACAGAACTTCATCAAAGAGACCTTTACTCAGGGCAATCAGGTTGAAGTCATAATGAACGGAAAGAACTAAAAATGACAGAACCATCTGTAATTCAGATTGGCAATGTTCTTGTATCATCAGCAATCATCACCGGGCACTTTGCGTGCGACTATCCAAAGTGCCACGGTGTTTGCTGTGTTTTAGGAGAGAGCGGTGCACCACTGTTGGAAGAGGAATGCAACATCCTTAAAAATGAGTTCTCCCGCTATTCGAAATTTTTGACAATAAAGGGCATCCATTCCGTTAGCGAACAGGGTGCCTTTGTTATTGACATCGACGGAGACAAGGTTACACCCCTTGTAAACGGAGAGGAGTGCGCCTACGCAGTTTTTGACAAAAACAACAATGCTTTTTGCGCTCTGGAAATTGCCCACAGAGCAGGAGACTGTTCTTTACGCAAACCTGTCTCCTGCTGGCTCTATCCAATAAGAGAGACAACTCTTTCAAGCGGACTTACCGCCCTTAACCTGCACCAATGGCATATATGCCTTGACGCGTTTGTAAAGGGGAAAAGCGAGGGAATCCCTCTCTTAAGTTTTGTTAAAGATGCACTAATATTTCGTTTTGGGGAAGATTTTTTCGGGCAATTGGAAATTGCAAGAGATGAACTTTTTAAATAAATCTGCTACCCACATATCTTGCAAGTTCCACAAGATCTTTTTTGTAAGAGCTGTCTGAAAGAGAACCTATCGATTCCTCTGCTCTTTTGCAATGCTCAATAAGGGCAGCCTGTGTCAGAGCAATACCAGAATAATTGTTTACAAACGAAAAGATACTTTCCTGCAATATGAGTGAGTCCATATTCTTATCCTTAAGCAAAGAGAGCACTCTTTCTTTCTCCTGATCTCCGGCAATTTCCATAGCAGCTATCAAAGGAAGGGTTATCTTGTTTTCCCTTAAATCGTTACCGGCAATTTTCCCGGTGTCCAGGTTCGGCATATAGTCAAATATATCATCCCTTATTTGAAATGCCATTCCCAGGTGCCAGGCATACTGCTCCACCATTTTGAGCACTTTTTCATTCGCTCCTGTTGAATATACACAGCTCTTTAATGCCGAGACAAATAACGAGGCTGTTTTTTTGTATATAATTGAGTAATAATCCTCTCTGGTAGTATCTAAGCTACCTGCCTTTTGCATTTGAAACAACTCTCCCTCCGAAAGATCTTCTACTGTTTGGGTGAAATACCCTAATATCTGTGAATCTTTTTTGGCTACTATCAGCGAAAGAGCCTTGGCCAGCCAGAAATCTCCGGTAAGGATTGAGGCTGCCGGGTTATAAAGAGTTTGCACAGTGGGAGAGCCTCTTCGCATTTCTGCACTATCGGCTACGTCATCGTGAAGCAGAGTAGCTGTGTGTATCATCTCTGTCACAACAGCGCAGGTAATGGTCAGATTGTTACTTTCACCGCAAGCTTTTGCAGAGAGTATTCCAAGCATAGGACGGATTTGCTTGCCTCTGTTTTGAAGGATATATGAATTAATTGTTGTAAGTAAAGAGCTTTTGCTCTGTATAGAAGCTTTTATAAGAGTGTCATACTCTTCCCACTCCTTACCTATATCGCTTATTAAGTTCCTGAGTTCCATCCTGAATAATTATGGGGCATAATGTGCCGGTGTCATTTTTTCGGGTTGACATTCTTTGATTATTTCCATCAGATCTTCCACTGAATTTGCAATTTTAAGGGCGTCTCTCCAGTTTTTACCAAGAAACCCCTCATTCTCATACTGTTCAAAGAGTAATATCAATCCCCGGTAATAACCGTTTATATTAAGCAATACTGTCAATCCCGAATACAATCCCAGTCTCTTTAAAGTAAACGTTTCAAGAAATTCTTCAAGAGTCCCCAAACCGCCCGGCATTGCAACCACTGCATCGGCTCCTTCACGGAGTAATTTTTTTCTTTCACTGAGCGAATCGACATATCTGATGGTTTTCAGGGTCGGATGGTAAAACTCCAGATCTTTCATAAATGCGGGCATAACACCTTCTATCTGCCCACCTTTCTCTATCATCCTGTCTATAAGCACACCCATAAGCCCCTTTGAGCTGCCTCCGCAAACCACAGTATATCCAAGAGAAGAGGCCGCCTCTGCAAATTTTCCGGCGGCCTCCTTGTAACTATCCTCCAGAATGTCACTTGAAGAGCAATATACACAAACTCTTTTATGCATTCTGAATATTAAAACAGTATTGCAACAGATAACTGAAATCCCTGTAAAGTTGCATTTTTGTATGTCTCTGCCTGATCCCAGTTTGATTCGGCAGTTTGCAATTTGCCAAGCCCCCAGTTGTACTTTCCTACAATCTGAATTTTCCAGATATCAATACCGGCACCCAAACCAATTCCATAGTCAAACCTGTTGATATCGTCAAAAGGCTGGTCTTCTAGTCTTGTGTTGTTTTGCAATACATATGAAACAAAGGGGCTGGCAACAATAAAGGGCCTGAATATCACCAGATCTGCACCCAGTTGCAAGTCAATGGGAAGAGTAAGATAGTCGATACTAACCAGATTGCCCGGATCATTTTCCAAACTTGTTTTCACCGTAGAATAAAGCAATTCAGGCTGTATTGCCAAACCGACAAAAGGCACCTTTAACTGCAAAGCCAGACCAAAGTGATAGCCAGTCTGATTATTCCAGGTATTGTCCAGGTTGGAGGAAACATTAGAAATGTTTGCAAAACCCAGTCCCCCCTTTACTCCAAATCTTACCTGTGAAAATGAGGCTGTTGCGGAGAAGAGAATAAGGATTAACAGTAATGTGTACTTTTTCATTTTATTTACATTAGTGCATTAATCTTTGCAATTATTGCTGATTTTGTTGTTGCTCCGACGATCTTATCCTTTAGTTCTCCGTTTTTGAAAAAAAGAATAGTCGGGATGTTTCGTATTCCGTATTTAACCGGTACTTCAGAACTAGAATCAACATCACACTTGGTAATTACGGCCTTTCCCTCATATTCGGCCGCAAGTTCTTCAACTATTGGTGATATCATTCTGCAAGGACCACACCAGGTCGCCCAGAAATCAACCAAAACGGGTTTGTCCGAATTAATTACTACTTGTGTGAAATTTGAATCATTTACTGCAATTGCCATAACTTTATAAGATTATTAATTAGTTAAACTCTCTTTTAACAGTGCTAAAATAATACCAATTTTTTTTAAATCCTAATCTATATTGCAGACTCCGCTTCCCAAACAAAGACCCTCAGCCCCTGCTGCTGTGCAGAATCATTTATTGCCTTTAATTCAGCAAGCAATATAGATAATTTTTCTGGTTCAACAACAGCCAAAGTTGCCATATTCATTGACGGCCAGGCGTGAGTTCCATAGTGAGGTTCTCCTTTATGGCTGCCACGTCCCTGAACTTCCGGCCACTTAGTAAACCCTCTTACGGTACACTTGTCCAGTGCAGCGGTTACAAGAGAGTTGTGGGCCTGGTTGTATATAATCATTACTGCTTTCATCTTATGCTGTTTTAACTGTTTTTAAATCCCGCGCCCATCTTCTTCTCCTCTTCTTTATATCACCTGCGTGAAACGCTGTGTATATTGACGGAATTACAATGAGTGTAAGTATGGTTGAAAGAGTAAGACCTCCAATTATTGATATACCCATCGGCTGCCATATTTCTGATCCCTCGCCAAGACCTATTGCCATAGGCAGCATACCGAGTATTGTAGTAAGAGTTGTCATCAATACCGGACGAAGACGGGATTTTCCTCCGGAGATAACAGATCTCTTTACAGAAGAACCCCTCTCTTTATTAAGGTTGATATAGTCAATAAGCACAATTCCGTTCTTAACAACAATTCCCACAAGCATAACGGCTCCGATAAGAGCAATCAGACTGAGTGTGGTTCCTGTCATCCAGAGAGCCAGAAATACACCGCTGAATGCAAAGGGAAGCGAGAACATAATAATGAAAGGATCCCGGAAAGATTCAAATTGTGCTGCCATTACAATATATGTAAGAAGCACAACCAAAGCAAGCAAGGTAAGCATATCCGTAAAGGATTCCTGCTGCTCTTCAATTGTGCCGGAGAGCTCAACTGCAATGCCCTGAGGCATCTCTATCTTTTCCGTCTCCTTGGTGACATCTGCTGCTACATCTCCGAGTGACCTCTTGAATATTGTTCCGGTCACTTTAATAACCCTCTCCCTGTCAAGGTGTTGTATAGAAGGGGGTGCGAAACTCTCGATTACAGTTCCCACCTCGCTTAGTCTCACAGCTTTGCCCTGTGCACTGAAGAGAAGAATATTATTAATGTCATCCACAGTCGTTCTGAAAGCGATATCGTTTTTTACAACAATGTCATACTCCTCACCGTCTTCCCTGAAATATGATGCTGTAACCCCATTTATTCTGTTTCTCACAACAGTTGCGGCACCTGTCATCGTAAGGCCGTTAAGAGCCAGCTTGTTTCTGTCAAACATCACCTGAAACTGCGGCATATAATCTTCCCTGCTTAATTTAACATCTCTGAGACCTTTGGTGTTTTTCATTATCTCTGAAATCTTTCCTGCTACCATCTCTGAATTGGCAAAATCATATCCCAGTACATCTATCTCCAGTGTTGTACCGCCGAATCCCATTCCACCTCCGCCTCCGGGACTAACTGTATATCTGTAGATCTCCGGTAACTCCTGCAAGTCTTTTCTCATCTGGTCACCTATTTCAAACATATCCCTCTCTCTCTCCCGTGGGTCGCAAAGCCTTGCGGTAAATGTAACTATGTGAGTTCCGGAGCTTCTCATAGACATAAATACATTACTTCCGTCTGACAGCCCTAGAGATGCCTGAAGTATTTCTATCTCAGGATATTTTTTTGTCCATTTATCGTAGAGATACTCATTGAGTTTTCTGGCCTGCTCTACCCTTGACCCCACCGGCAATTCAACCGTAATTCCAATATGAGAGTTGTCTGATTCAGGAAAGAAGTCAGTACCTACTTTTGAAAGTAAAATTAAGCTGACGATAAAAATTCCTGCAGCTGACGATATTACTACAAATCTGTAATTTACTGCCCACCTGAGTAATCTTTCGTACCCATTGTCCAGTGCATCAAGCCCCTTCTCAATAGGCGAATAGAAAAACATAAAGGATTTTGACCTCTTTGGATCCTGCCGGAGTATCATAGATGATAACATTGGGGTAAGCGTAAGTGCTGCAAGAGTAGACACGCTTATTATTATTGTGACTATCCAACCCAACTGTTTGAACATTATGCCAGCAAGGCCTGAAACCATTGTAAGCGGGAAGAAAACCGATATAATTGTAAGCGTGGAGGCAATTACCGCTACTGCTACCTCATTCGTGGCATATATTGCGGCATCTTTTGGCTTGCTCCCCCTCTCAATGTGCGTTGTTATATTTTCCAGAACCACTATGGCATCATCCACCACCATCCCGATTGCAATTGACAATGAACTGAGCGATATAATGTTAAGAGTATTGCCGGTAATCATCAGATAAATGAATGCAGCAATAAGAGAAACCGGAATAGTGAGTATTATTATGAATGTCGCTCGCCACCTTCCAAGGAAGAAGAGTACGACTATCATCACGAACAGGCCGGCAAGGAGCACTGTCTCAGAAAGTGATCCAATACTGTCCTTAATAAATTCCGAAGTGTCAAGGATAACCTCCAGCTTAACATCCGGGGGCAGGGAGTTCTGTATTTGGGGCAACTCCTTCAAAATATTGTCTGCAATGTCCACCACATTTGCACCGGACTGCTTCTGAACAATAATTGTGGCACCCCTTTCTCCGTTTGTATAAACTTCGGCGGAACGCTCCTTAAGGGTATCCTTTACAACTGCAATGTCTCTCATATAGATACTTCTTCCAAGGAAACTGCCTACAATGATATTCTTAATTTCATCACTCTCGCGAAACTCCCCGTCTACTCTTAAGGAATATGTATCTGTCCCCACATCAATTGTTCCCCCCGGGATATTCCTGTTCTCCATTGAAATGAGGTTTGCAATCTGTTCAACCGTAATACCGTATGCCTGCATTTTGTTGGGATCGGTAGAGATTTGAATTTCCCTCTGAGGAGCTCCCGATATTGAAGTAGATGCAACGCCATCTATTCTGTTTATTGGATTTGCAACTTTGTCCTCAAGAATTTTATACAAAGCTTTTGAGCTCACATCTGAATTTGCAGATATGAACATTATGGGCATCATATCGGCACTGAACTTGAAGACAACCGGATTGTCGCACTCCTCAGGCAGATAATTCCTCTGCATATCCAGAATCGACCTCACATCATTTATCGCCTCATCCATATTTGTCCCGTACTCAAATTCAATGGTTATTAGAGAGATGTTGTCCTTTGAGGTTGAGGAGATCCTCTTGAGGTCCGTAACAGTACTTAGAGATGTCTCCAGCCTTTTCGTAACATTTTGCTCAATATCCATTGCGCTCGCACCTGAGTATGTAGTCATTACCGTTACGGCATTTAGTTCAATCTCAGGATAGAGGTCCACGGAAAGCCGGGAGAAGGAGAAGAGTCCCAGTACCACTAGCGCTACAAATATCAGCGCCGTAGTCACCGGTTTCTTAACTGCACTTTCGTATATTCTCATAATATTTTTCTGTTAATTGTTAGAAAGAGAGATCCAAATCTCCCTCGGTTACTCTTACTTTTGCATTGTCAACCAAACTGTTCATCCCGGCAACAACCACTTTTTGCCCGGGCTCGATTCCTGAAAGTATTTCATAATCTGTTCCTATCCTTCTGCCTGCTTCAATCTTTACGAATCTGACAGTATCACCCTCTAGCACATAAATAAATTTATCATTGGTTCCCTGCTGTTTTATGACAGCCTTGTCAGGGACAATTACTCTGTTTTTTTTGCCCAGTTCCACCTTTGCCCTGGCAAACATCCCGGGACGAATTTCCATGTTTTGATTTGATATACTCACCTGTACCTGGAATGTTCTGGTCATTGGGTCGATAGTGGGATAAACCAGGCTTACTTTTCCGGGATATTTTTTCCCGTTGTACACATCCAGAGAGATCTCAACCGGTGTGCCTACCCTTACAACTGGATAAAACTCTTCAGAGACAGCAATCATAATTTTTACAGGCTGAAGCTGCATGACTGTAAGTATCGGCTGTCCCACGGCCAGGTCGCCGTTATCAAAATTTCTTGCAGTAACCACTCCGTTAATGGGAGAAAGAAGTTTTGTGTTCTTATCAAGGTTCGCAATACTCTCCTCTGCCACTTTAACCTGAGTTTTAATCTGTTCAAACTGTTGCTGTGATATTCCTCCAGCATTGTACAGGGCCTCAGTCCTTCCCAGGTCTGTCCTGAGATTTTCAAGTTGTATCCTGGCATTTGCATAATTAATGTCCTCCATCTGTACCAGAAGCTGACCCTTTTTAACATAAGTTCCCACCTCAACAAATATCTTATCAACCCTCTGGGCTGCGGAACTGGATATATTGTTCTTTACAAACGGCTCTATGTTGCCGGTATATTCTGCAACCTGATTTACCATTTCCATTCTGGAGGCTGCTACCTTTACAACAGGTATCTCATTCTCTTCAACCTCAGCCTTTCCGGAGGGTTTGCAAGCACTTGTCAATACAATGCCAAGCGCAATTAAAAGTATTCCTTTTTTCATTTTGGATGTTTCTATATTATTGTTTTTCTATGTTTTCTTTTCCTATAACCTTTTCATACTCATTCTTTGCCTTGATAAAATCATAAAGAGTCTGGTTATAGTTCAGTCGCGACCTGGTAAGGGCCACCTCTGAATCGTTCATCTCGAGAACTGTACCCGCTCCGGTGCTGTATCTTACTTTCGATATCTCGTAACCTTTCTTTGCCTGCTCAACAGCCTCTTTGTCAGACTTAAGCTGAGCTCTTGCTCTTTTCATCTCATTTACGGAATTTCTTGCAGACATTGTCAGAGATTCCTTAAGAAGTGTCCTCTGATAATTTAGTTGTCTAATTCCGGCCTTTGCCTGTTTCTCCTTGAAAGAGATCGACAGTTTGTTGAATATTGGCACTTGCAGGGATAGTCCCATCGCAAAGGAATTAGCCCATGGGTTGTCAAAATTAAACTTCTCGTTTTGCATCTGCATCTGGTAGTTTGCAAAACCGGCAAGCACAGGAAGGCGCTGTGAACGGATAAGTTCATAGCTTTTCCCAAGCTTTTCAAGCTGTATATCCAATGTCTTAAGGGAGCTGTTTTCTTCTACACTGGCAGATCCGTCAGAGTAATTTAAAATTATATCTGAAAACTCTTCAAACCCTCCTTCTGGTTTTATCTCCTGATCAAGCGGCAGAGAAAGAAGTATTTTCAACTGAAGCTTAGCCAGTTCAAGACCGTTTCTGGCCTGTGTGAGTGTTGGGGAAATGTTCCTTGCTGCAACTTCCGAACGGATTTTGTCATACTCACTTGCAAGACCCTGTTCGTACATTTTTTTGATATTTTCTGCGCTCTCCATTGCGCTTTTATAACTCTGTCCGAGCACCTTAAGGGATTCCTCCATCATAACCACTCCATAGAAGCCATTCTTTACCTGCTGGATAAGATCCAGCTTGGTGGTTCTGGCAGACTCCAGAGCAGCCTTGATCTCAAGTTCCGTCATCTGGATATTCTTATAGATAGCCATTGAAAACAGTGGCACCTGCATTGTTCCCGAAATTGAGTAGCTATGCTGAGAGCCCACCTCCATCTTGCCTCCCGGAAAGAAATCCGAGAAAAAGACAGGTTTCATAATGTTGTTTGAGTACTGTCCGGATGCATTTACAGAGGGTAGGAGAGCATACCAGTTCTCCTGCCTGAGATAGTCAACCCTCTCCAGCTCCGTATCAGCAATTTTTATACTCAGGTTTTCATTCAGGGCTATTTCAAGCGCCTCTTCAACCGTCAACCTGAGAGTATCGGCGGGGTCTGCGGCTTTCAAAGCCGTAGCTGAAAACAAAATTAAAACAAGTGCTAAAACTTTCATCCTTTTATGTTTAAATATTTATCAATCAATTTAATACCTTTTTCTGTAGACATCCCTCTAAAGTAAATTACCATAGATTCTCTAAAGAGTTGTTTTCTGGAGTGATTTGCAAGGGAAAAGATCTCTGAATTCTGAATCAAAACCGCAATTTCAAATATCATCTTGCCAACAAGTTCCGTATCAATATTTTTAAGAAAGAGCCCCTCCTGCTGACCCCTATCCAGAAATTTCTTTGTTGTAACCTTATGATAATCTGTGAATCTCTTGTACATCTTGTTGTACAGAACCGGATAGAATTTCTTGAGCTCTTCAAAAAACCTTATTCTCATATTTATCATCAGATCGGTCTGACTTTCATGCTCTATGCACACAAGTTCCAGAATACTCTTTGATCCGTTGAATGCCTGATCTCCTGCGGCTTTCATCTTCTCTCCCATCATAAGAAGGCACTCCTCAAGCAGGTTTGTTTTGTCATTGAAGTGCTCATAAAGAGTTCTTTTTGAGATCCCGTTGGCTGCAGCCACTTCATCCATTGTAACGCTTTTGCAACCGTTATTCATAAACAAATCAGACGTAACCTCAATAATTCTTTCTCTTAATTCCATTTATCTTTTTTACTTAATGCAAATATTGGGGCGCAAAGATATGTAAAAAACTTTTAAAACGAAAATAGTTTTTAGGTTTTTTTGCTTAAAATATCTTATTTACTCGTAATTTTGTATAATCAAGGTGCAATAAATTTAAATTCAGAAATATGTACAAAGATTTTCAGAGCTATCTTTCACAAGAGCTTACAAACATTGATTCAGCCGGTCTGTTCAAGAGAGAGAGGATAATTACAACCCCGCAGCAGGCTGCAATCAGGGTCAACACCGGACAAGAGGTCCTTAACTTCTGTGCCAACAACTATCTTGGACTTTCGAACAGTCCTGAACTGATCAAGGCTGCAAAAGAGGCACTTGACTCACACGGATTCGGAATGTCAAGTGTTCGTTTTATATGCGGCACTCAGGATCTTCACATTGAACTCGAAAAAAAGATATCCGAATTCTTTGGAACAGAAGACTCCATCCTTTACGCAGCCTGTTTTGATGCAAACGGCGGTGTATTTGAGCCTCTGCTTGGCGAGGAGGATGCCATTATATCCGATGCACTCAACCACGCATCAATCATAGACGGAGTGAGGTTGTGCAAGGCGCAGAGATACAGGTATGCCAATGCAGATATGGAGGAGTTGGAAAAATGTCTTCAGCTGGCTCAGGCACAAAGGCACAGGCTTATTGTGACCGACGGAGTTTTCTCGATGGACGGAAACGTTGCTCCTCTTGACAAAATCTATACTCTTGCAGAAAAATACAATGCAATGGTAATGGTGGACGAATCTCACTCTGCCGGTGTTGTCGGAGAAACAGGAAGAGGTACCACCGAACTATACAACCTGCGCGGAAAGGTGGAGATTATCACCGGAACTCTCGGCAAGGCTTTCGGAGGAGCTATCGGTGGCTTTACTACCGGTAAAAAAGAGATTATCGCAATGCTTCGTCAGCGCTCAAGACCTTATCTCTTCTCGAACTCAATTCCACCAATGGTTGCTGCCGCCGGAACTGCAATGTTTGATATGATGTCAAAGACCAATAAGCTTCAGGACAAACTTCACAGCAACACAAAATACTTTGTAGAGAAGATGGTGGCGGCCGGATTCGACCTCAAACCCACACAGTCTGCCATTTGCGCACTTATGCTTTACGATGCAAAGCTCTCACAGGATTTTGCGGCAAGAATGCTTCAGGAGGGTATATACGTAATTGGCTTCTACTTCCCTGTGGTTCCAAAAGGACAGGCCCGCATCCGGATACAAATAAGTGCCGGCCACGAACCTGAACATCTGGACAAGGCTATTGCCGCATTTGTTAAAGTCGGAAAAGAACTTAAGGTGATAAATTAACGGCAGAAATCTCTTCTGTGTCTGCGGAAATCTCCTTTGAATATACTTTTGGATGTATATTCTGTAAAATCGTGCCTTACAGGTTCCTGAACAATTACCTTGACTCTTTCGGGAATATACAGGGAGATCTCTTTTATTGTTCCGTCCCATTTGGACATCCTGTTTATAACATCTGCATTTATCACCAGAAGAGAGTCTTTTAGTTCAAAAAAAGAACTTAATCTCTCTCCCTTGATTTGTGCATCTGTGTATGTATTGCCCATAGTATTGATTTCACATTTGATCTGAGGGGTTTCAGTTTCGCTTTGTCTTACAATATTAAACAACGGAAAGGCTACAAAGTCCCTTTGGCCTCCCTGATTGTCAAACCAGAAAAGAAGCACATCAGAAATATCCGCTTTGAGCATAACTTTTGAATCCGGCATTGGTGCAGGAGATATCATTTTTACATAAAGAGTGTCAAGGTCGTTCCTTACCGGAAGGGTTATCTCTTTTTCTGCACTGCTCCAATACGGGGTTGATGCCTTTACAGAGAAGCCGATAAATGTAAACAGAGAGATAATCCAAAGCAGGAATATTATAAGTCCCACCTTAATCCTGCGGGTTTTAAAGTTAAATAGTGCCTGAATTCCGCCATAGAGCATTCCCACCAGGGGCAGCAGCATGACCAGAACAAGAGAAAGTTTAAGCCAGAACGGATTGTTCAGCCCAAGAGAGATATAATCAAACATATCCATAGCAATCAATCCCTGGAATATCTCAACACCCAAAAGCAGGAACGATAAGGTAACCAATCCCGACAAAGCTATGAATATCAGTATCACAGCAAATATTTTCACCAAAATTCCAAAAATTGTGTTTACAACCTCGCTCCTATTGTTTTGTCTGGCAAACCTTTTTCCTGCAGTGTCAATTCCATCCTCAACCCTCTTCTGGATATTTGAAAGATCGGGTCTGTCGCCGTACATTGCACATCTCTGCTGCACTGTCCTGGCTTCAGGAACTATAATCCAAAGCACTATGTAAGTCAGCAAAACGAAGCCTCCACCGCCCATATGAAATCCAAACGTAGAAAACCCCAAGAAGAAGACTAAAAACAAAACTCTTACAAGGATTCGGTCTATTCCGGTGTAGGCTCCAAGTCCTGAGCAGACTCCTCCCAGAATTTTATCGTTTGGGTCCCTGTAAAGCTTTTTTGGCGTGACTGACCCCGTTTTTTCCGAACTTGCAGTAAACTGCTCCCTTTCCGAATCCGGATCAATCATCTCAGGCCTGCCCAGGATATTTATTACCTCTTTGACAACAGAAGAAGTTACCACAACCTCTTTGCCTGATTTCTCCAGTAACAGCTCTGCTATTCTCTCTTCTATTCCTTCAATTATCTCATTACCGTTAGGATTAGATCTGTAATGTGCTGTAAGCTCTCCCAAATAAGATTTAAACAATTCATAACCATCTTCTTCTATAGTAAAAGCCAAATTGGCTATACTTACTTTTACAACTTTTTTCATTGCCCTGTTATTTGTTTCTTAACATTAATATTGCATTGACAAGTTCATCCCAGGCTGCATCCATTTCTAAAAGCAGCTCTTTTCCCTTTGGAGTTAATGAGTAGTATTTCCTTGGAGGTCCCTGCGTTGACTCTTCCCATCTGTAACTGAGATAGCCAAGATTCTTCTGTCTGGTGAGAAGAGGATAAAGCGTTCCCTCCACCACTATCATACTGGCTTCTTTAAGTCGCCCTATGAGCTCAGAGGCATATGCGTCACTGTCTCTTAATATGCTCAGAATACAATACTCGAGCACACCTTTTCGCATCTGAGACTTTATGTTGTCTGTATTAATATCGTTCATATCACTTCTATTTATAAATCGAATATTTCCTTAAATTTTCTGCTGTTGCCTTTAATCCTCTCATTTCACACTTTTTGGCGGCAGTGTCGGCGTTAGGCACTACCAACCATAGAATTATGTAAAGCCAAAATCCTATCCCACCCGGAAAGATGCCTATGAAAAAAAGCACTCTTACCAGCACCGGGTCTATGTTCAGATAATATGACAATCCTCCGCACACACCTCCGATAATTCTGCTGTCAGGGTCTCTGTACAGTTTTTTTGCCGGAGAGTTTTCAGCAGGATCAACAGTTGCAGCAAAATCATCATCCTCAGGGTTTCCGTCAGGCATCCCTAACTGGGCAATTACTTTGTTGACCAGTGCAAGATTCACAACCTCCTGGTCAGATCTCAGAGATTCTGCAAAAAGCTCGGATATTCTTTGTTCAATATCCTCCATTACATCTTTTGCCTGAACCCCCATCCCGGTCCTTTCACGAAAACGATCCAGGTACCTGTCCAATCTGAAATAAGCGTCCTCATCTATTACGAAACTTCTCCCGCCTATTCCCGCATTAATAACCTTTTTCATTTAATATAGTATTATTGGTTTAGTAGAATTTGGTTGTGCAAATATATATATTTATTTTATTACCTTGTATCACATAGTAGTAAAATAATTGATAAAAAAAGCTCATTACGTCTGTAATGAGCTGATATTCCGGAAGAAAATTTTTAGGTTAATTCGATGGGGTAGTCGGAGTAGTTGGCGTTTCCGGCTGATTTGTCGTGGGGAATTGTGGTTGTCCCTGAACCGGAGCAGTGTTTTCAATTTTCTGCTGCACCGCCGATGAACCCTGTCTCCTGTCTGTGGAGACAAATGCAGTTGCCAAAACGCAAAGAACAATAATTGAGATGGCGAGGGTCCAGGTTGCCTTTTCCAAAAAGTCTGCTGTTTGTCTAACCCCGAATGTCTGATTGCCGGCAGCAAAGTTTGCAGCCAGTCCTCCACCTTTTGAGTTCTGTATTAAAACAATAATTGTCAGCAAAATACTGGCTATTACTATTAAAATGGAAATCGCTGTATACATAGTGTCAAATGTTATGTTTGCTTCTTAATTCCTGTACAAGGGTCGCAAAGTAACTACTTTTTTCCGGATATAACAAAATTAGTTTTGCGTAAATCTCAATGGTTCTTTTGTAAAAGCCCTGCTCACTGTAAATTCTGGCAAGTGTCTCAGTGTAGAAATCCGGATCGTCAAAAACAGATGAGATATCAGTTGCGGGTTGTTCCTCCGTACCTGTTGGTGAAGATTTTCCGGATTTGAGCAAAGATGGTCTTTCTGATATGAATCTGTCCAGAGGCTGCTCACTGTCGAGGTCAACCTGATTCATCTCATCCCTGCTAAAGTAATCTCCGCCGGCAAGTATAATCTTTCCCGGTATTTGAGAAATGAGAGGTTCCTTCTCAATCTCAAACAGAATTTCATCGGCAGCGTCAGTGATACTAAGGATTTCGTCCTCATAATCAATCACATCCCCGGCCTCTTTTCTTCTTTCCAGCTCTTTTGAAAGATTATAAAGCTTCTCTCTTGACCATACGTGTGCCGCTGTGCGACTTAGGCATGTAAGCTTCTGATCTTCTCCCAAATCACAGGCTTTGCGAAAAAGCTCCAGATGGCCCAGCGCAAACCAGGGGAATCTTTGCAGAGTCTCCTCCAGTACCGGAAGGTCTTTAATATTCATAATTTACCATTTTGCAACAGTATTGTTGAAAATATCCTCCACCAGCTTTTCTACAATTGCATCCACAAGACTGGCTTCAACCTGGTCTAGACTTAAAGTAGAGGCATAATCTTCAAATGCTTCAAATGTTCTTTCAAAATCGTCCTCAGGATACTTTACGTTTGTAAATTTTATCTTTAAAATTATGGTCAGCCTGTTCTGAGAAGCTACCTCCTGTGCTGTTACCGCAAGAGACCTGGTCTCGTAGGATACAATGTCTCCCTCAACCACAAGATCTCCGTTATCATTTTCCAGTTTGAGCTTGGTAAGTCTTCTGTATTTGTCCTTGAGTGCCTCTGTAAGAATATTACTCAAAAAGGGATTTACCCTCATCGCTCTGTTCTGTATATAGCTTACAGTTATCGAATTTACGTCGGGAGCAATGGATGTGCCAGAAAATGAATAGATCCCGCAGCCCTGGAGAAATGGGATAAGTATAAGTATTATTGTGGCAATTTTAATTCTTTTCATAAATCCAGGTTAAGATCCTTAATTTTTCTGTAAAGTGTCCTTTCAGAGATTCCAAGTTCATTTGCCGCAGCTTTTCTTTTTCCATTGTGTTTAAGAAGAGCCTTCTTAATAAGCTCCTCATTCATGTTTTGTATTGAGAAGCTTTGATTAACAGGACCAAAATCCTCTTCTGCCTCTTCGTAGTCAACTACCGAATCCTCGTCAATTTTACCCGGAAGCTCTTTGTGTCCAGTTATTTTTGCACTCCCTGCCTTATTCTCCTCTGAGTTTACCCGGCCCTTCAACTCCTCAACCTCCTGCCTCAACTGGTAAAGAATCTTATAAATTATGTCCCTGTCTGTAAGGTAGTCAGGCCCGTGTCCTTCTGTGCGGACAGGCAGGTGGGATGGCTCCTCCACAGGAATATACCTCTTTACGACCTCAGCACCTATCAGGCGGTTATGTTCAATAACCGATATCTGCTCAGCAATGCTTTTTAGCTGACGGATATTGCCCGGCCATCTGTAGCTTTCAAGAATTATCACCGATTCCGGAGTTAGTTTTACCGGAGGCATTTTGTACTTATCGGCAAAATCCAGTGCAAATTTTTTAAAAAGAAGATGAATATCCTCCCTTCTCTCTCTCAGAGGAGGTATGGAGATTGGAACAGTGTTCAGCCGGTAAAACAAATCCTCCCTGAACCTTCCGGTCTCAATGGCTCTCATCAGGTTAATATTGGTTGCGGCAATAACTCTCACGTTGGTCTTCTGAACTTTTGATGAGCCAACTTTAATAAACTCTCCTGACTGAAGCACTCTTAAAAGACGTACCTGAGTGGAGAGGGGCAATTCTGCCACCTCGTCAAGAAAAAGAGTTCCACCGTCGGCCACCTCAAAATAACCTTTTCTGGTCTCGTATGCCCCTGTAAAAGAGCCTTTCTCGTGGCCAAAGAGTTCTGAGTCTATGGTCCCCTCCGGAATTGCCCCGCAGTTCACAGCAAAATAGTGACTGTGTTTTCTGGGGCTGTGTAAATGAATAATCTGAGGAAAGACCTCCTTACCGACTCCACTCTCGCCTGTGATAAGCACAGAAAGATCTGTGCCGGCCACCTGTACGGCAATATCAATTGCCCTGTGAAGCGTCGGACTATCACCAATGATGTCAAATCTTTGTTTTATTGAATTGAGATCCATAATCTGCAAAAATATATAAAATTTATACCTTTGGGAAATTAAAATTTCTATGCCTGATGAAAATTCTGGCTCTAATACCTGCAAGATTTGCTTCTACCCGATTTCCGGGAAAACCTCTGGTCGACATCAGAGGGAAAACAATGATCAGAAGAGTTTATGAAAGATGCTCCGGCGTGTTTGAACAGGTATGGGTTGCTACAGACGATCTGAGGATCTTTAATGAAGTTGAAGGATTCGGGGGAAGAGCCATAATGACCTCCGGCAACCACGAAAGCGGGACGGAACGATGTTATGAAGCATTAGTCAGAATAGAAGAAAAGCTTAACTGCAGGTTTGATATTATTGTCAATATTCAAGGCGATGAGCCCTGCATTTCTCAAATTCAGCTTAGAGAACTTACCGGGTGTTTTAAAAATGGTGATACCGAAATTGCAACTTTGGTGAGCCGTTTCAAAGAATCGGAGAATATATTCGACCCCGGAACACCAAAAGTTACAATCTCTAAAAATCTTTTCGCTCTCTACTTCAGCCGCAATGCTATCCCGTATGTAAGAGGACATAATCAAGAGCAATGGAATCGCTTTGCAATCTATTACAAACATATCGGCTTATACGGTTACACCCGGCAAACTCTTTCTGAGATTGTTAAACTTGACCCTACACCGGCAGAGAGGGCCGAGAAGCTGGAGCAACTCAGATGGCTGGAGAACGGATACAGTATAAAAGTAGCAATTACAGAGCAACCTTCTTTCTCAATTGACACTCCCGAGGATCTTGAAATGTTGTTGTCGGGTAATATTATCGCCGATTAAGAGAATTTTTTATATTTTTGTAGGATATGAATATTTACTCATTAAAAACATACATAATGAAAAGAAACCTGTTAATAATCCTTACCATTGTCGTTGCCGGACTAAGTGCCTCCTCCTGCAGCAACCCCTCAAAAATGGCAAAGGAAGCACAGCTTGTAAGTCTGGAGTGCAGCCCTAAAGTACTCGAAGTAATAGCAGACGAAATTACAGCTACTTACACCCTTACCTTCCCGGAAGGTTATTTCCATCCTAAAGCGATTGTTGAAATTGTTCCTGTCCTTGTTTACGAAGGTGGTCAGGCATTTGCCCCTGCGTACAAACTTCAGGGAACGAAAGTAGCTGATAACTTCAGAGTTATCTCTTCAACCGGAGACAAAGCCAGCAACACAATAAAAATTGCTTACAAACCCGGAATGGAGGTATCACATCTTGAACTCAGAGTAGCTGTTTGGGATGGCCTAAAAAAGATCGAGTTTCCCGCCCCATACAAGATAGCAGACGGAGCAAATATTACATATAAGCTCCTTAATCAAGAGGGAGTTGTAGTCTATGCACCGCATCAGTACAAAAAGGTTGTCACAGAAAAAAGGGAGACTCAGATTTTATATGACATCAACAGCGCCCTTGTAAAGACCAAGGAGTTAACGAAAGATGAGATTAAGGAGTTTGAGAAATTCCTCTCCGAAGTTGAAAAAGACAACAGGAGAAATCTTAAAAGCGCCAACATAGTGGCATCCGCATCTCCCGACGGAGCAGTTGCCCTGAACTCCAAACTTTCTGACAAAAGAGGAGAGACAGCCAAAGCTGCGTTTGACAAGATTACAAAAAAGAGTCCCATTTCTGCTCCTCTCAACATATCTGCCATAGCAGAAGACTGGGAAGGATTTCAGGAGCTTGTTGCCGCTTCTACCATTCCCGATAAGGAGCTTATTCTCAGGGTTTTGTCTATGTATAGCGATCCTGCAGTCCGGGAGAGAGAGATCAAGAATATGTCCAAGGTATTTAAAACCCTCGCCGACAAAATACTTCCCGAACTTCGCAGGGCAAGGTTCATTGCAAATGTGGACTACACCAACTATACAGAAGAGGAGTTGAAGGAACTTGCCAAAACAGATATTGACATAATGGATGTTGAGGCTCTGCTTTACACCGCCACTCTGGTTGACGATGCTGTACTTAAAAAGAATATCTATACAAAAGCGGGTGAAAAATTCAAATGCGACCGCGCATTCAACAATCTTGCAGCTTATTATATTGAAAACGGCAATCTCTCTGATGCAAAAATTGCCCTTTCAAAGGTTATTGCAAAGAACTCCGATTACTACTACAACAATGCAGGTGTAATTGCACTCAGGGAGAATGACCTTGAAACTGCAAAAGAGATGCTTTCAAAGGTTAAATTGCCGGAAGTAAAACAAAACACAGCAATTGCAGATATTCTGGAAGGGAGGTACAACGATGCCGCAAATAAACTTGCGGGCACTGGTGATGCCAACGAAGGGCTTGCCTACATACTAACAAATCAGCTTGATAAAGCCTCTAAGGTGATTACCTGCAAATGTCCCCGCTCATCTTACCTGAGAGCAATCATTGCAGCACGCAAAGGTAATCTGACCGAAGTTGCAAAAGAGCTCGGAGTTGTGCACCAAAACAGTGAGGAGTTAAAACTCCGTTCACAGAGAGATATTGAATTTGCAAAATTCAGGGAATAACCCGGTTAGAAAAGTTCAGGTATTAAGAAAGAGGGGCCAAAATTGCTTTTTGGACAGCCTCTGTTTGCTAAACAAATATCTGTAAGTCTATTAGTCCTATATTCGTGGGTGTGCGGTTAAAAAATAACCTGACAAAAAGGCTTGACAATCATTATAAAATTGTGTGAGAAAGATTCGAAGAGAGAAAATCTTTTATATAAATATGTTCGACACCCTCGTAACTGTTCTCAAAGAAGCTTTCGTTTCAATAAATGTTGTATTTCCCATTTTATCGTTTGTTTTTATGTAATATATTACGTATTTTCGTTGCATAATTTGCGTCGGCTTTTTTAAAATACCAGAGAAATGAAAAGAATTGCTTACTCAGGATTGCTTGAGTGGAAGAACAAAAAGATACGTAAGCCCCTCTTGATTAAGGGTGCAAGGCAAGTTGGAAAAACCTGGTTAATGAAGGAGTTTGGGAAAAACGAGTATGAGTCTGTAGCATATGTCAATTTTGAGAAAACTACTCAACTTGTAAACTTATTTGAACAGGATTTTGATATACCCAGAATCTTAAGGTCAATCCAACTCGTAACAGGCATAATACCCAAACCCGGAGAGACTCTTATCATATTTGATGAGATACAATCGGTTAAGAGAGGATTGTTGTCATTGAAGTATTTTTTTGAAGATGCTCCCCAGTATCATATAATTGCTGCTGGTTCACTACTTGGGCTATCTATCCACAAAGATGATTCATTCCCTGTTGGAAAAGTGGATTTTATGGAACTATATCCTCTTTCATACAAAGAGTATATTTTAGCAATGGGCAAAGAAAATCTGCTTGAAGCATTGGACAAACAGGAGTGGGAGTTGATAAAAGCCTTCAGAAGCAATTATATTGAACTTTTGAAGCAATATTATTTTATTGGAGGAATGCCAGAGGTCGTCAATTCATTTCTTCAAAATAATGATTACACCCAGGTCAGAGAAATTCAAAACTCAATACTTGAATCCTACGAAAATGATTTCTCAAAACATCCGCCATTGGATGTTGTACCACGAATCAAAATGGTCTGGAATGCCATTCCGTCTCAGCTTGCAAAAGAGAATCGCAAGTTTGTCTATGGGGCAGTAAAGAGTGGAGGAAGAGCAAAGGAATTTGAACTGGCAATTATGTGGCTTGAGGATGCCGGTTTGATTCACAAAATCAGCAGAGTTTCAAATGCATCACTGCCGCTTGGGGGATTTGCAGATATAGGGGCTTTCAAAATATTTATGGTAGATATTGGTTTGCTCGGAGCAAAATCGGGACTTGATGCAAAGACTTTGATTGAGGGCAATAATATTTTTGGCCAGTATAAAGGTGCCCTTACTGAACAATATGTCTTTCAACAACTAAAATGTTCAGATGGAATAGAAACTTACTACTGGAGTCCTGAGCAGGGTATAGCAGAAATTGACTTTCTGATACAGACAAAAGGCAGAGTTATCCCGGTAGAGGTAAAGGCAGAAGAAAACCTAAAGGCAAAATCGCTTAAGAGTTTTCGGGATAAATTCCATCCTGATCTTTCAATAAGGGCATCCATGTCTGACTTTCGTAAGGAGGAGACTATGACTAATTTACCTCTTTACGGGATATCTTTGATCAAAAATTTAATCGAAGGATAATTGATTATAAATTCTAGTCCAGCTTGAGGACAGCCATAAATGCACTTTGAGGCACCTCGACATTACCTACCTGACGCATTCGCTTCTTCCCTTTTTTCTGTTTTTCAAGAAGTTTTCTCTTTCTGGTAATGTCTCCTCCGTAGCACTTTGCTGTCACATCTTTCCTCACTGCCTTTACGGTTTCCCTTGCAATGATCTTTGCGCCAATTGCTGCCTGAATTGCAATGTCAAACTGCTGGCGGGGGATGAGTTCCTTGAGTTTTTCACACATTTTACGCCCAAAGTCGTAGGCGTGATCTTTGTGGATCAGGCTTGAGAGAGCATCCACAGGTTCTGCGTTAAGCAGTATGTCCAGTTTGACAAGTTGTGCCTGCTTGTATCCCACAACGTGATAATCAAATGAGGCATAGCCCCTTGAGACAGATTTCAGTTTGTCGTAGAAATCAAAGACAATCTCAGCCAAGGGCATCTCAAAGTTCAGCTCAACTCTCTCGCTGGTAAGGAAGTGCTGACTTATCAGTGTCCCTCTCTTGTCGAGGCAAAGTTTCATTATTACTCCAAAATACTCCGATTTAGATATAATCTGTGCCCTGATATAGGGCTCCTCAATATAATCTATCAATGTCGGTACCGGAAGGCCGGAGGGATTGTGAACGTCAACCACCTCTCCCTGTGTCGTATATACCTTATATGACACGTTGGGCACCGTGGTTATCACATCCATATCAAACTCCCGGTAGAGTCTCTCCTGAATAATCTCCATGTGGAGAAGGCCCAGAAAACCTCCACGATAGCCAAAGCCGAGAGCAAGAGATGATTCCGGTTCAAACACCAGAGAGGCATCGTTAAGCTGAAGCTTCTCCAGCGATGCTCTAAGATCTTCGTATTCATCGGCATCTACAGGATACAGCCCGGCAAAAACCATTGGTTTTACCTCTTCGAAGCCGGGAATAGATCTTGTGCAGGGTCTCTCCCTGTTTGTAATGGTATCACCTACCTTAACTTCGCTGGCAGCTTTGATCCCGGATATTATATACCCTACATTCCCCGCCTTAACCTCACCTGTCGGAACCATTTTGAGCTTAAGTATCCCAACCTCGTCAGCCTCGTACTCCTTTCCTGTATTGTAAAACTTAACCTTGTCTCCTTTGCGGATAATTCCGTTTTGCACTTTGAAATAGGCAATAATACCCCTGAAAGAGTTAAATACCGAATCAAATATCAGAGCCTGAAGCGGCTCTTCTTCATCTCCCTTGGGATGAGGAATGCGCTTAACAATAGTTTGAAGTATTTCTGAAACACCTGCGCCGGTCTTACCACTGGCAAGAAGAATCTCCTCTTCTTTACACCCCAAAAGGTCAATGATTTGCTCCTTTACAGAGTCAATCATTGCCGCATCCATATCTATCTTGTTCAGTACAGGAATGATTTCAAGATCGTGACTGAGAGCGAGATAAAGGTTTGATATTGTCTGTGCCTGAATCCCCTGGGTTGCATCTACAACAAGCAAGGCTCCTTCACAGGAGGCTATCGCCCTGGAAACCTCATAGGAGAAATCGACATGACCGGGAGTATCAATAAGGTTAAGAGTGTATTTTTCGCCTTCATAGATATAATCCATCTGGATTGCGTGGCTTTTTATGGTAATACCCTTCTCCCTCTCCAGATCCATTGAATCAAGAACCTGAGCTTCCATATCTCTTGATGTAACTGTATTGGTAAACTCAAGCAATCTGTCTGCAAGTGTGCTCTTCCCGTGATCTATGTGTGCAATAATGCAAAAATTCCTGATGTGCTTCATTATATGTCGCCCAAAATAAATCGGGTGTGCAAAGATAAAAATAATTACCAAAATCTTGAGATAGACACTATCTTTGCAAGGCGTGAAAAAAATCTGTTATTATAATGTTATCTATTGAAAAACTGAATGAAATATCATCTCAGGTGAGGAGAGACATTGTCAGAATGGTCTCTATGGCCGGATCCGGCCATCCAGGCGGTTCTCTCGGCAGCACTGATGTTCTTGTTTCTCTCTTCTTCTCTGAGATGAAGCACGATCCCAAAAACTGGAGAAGGGACGGAAGAGGAAACGACATATTCTTTCTCTCTGCCGGCCATATGTCTCCTCTGTTTTACAGCGTTCTTGCCCGAAGCGGTTATTTCCCCGTAAATGAGCTTGGCTCTTTCAGAAAACTGGGCAGCCGGCTTCAGGGACACCCATCTGTTGAGAAAGGACTCAACGGTGTTCACATTGCATCGGGTTCTCTCGGGCAGGGACTATCTGTGGCTTGCGGAGCTGCGCTTGCAAAGAAGAGAGCATCTGATGAGAACAGTGTCTTTGTTCTGATTGGAGATGGTGAAAGTCAGGAGGGTCAGATCTGGGAAGCAGCAATGTTCGGTGCACAGCACAAAATTGATAATCTGATTGCAATGACCGATATGAACGGACAGCAGATAGACGGCCCTCTCAAATCAGTTATGGATCTGGGGGATCTTGACGCCAAGTGGAATGCTTTTGGCTGGGACACGTTTACTGTTGACGGACACGATAAGGAGAAGATAATTAAGGCTATTCGCAGGGCAAAAGAGCTCAAAGGAAACGGGCGGCCCAAGATGCTGCTTATGAGAACGGTTATGGGAAAGGGTGTCGATTTTATGGAAGGAACCCATCACTGGCACGGCAAAGCTCCCGACAAGGCTCAGACAGAGAGGGCTCTGGCACAACTAAAAGAGACACTGGGAGATTTTTAATACTGGAATGTTATGAAAGAGATATATAAAAACACCGGAAACAAGGATACAAGGTCGGGATTTGGAACCGGATTACTGGAAGTGGGCCGCAGAAATCCTGATGTGATGGCTCTTTGCGCAGATTTAACCGGATCCTTAAAAATGGATGCATTTGCAGCCGAATTTCCCGAAAGGTTTTTTCAATGCGGAATAGCTGAAGCCAATATGATAGGAGTCTCTGCCGGTCTTGCCCTTAGCGGCAAAATTCCATTTGCTGGTTCTTTTGCAAATTTCATTACAGGCAGAGTTTATGACCAGATAAGGCAATCGGTAGCATATTCAGAAACTAATGTAAAAATCTGCGCCTCACATGCAGGAGTTACTCTTGGAGAAGATGGAGCCACTCACCAGATAATGGAAGATATCGGTCTTATGAGAATGCTCCCGGGAATGACAGTGATAAACCCCTGTGACTATAACCAGACCAAAGCCGCTACAATTGCAATAGCTGCTCATCGCGGACCTGTCTATCTTAGGTTCGGCCGCCCTTCTGTTCCCAATTTCACTCCGGAAAATCAGGTTTTTGAGATAGGAAAAGCTCTGAGGCTTAACGAAGGAAGCGATGTCACAATTTTTGCAACAGGTCATATGGTCTGGGAAGCCTTGGTTGCAGCCGAAGAGCTGGAGAAGACGGGTGTATCTGTTGAGCTGATAGATATCCACACAATTAAACCTTTAGATAAAAAGGCAGTCATAGATTCGGCTCAGAAAACCAAAGCTGTGGTGTGTGCAGAGGAGCATCTGGTTGCAGGCGGACTGGGAGAGCTGATATGCAGTGTGCTCTCAAGGGAGATGCCTGTTCCGGTGGAGATTGTGGCGGTAGATGACCGTTTTGGACAGAGCGGGACCCCGGCTGAGCTGATGAAAGCCTATAATCTTGATTCAAGTGCGGTTATTGACGCAGTTAAAAAAGTTTTAAAGAGAAAATTATAATTATGGACGATAAAGATCTTATGGCATTGTTCAGGGAAAAAGGAAATGAACATTATGCCTTTAATCTTATCGTCAATAAATACAGTGAACGGCTCTACTGGCACATTCGCAAAATGGTTGCTTCACACGATGATGCCAACGATCTGCTTCAAAACTCATTATTAAAAGCCTGGAAAGCTCTTCCCGGATTCAGGGAGGAGTCCCGACTCTTTACCTGGCTGTACCGCATTACGACCAATGAGGTGCTTACCTTCTTAAAGAAAAAGCAGCTCCGTTCTTTTTTATCCCTTACCGATTACTCTACTAAACTTGAGAACGTTCTTGAATCAGATACTTACTTTAACGGAGATTCCGCTCAAAAAGCTCTCCACAAAGCAGTACTCAAGCTCCCGGAAAAGCAACGTATTGTTTTTAACCTCAGGTATTTTGATCAGATGAAATATGAGGATATTTCGGAGATACTGGGAACATCTGTAGGTGCTCTCAAGGCTTCCTACCATCACGCAACAAAAAAAATAGAAGACTCTTTACAGGAGCTCCTTTAATCTTTTTTCAATTTGAATAGTCAAACTAGTATGAAAAAGAAATTCAGTATAGAACAACCCGGATTAAAGCAGAATCCATATACTGTTCCTGAAGGATATTTTAATGACCTTAGGAACATTGTCTCTGAAAAGATCTCCTCTCAGGGAGGTGAAAGCAGGGTTTGGAGAGTGATTAAACCTCAGCTGGCTCTTGTTTCGGTTTTTGTCTTTGTATTCCTTCTGGGGTACGGAGTCTTTAAACTTATTCCCTTGCAGGACACCGGAAGTGATCTCTATCTAAACGAAAAATACACTCTTATGCAAGAGTATCAGTTAAAAAGCTCTTTCATAGATTTTTACGACCAAAAAGCTGATTCGGCAGCCACTGAAAAAAGTGAAATCAATCCCGAAGAAATTATTGAATACCTTAACACCGATGCGGGACTCTTATATCTTGCATCTCTTGAAATATAAAAATTTGTGATATGGGAAAAAGATTTTTGTTAACAATAGTTGCTCTGATAGCTGTAACCTCCTTCTGGGGGCAGAATACTCAGAGAAGAGAAATGAACAAGGGGTGGTCAGATCAGTTACAGAGTGAAAAAATTGCATTCATAACTTCTGCACTTGAACTTACTCCTCAGGAGGCCACATCCTTTTGGCCGGTCTATAATCAGTACTGGAAAGACAGGCAAAATGCGCATATGGCAGTCCAGAACAATTTAAATAAAATTTCTGCAACCGTTAAGCACTTCAAACACGGCCAATCTGATGAACTTAGAAAATTGACCCGGGAGTATATAGAAAGTCTTGCTGTTGAAAGCAATATTCACAGGAAATATTTTGAAAAACTCTCCTCTCTGCTTCCTGTCGAAAAGGTTGCCAAACTTTACATAAGCGAGGACAGATTCAGAATGAGAATGATCTCCAGACTGAGGCAGGGCGAGCGCAAGCCGGAAGTAAAGCAATAAACAGTTCTGCTTTCTGATTAGAAATTCAGATAGAAATTTTTGGTCAGTTCCTTGTATTCAGATGTAAAATCCTTACCTGCTGTTTCTTGTATAGCTATTTGTTCCTCCTTTGGGCTACTTTTATAGTTTAAGCCAAACTCAATCATCCATCGCTTTTCTTTACCTGAGGCCAGGGTTTTTACCCTGCAGATTCTTTTTGGCATTAGCCCGATTTCTCTGGCTCTTTCAACGAACAACATACTCTCCTGTGGAGGAAGAATCAGTGCCAGAGTGCCACTCCCGGCGAGCATAAGCGAGGCGGATTCAATGATTTCATCATAAGGAAGATCGTGATCGTGTCTTGCCCGGCTTCTTCTCTCTCCCGGACACCTGAGAGACGAGGTAAAGAATGGAGGATTGGCAATGATGAGTTCAAATCTTTTGTTTGTACCGTATTTTTGAAAATATCCCACAAGAGAAATCCATTCAGAGGAAATTTTTTCTGACCATGGAGAGTTTTTGAAATTAAAAGATGCCTCTACTGAAGAGGGCTTGTCAATATCGATACCCTCAATGAAAAACTCTGCTAAAGGTAGTTTTTGGGATAATCTCTGGGCAAGAATAAGAGAAATCACGCCGGTACCGGTACCGATATCAAGAATCCGGCAAGGAAATCCTTTTTTCTGATCATTGTCAACCGATACCCAGGAGGCAAGAAGGACTCCGTCTGTATTGACCTTCATTGCAGAATCGTTCTGCTTTACAGAGAACTGCTTAAACCGGAATTCGTTGCTCTCTCTGCCGGCTCCGTCTGCAGATTCACAGTTGCTCATCCGACAATCTCTCCATCCACTATGTTGAGGCACCTGTCGCTCATTGAGGCCAGCTCCTTATCGTGAGTGACTGTTACAATTGTTTGTGAGTATCTGTCTCTTAATTCGAAAAACAGATTGTGTATCTCCCTCTTGGTTTTTGTGTCCAGGTTTCCGGATGGTTCATCTGCAAAGATCACCGCCGGCCTGTTGATGAGAGCTCTGGCGACAGCAACTCTCTGCTGCTCTCCCCCGCTAAGTTCAGAAGGCTTGTGAGTCAGTCTTTCGCCAAGTCCGAGTGATACAAGCAGTTCCGCTGCTTTCTCTTTTGCCTTTGTCATGCTCTCTTTTGCAATCATTGCAGGTATTGCCACATTCTCCACAGCGGTAAATTCCGGCAAAAGGTGATGAAACTGAAACACAAAGCCAATTTTTCTATTCCTGAAATCTGCAAGGGCTTTGGGTGAAAGGGTAAAAATATCTACGCCTCCAATCACTACCCTTCCCGAATCAGGAGTAAGAAGAGAACCCAGAATTTGCAGGAGTGTCGACTTTCCGGCCCCGCTGGTTCCCACAATACTTAAAACCTCACTCTCCTGCACCTGAAGATCTATCCCCTTGAGCACAAGGAGGCTGCCAAAGGATTTCTTTATGTTTTCAGCTCTGATCATCAAGAGATTTACTCCTCTTTTTCGCTGGCTTCGTACTCCTTAAGAAGCTTGTCCTGAACCTCGGCAGGAACCTGCTGATAATCGGCTAATGTCATTGTGAATGTAGCACGTCCCGACGTGAGCGAGCTTAGTGTCGTGGAGTATTTGTTCAACTCAGCAAGTGGAACTCTTGCCTTTAGAACTTCAAAGCCCTTTTCACTGCTCATTCCCTCTATGATAGCCCTTCTGTTCTGGAGGTCACTCATAACATCTCCCATACAGTCACTAGGTACAAGTACCTCAATATTGTAAACAGGTTCCATAATCTTGGGTCCGGCTTTTTTGAAAGCCTCTTTAAAAGCATTTCTTCCTGCAAGTCTGAATGATATTTCGTTTGAGTCCACCGGGTGCATTTTCCCGTCATAAATGAACACTCTGATATCCCTTGCATAGGAGCCAGTAAGAGGACCCTCTTCCATCTTCTCCATAATCCCCTTGAGGATGGCAGGCATAAAACGGCTGTCAATCGAACCGCCCACAATACAGTTGATATACTCCAGTTTTCCTCCCCAATCCATAGTGTACTCCTCCTTGCCTTTTAAGTTGAGTACCAGCTCCTTTCCTTCAACCTTAAATCTGTTTCCTGCCGGAACGCCTTCTACAACAGGCTCTATAAGCAGGTGCACCTCTCCAAACTGCCCTGCTCCTCCTGATTGCTTTTTGTGTCTGTAATCGGCAGCAGCCACCTTGGTGATGGTCTCCCTGTATGGAATCTTGGGTGAGAGAAGATCAATCTCTATCTTGTGTGTATTGTTGATGTGCCACTTAAGGATATTTATGTGATGCTCTCCCTGTCCGCTTAAAATTGTCTGTTTAAGCTCTTTTGAGTATTCTACAACTATAGTTGGATCCTCTGAATGTGCCCTGTTGAGTATCTCTCCCAGCTTCTCCTCATCCTTTTCTGATTTTGCCTTTATGGCAGTTCTGTATTTTGAAGGCGGGAATACTATCTCTTCAAATGCCCACTCCTTGTTTCCTCCGTTAAGAGTCTGATTTGTTTTCACAGACTTAAGCTTCACGGCACAACCAATATCCCCTGCCATCATCTCTGTAACCTTCTCCTTCTTTTTTCCGGCAACGGCGTAGATTGTTGAAAACCTCTCCCTGGATCCGTTTTCGGGATTTGTAAGATCTTGTCCTTCTGTTATCTTACCTGACATAACTCTAAAGAACGAGACCTCCCCGAGATGTTGCTCTACTGCTGTCTTATAAATAAACAAAGAGGGCTGTCCGTTTGAGTCGCACGGAACTGTAGATCCATCCTTAAGCTTCTGAACAGTGTTGTCAGGAGAAGGGGCTACATTGATCACAAACTCCATCAACCTTTTTGTTCCAATGTCTTTCTTTCCCGAAAGGCAGAATACCGGCATTATTTCACATTTGGTAAGGCCGGTTTTAATACCTTTGAGTATCTCCTCCTCTGTGAGAGCACCCTTTTCAAAGAAAGTTTCCATCAAGGCTTCGTCACTCTCGGCTGCCATCTCTGCAAGACTCTGCAGTATTTCATCTGCCTGATCCTTTAGGTTGGCCGGTATTTCCAGTTCTTCCCTGGTTCCGTTGTCGTCCTTAAAGCGATACATCTTCATCTTGAGAACATCCACAAAAGAGTCGAAACCTAAGCCTGTCTGTACGGGAAACTGAACAGGTACAACTTTGTTTCCGAAAGCCTGTTTGAGCATATCAATCGAATTTTCCCAGTTTGCCTTCTCGTGATCCAGCTGATTGACTGCCAGAATCAACGGTTTAGAATGCTTCTCGGCATATCTGGCAAAAATTTCGGTACCAACCTCAACACCCTGTTGTGCATTTACAACCATTATTCCGGAGTCTGCTACTTTAAATGCTGAGATAACACCTCCTATGAAATCATCAGAGCCGGGAGTGTCTATGAAGTTCAGCTTGTGGTCCATAAACTCTGTGTACAGAAGTGACGGATAGATTGATCTCTGGTATATCTGTTCAATCTCAGTGTTATCGCTGACAGTGGTCTTTGACTCAACGGTTCCTCTGCGATCAATTATTTTACCTTCGTACAACATTGTTTCTGCAAGTGTGGTTTTGCCTGACTTTGTGCTTCCTAGCAGAACTATGTTGCGAATGCTCTGAGTGGGATAAACTTTCATATTAACTGATTGATTATATAATTATTATTAATTTCGTTAATGAAACTTCAAAAATAATAATTTTTTTTCAACCGACAATACATTCAAAGGCTCTATTCAGGGCTCCCGGAGAGGTAAATCCGGACATAGCCCATACAACCTGATAATCAACCCCGGCAATCAGAAGATCCCGGGCATGCTGCACCCTGTAAAGATCCACAACAAAAGAGATTTCCAACCCCGTTGAGTCCATTACAATCTTCTCCAGCTCCCTGCGGGATACCCCGGCGGCTTTTGCCAGAATTCCGGAGCAATCTCCCCTTACAATAAATACCCTCTTCTCCTCCAGAAGAAAGCAGATTGTGCTCAAAACCGAATTATTCATACATACAATTTTTCTCCAAAAATAATTTATATCCTGTTTTGACAACATGCTGTATATTTTATTTTTCTGTTTCTTAAAAAATATTATCCATTTCTTGGAAATCAAATCTGATTATAACATGTATTCATTGTTTTAATCGAATAAACTTCATACACCATATTACGTTCTCCAATTTTTATATTTGATATATGGTTAACAGAGAAATTAAGTCTCGGATAAGGGAGAAGAGAAAGGCTCTCGGATATACTCAGGAGTATTTGGCCAGAGAGTTGAAGATTTCGGTAAATTCTTACAGGCAGATTGAGTCCGGCCCAACTGTTCTTATAAGCAAACGGGTAACGGATATAGCCGCTGTTTTGGGAATTGCGCCGGAAGAGCTAATCTCGGGACAGGCTTTTACTGATACCGGCCAAAAAAAGTGTGAAGAAATCGAAGAGCATTACATTGAGATAATTAAAAGAAAGGATGCCGATAATAAAATCTTAAAGATTGAACTGGAGTCAACAATCGAAAGTCTTAAACTTTCCCTTGAGTCAAAGGAGAGCATAATTGGCGTTCTAAAAGAGAGCCTTCAGAGCTACAAAGAAAAATAAGTGATTTCTGACTTTTTGGCTATCTTGCATTCAAATTTTCATCTGTGAGTGGGGAGCTTAAACCTTTTTTAAACAAGGATCTTATTGAAGCCGGATGTGACGAGGCAGGGCGAGGCTGTCTGGCTGGACCTGTTTTTGCCTCTGCTGTGATTCTCAACCCGGATTTCAGCCACCCGTTGCTTAATGACTCAAAACAGTTGAGCGAAGCAGTCAGGGATAAGTTAAGAGTGGTGATCGAAAGGGAGGCTTTGGATTGGTCTGTGGCTATGGTTGGCAACGAGGAGATTGACAGGATCAATATACTTAACGCGTCTATCAAGGCAATGCACCTTGCCCTGGACTCATTGAAGACTACTCCGGATATGATACTGGTAGACGGGAACCGTTTTCTTGCTTACAATCAAATTCCCCACACCTGCATTGTAAAGGGAGACTCAAAAATTGCGTCTATTGCTGCTGCTTCTATACTGGCAAAAACGCACAGGGACGAATACATAAGAAAGTTGTCACTGGATTATCCTCTCTACGGATGGGACAAAAACAAGGCGTACCCAACAAAGCAGCACCGGGATGCAATACTCAGGTGTGGAAGCTGCAAGTACCACAGAAAAAGTTTCAGGCTGATTTAATTGAGCTTGTCCCCGGGTTACATCTCTTCAATTATATACTTTCCTCCTGCAAACATAGAACAGAGCAACAGAAACAATGGTATGACAGACTCGGGAGAGATGGCAGTTTCTCCGGAAATCAGTCCGCCAATACTGCTCATTGAGTCTATGAGAATCGAATAACCTCCCAAAATCACAAACAGCACTATACCTGCAATGGAAAAAAGTAACACCGGCAATGTTTTTCTTTTGGGTTTGCTCTCAATTCGGGGAAGGTAATCAAGGTTGCTCATAAGCCTCTGGGTAAAGCCTTTATCCTCAATTATCGGGGTGTTATCCTTAAAAAAACTCTTTAAATGTTTATCCTTCATAACCAATTGATAATAAATGCGTAGATAAGTGTGATCTGCCTCTTGACAAGTGTGACTTTACTGTATTCAGCGGCATACTCGTTATTTTGGAGATCTGAATCAGACTTTTATCCTCCATATAGAAAAGCAGTACAACCGTACGCTCTTTTTCGCTGAGCTTTTCCAGTGCCATATAGAGAGCCTGATGTCTGTACTTGTCATCACTTTCTGTTTGTCAATGGTTCGTTAAAATTTT
>DIXE01000002.1 GCA_002428635.1 Bacteroidales bacterium UBA6088
TTTAATTTTTTAACGAACTATTGGTATCTTCAATTGCCATATTATACCATTTGTAGTATTTGACTATATTCGTTTCAAAGTACAAAGAAAATACTTTTTATTATTATGGCAAAATTAGTTGATGATTATTTTTGAGGTGGCAAGAAATAGCTCTTTTGTTTTTTTGGGTCGGATTTTTAGGGGCGGCAAAAACCCAAATGTGCTATTTGTGTGGTGGGCTTTCAAATTGCCCCAAAGGGCAAAAGCGGGATGGGAAAAACAAAATAAATTCTTTCAATTAATCTACACTAAACTTTTCAAAAGCTAATTGTTTTTGATTTAAAGATTTCCAATTTTGGTTATTATTCCCGTGCACCGACATTTCTCCCTTCCGGTTTCAATCGCACCGCTGCTCATGATTCGCAGTTTACCGGTACTTATTCAACCCCGCGGTCGAAAAGCCTTGTGCGCCCCACGGCAAAAGAACCCCTTCCATTGCATTGCAGGGATACATTTGCCTTTGCCTGCGCTGTAAATATCTTTATTTAATGTTTGCCAGTGCCTCCGGTAGCTTCATTTCCACTCATTTCTCCGACCACATTCGGAACACTCTTTTCATTCAGTAACCTCCGACACCGCACACAAGAATAAGTTTAACGTTTCCGGTATTTGTAAGCGTTGATAAACTGACCAACGAAATCGTCGTCCTGCGTGCCGATAAAATATTTAAGGGTTTTGAAAGGGGACAAAAAAGGGGATAATGTCAAAATTGACAAAATCCCCTCTTGGGTGATCCAGCTGGGGCTCGAACCCAGGACCCCAACATTAAAAGTGTTGTGCTCTACCAGCTGAGCTACTGAATCTCAGTTTTAGGGACGGCAAAGATATGGCAACAATCGTTTATTTCCAAATTTCAATCTGCAGAATTTTAAAAAATAGTATATTTTTGTCTTTCGATTAATGCAATTTATACTTCTTTGTGCTGATGTCAGTCTCAAAACCATTCTGTGAGGATTTTTCCGCTTTTCTTCAATCTGCGGGGATTGAGTTCAGTAAAGAGAATCATCTTACATTTCAGATTATGAGTCAAAATTCTGTTATTAGACTTGTTGAGGCAGGTTTTAATCAGGTGAATAGTCTCACCGAAGAATCAGTCATAATAAAATCTTGCATCACAATTTATGAGGATGAATGGGCTACCAAAAGGAAAATTATTATAAACCGTCTGCTTGCTATTTTTGGCAGAGGTAAAACTGTATTTGCAAGAAACTGCTCTGTTAGAGAGATATCTACAGAACAGGCAAAGATGTTTCTCGATGAAAATCATATGCTTGGATATGCCCGGAGTCGCTATAAATACGGATTGTGCACAAAGAAAACTGAGGGGGATCTAAGCCCTGACACACTTGTTTGTGTTGCAACTTTCTCCGAACCAAGAATTATGATAAGGGGAGGTGTCCCGGTGGAATCATTCGAATGGGTGAGGTATGCCAGTCTGGACGCTCTAAGGGTGAACGGCGGAATGGGCAAGTTGATGAGTCATTTTATAAAACAGATTAGACCTGCAGAGATAATGTCCTATGCCGATATTGACTGGAGCACAGGCTTTTCCTACGAAAAGCTGGGCTTTAAGCTGCTTGAAAGGACAAAACCTATTGAATTTTTTGTAGAGAGATCCCTGATGAAAAGATATACCCGGCAGCAGTTGGCAAGATATGCCCGGCAGCAGTCAATAAGAAATGGAAAACTTAAGCAAAAAAATCAAAAGAAAGAGGAGTTATCAGCAGAAGATGCAGATAAATTGATTGACACAGGTAGAAACAACATCTCGATTGATACAAGCAAATACTACATCTTAAGAAACCAGGGTAACCTTAAGTTTATCTGGAGTTCCGCTCTCTGAAACCTGTTCCTTGTCCAGATCGATGCTTATCTTGTCGCCGTTCTTGAATGTCCCTGCAACAATAGCTTCTGCCAGAGGATCTTCAATGTATTTCTGAATGGCACGTTTGAGAGGTCTGGCACCAAGCTGGGGATCATAACCTTCCCCGGCAACAAATTCTTTTGCTTCATCTGTGATAACCAGTGAATAACCAGCCATTTCAATCCTTTTGAACAGGTCATTCAACTCAATATCAATAATTTTACAGATATCCTCTCTTGATAGAGTGTTGAACAGAATCTGATCATCCAGACGGTTGAGAAATTCCGGAGTGAAGGTCTTCTTGAGTGCCTTTTCAATAATATTTCTTGTATTGTCGCTTATGTTTCTCTTGGTTACGGTAGAAAATCCCAGCCCGCTCCCGTACTCTTTAACTTCACGGCTCCCAATATTTGAGGTCATTATCAGCAAAGTGTTTCTGAAGTCGATCCTTCTGCCGTTGCTGTCGGTAAGTCTTCCTTCATCCAGTACCTGAAGCAGAATATTGAATATATCCGGATGGGCCTTTTCGATTTCGTCCAGCAAAATTACAGAGTATGGCTTTCTCCTTACCTTCTCGCTCAACTGTCCGCCCTCTTCGTAGCCTACATATCCCGGAGGCGCTCCAATAAGCCTGCTTAGGGTAAACTTCTCCCCGTACTCGCTCATATCTATCCTTATAAGATTGTCAACTGTGTCGAACAGATATTCTGTAAGGGTTTTTGCAAGCTGAGTCTTGCCTACACCTGTGGGACCAAGAAAAATAAATGTACCGATTGGCTTGTTTGGATCTTTGAGTCCTGCACGATTTCTCTGAATTGCCCTCACAACCTTCTCCACAGCTTCATCCTGTCCGATTATTCTCTTTTTTATAACCGAAGCCATATTTGATAGCCTGTCTCCTTCACTTTCCGCAAGCCTGTGCACCGGAACAGATGTGATCATAGAGAGCACTTCGGCAACATCATTCTCATCTACCACCTGCGGATGCAGGTTAAGTTCATTGTTCCACCTTTGCTGCGCCTCCTCGAGGTTTTTCAGCTTTTGTTCCTGCAGATCCCTAAGTTCAGCGGCCTTCTCAAACTCACTGTTTGTAATTGCTGCGTGCTTTTCTCTTCTCAGAGGCTCTATCTCGTTTTCGATTTTAATAATATAATCGGGCACCTTGAGGTGTTTCAGATGCACTCTTGAGCCCGCTTCGTCAAGGGCATCGATTGCCTTGTCGGGGAGGCATCTGTCGGTTATGTATCTTTGGGAAAGTCTTATGCAGGCAATGAGTGCTTCGTTGGTATATGATACATTATGATGCTTTTCGTATCTCTCCTTGATGCTTTGCAAGATGTTAAGAGTTTCATCATAGGAGGTGGGTTCTACCATAATTTTCTGGAACCTTCTTTCGAGAGCTCCATCCTTCTCAATATACTCCCTATACTCGTCAAGAGTGGTCGCGCCTATGCACTGGATCTCGCCCCTGGCAAGAGCCGGCTTGAGCATATTGGCTGCATCCAGAGAACCTGATGCGCCTCCTGCTCCAACCAGAGTGTGAAGCTCATCTATGAACAGGATTATGTTTGAATTCTTCCTGAGCTCGTTGATGATTGCCTTCATCCTCTCTTCGAATTGTCCCCTGTATTTTGTTCCGGCAACAATTGAACCAATATCCAGAGAGACCACTCTTTTGTTCATGAGAACCTTTGACACCTTTTTCTGAGCAATCCTTATGGCCAGACCTTCTGCGATGGCAGATTTTCCTACCCCGGGCTCACCTATAATAACCGGATTGTTCTTTTTCCTTCTCCCGAGTATCTGTGCCAGACGCTCAATCTCCCTGTCCCTGCCAACAACAGGGTCAAGTTTTCCCGATAGGGCTGCTCCTGTAAGATCAAATCCAAAGCTGTCTATAACCGGAGTGTCGCTGTTGAGTTTTCCCGGCTTTACATTTTTAATGCTGCTCTCGTTCTCAGAAGGTCTTGAAGATGTGTCGGATTCATCATCGTATGTAGCCGAATTGGCCGGCCTGGGAGATTCTTTGCCCTTAAGTATGTTCCTGACAGAGTCGTATGTAATTCCAACCTCCTTAAACAGTGGGATGGAAACTCCCTCGTCTCCCCTGAGTATTGCTAGCAGGAGATGTACCGGAGATGGCTGTGAATCTTTTAATGAATGCGCTTCAAGATACATTACCCTAAGTGAGCTTTCTGCACCTTTTGATATGTTGATTTTATCTGATTGTTCAAATGGAATAATGTTCCCAACCTTAAGCTTTTCCTCAATTTTTATCTTGAGGGCTTTATGGTCCGTCTCAAACCTGAGCAGCATCTCAAAAGCCGAATTGTCCTGATGTCTGATTATTCCAAGTATCAGATGATCAGTTCCAATAGTGTAGCTTCCGAGTCTCATTGCTTCCTCTTTGCTGTATGAGATTATTTCGTTGAGATTTTTAGATAACTGAAGGTCCATTCTTAATTATGTAATTATTATGCAAATCTAATTAAAGACAATCACTAATACAATTTGTTCAGAATTTTTTTTATTTGTACTTTAGAGGCTCTTTTTAAAACAAAATAATTAGCTCAAATAAAATGCAAGACGCTGAAAATAACCCGAGAATCCTGAAGATTAACATTGAGGATGAGATGAAAAGTGCCTACATTGACTACTCAATGTCGGTTATTGTCTCCCGTGCGCTTCCGGATGTAAGGGATGGATTGAAGCCTGTACACAGAAGAGTGCTTTACGGGATGTCGGAATTAGGACTGACTGCTGGTGCCGGATTTAAAAAATCGGCCCGTATAGTCGGAGAGGTGCTGGGAAAATATCACCCTCACGGTGATTCGAGTGTGTATGAAGCAATGGTGCGGATGGCACAGGAGTGGAGTATGAGATACACCCTGGTTGACGGTCAGGGAAATTTTGGCTCAATTGACGGTGACTCTGCTGCTGCAATGAGATACACTGAGGCTAAATTCAGAAAGATTGCGGAGGAGGCTCTGTCAGATCTTGATAAGAACACAGTTGATTTTAAGCCCAATTTTGATGACTCGCTTTCGGAGCCTACTGTTCTACCCGCAAAGGTACCTATGCTGCTCCTTAACGGCGCATCCGGAATTGCAGTCGGTATGGCCACCAATATGCCGCCCCACAATCTGGGGGAAATCGCAGACGGCATATGTGCCTACATAGACAACCCGGAAATTACCACTGAGGAACTTTTAAAATATATCAAAGGGCCCGATTTCCCTACGGGTGGCATCATTCAGGGTATTCAGGGTATTAAGGATTATTTTGAGACCGGCAGAGGAAGGATAGTGGTCAGGTCAAAGACAGATATTGAGGTGAGCGACAGTGGCCGGGAGACTATTGTTGTAACTGAGATTCCATATATGGTCAACAAGAAGGAACTGATTGAAAAAATTGCAGAACTTGTTGAATCTAAAAAAGTTGAAGGGATTGCCTATATTAATGATGAGAGTGACCGCACAGGTATGAGGATTGTCATCAGACTCAAGATAGGTGTCGTTGCCAATGTGATTCTCAACAATCTTTACAAGTTTTCCCAGCTTCAGTCCAGTTTCTCCGTTAACAATATTGCATTGGTGGACGGAAGACCAAGACTTTTGAACATTAAACAGCTGATCAAGTATTTTGCACGCCACAGGCACGACGTGATTGTAAGAAGGGCAAAGTTCGAACTGGATCAGGCAGAAAAAAGGGCTCACATACTCGAAGGTTTGCTTAAAGCCCTCGATTTTATTGATGAAGTGATAGCTGTAATAAGGTCTTCGAGCAGTGTAGATCAGGCAAGGAGTAATTTGATTGAAAGATTTGAATTTTCTGAACCACAGGCCAATGCAATAGTGGAAATGAGACTCCGCCAGCTTACAGGGCTTGAGAGAGACAAACTTCACGCAGAATATGAAAATCTGAGCAGACAAATAAGCGGCTTAAAGGAACTTCTGGCTAGTGAAGAACTTCAGATGCAGCTTATAAAAACGGAACTGAACGACCTTAAAGGTAAATATGATGATTCCAGAAGAACTGTAATTGAACCATCTGCTGACGACTTTAATCCCGAAGATTTCTACCCGGATGAAGATGTAGTCATTACTATATCCCATTTGGGTTATATGAAGAGAACCCCGCTGTTTGAATACAGAACACAGAACAGGGGTGGGGTAGGAGCAAAGGGCAGCACAACCCGTGATGAGGACTTCATAGAACATATCTATGTAGCAAATATGCACAGCACAATGCTATTCTTTACTCAGAAAGGTCGTTGTTACTGGCTTAAGGTATATGATATCCCGGAGGGAACAAAGGCATCAAAAGGGAGGGCTCTCCAGAATGTTATCAATATAGAAGCCGAGGATAAAGTGAGGGCATATATAAATATTAAAACTCTCAGCGATACAGATTTTATCAATAATAATTTCATTGTTCTGGCCACCAAGAAGGGTACTGTTAAGAAAACCTCACTTGAGGCCTATTCCCGTCCCAGAACAAACGGTGTAAATGCAATAACCATCCGTGAGGACGATGAATTACTTGAGGCCGTTCTTACAAGCGGCAACAGTGAGATTCTGCTTGCTGGAAGACAGGGTAAATGTGTACGTTTCAACGAAGCCAATGTAAGAGCCATTGGAAGAACTGGTGCCGGTGTGAGAGGAATCAGTATAGAAGATGATAATGAGGTAATTGGAATGATATGTGTTAATCCTGATCAAACAGATACAGAAGTTCCACATATTCTTGTGGTTAGTGAAAACGGATTTGGAAAAAGATCGCTTCTTGAAGACTACAGGGTTACAAACCGTGGAGGCAAGGGTGTGAAAACTTTGAACATAACCGAAAAAACTGGCGCACTTATTGCAATTAAGGATGTGACAGATGAAAACGACCTGATGATAATAACTAAATCCGGCATTACAATCAGACTAGAAGTGTCAACCGTAAGGGTAGCTGGAAGAGCAACACAGGGAGTGAAGCTGATTAACATAAGGGAGGGAGACTCTATAGCTGCAGTTTGCAAGGTGAACAAAAGCGAGGAGAGACCTCAGGAGATTGAAGATGGAATTTAGCAAAGACATAATTTTTTAAACGATATAAACTTTAATTTATCTTTTTTACAATGAAAAATATTTTTATCGCAGTTGCGCTGCTTGTTTCGGTAAATATATCCGCACAGACCAAGGAGGTGGCTGATGCTTTGAAGCTTTACGAAAAAGCCAAGGCAGAATCACAACACCCTAAAAAAGGGATTAACCCCGCAACCTGGATCAAACTCTCAGATGCGTTGGTTTCGGTTTACGATGCCCCAATAAAGTCTATATGGCCTGGAGCAACAAGAATTGATCTCAAACTGCTTCTTAACGATCAGCGAATAATCAAAACTGAAGAACGCAAATACCAGGATCAGAACTACGCTGTTGATATTTATGCAGATAAGGAACTGATATTTTCCCAGGAGGGTGTTCTTGCCGGTTGGATTCTGACTAAGGAGTATATGCCTGGTGATCTTCTCGGAGATGCAAAAAAGGCCCTTTACAAGGCTATTGAACTTGACACCAAAGATGTTAAAGCCAAAGAGATAACAGACAAACTTACGGCTATTAAAAACCGATACCAGAACGAAGCGATGTCAGCTTACACATTGGGGAATTTCGAAAAAGCCTCTGCAAATTTTGAAGCTTCGGCAGAAATCAGTACCAATAAACTCATCAATCAGATTGACACCGTTGTTATATATTATGCAGGTCTGACAGCAAGTATGGCAAAAAATGCTCCAAGGGCAATCAAATTCTTTAAGATGGCAATGGATAGCGGATATGATGCAAAGGGAGATGCTTTTTCTTATTTGGCAGAGGCATACAAATCCGAGAAGGATATGGATAAAGCAAAGGAGATTCTCGAAAACGGCTTCTCGGCTTATCCCACCAACCAAAGCATTCTCGTATCCCTTATCAATGCATACCTTGAATCTAACGATGACCCAAATAAAATTCTCAGCCTTATCCAGAAAGCTCAGGAAAATGAACCTAACAATGCAAGTCTATATTACGCCGAGGGCAATGTCTGGAAAAACCTTAAAGATATTGACAAGGCAATTGCCTGTTACAATAAGTCTGTAGAGACCGATCCCAATTATTACTTTGGTTCATTTGCAATTGGAGCTGCCTTTTACGACAGGGCAGTCGATATTCAGACCAAAGCTACAGAAGAGATGGATGATGCCAAATATGAGGAGCTGGTAAAACAATTGGAGGAGAATCTTGTAGCAGCAATCAAACCCTTCGAAAGTTGCTTCTCAGTTTGTCCTGATCAGGAGATTAAGATTGTAGTTGCCGAGTATCTAAAGAACATCTACTTCCGATTCCGTGAAAAGAGCGAAGAATTTAAAGCCAACTACGATAAGTACAACTCTTTTGTTGAGAGTTCAAAGAAGCAGTAATTAGTTTTAAATAATTCATTAAGAGGCTGTCTAAAAAATAGGCAGCCTCTGTTTTCTTTTACCTTACAATCTCCATCTCGTCAATGAGGTGTCCGGCTTCGGCAAATTTATCGATGATAAAGAGCACATACCTGATATCCAAAGATATATTTCTGCATAGTTCCGGATTAAAGGCGATATCGCTCATTGTACCTTCCCACACGCGGTCAAAGTTGATACCTATCAGCTCACCATCGGCATTTATCACAGGGCTGCCGGAATTTCCTCCTGAGGTGTGGTTTGTGGCAATGAAGCAGACTGGTACTGTACCGTTGTATTCCCAGGTGCCGAAATCCTTGTTTTTGTACAGGTCTCTCAATTTTTGAGGGATATCGTAGTCGAATATTTCAGGATTGTCTTTCTCGATTATACCTTCAATGGTCGATTGAGGTTTGTAGAGAATTCCGTCTGCCGGTCTGTAACCCGATACGTTGCCGTAAGATATTCTTAATGTGAGGTTTGCGTCAGGATAAAATGGTTTATCCGGCTCAAACTGCATCTGCCCTTTCATATAAGTTCTGTATAAAAGTGCAATCTCCCTGTTGAGTGAATCCAGAACTGGTTTTATTTTTGAATTTCGCAGCTTTTCAAAAGCATCCTGGAAACGGAACGCAGGATCTTCGAGTAGTTTAATAATTACTAGGCTGTCGTATAAATAATTGTTGAATTTGTTTCTGTCAGTCAATACTGAGTTGTCAAACAAATAGTCAGCAATATCCTTAACATTGTTGGCAAGCGATAATTCTCCGGAAAGATCAGGGTGAAACTCTTCCGGCACATTTTTCAGGTATTCATTCATCAACAAAATAAAGGATTGCTTGTCTATGGGCATATAATAATCTTTGAAAAAAGCTTCTGCGAGGGAAGATATACTCTTCGACTTAACTTGGAAGTTATCATCCTTTGCAAGAGCTACTTTTATCTGTTCAGCGAATTTCAATACTTCATTACTTATGACAGCCTCATTATAGTAGTCATTTGCAAATGAATAGGGCTCAACCTTTTCGTAAAGTTCTTTGAGTCTGAGTGTAATTCCTTTGAACTGTGGATAGCTTTCTGCCCATTTCCCGAATCTCTCCTCATACTCTCTTCTGTTCTTTTCAACTCCGAGTGATTTTATTCCTTTGGCCTCTCCCTGCCATTTTTTCCAGGAATTTGCAACATTTGCGTTTTTGGAAGAATATTTAATCCGTACGCCTCTGTCATTTGACATCTCTTTTCCCTGAACATCCAGTCTTAATCCTCTCAAATTTATCTTGTGGGGATTTGAGATATCGGATATGTATCTTATTGCATCACTTAGAAGGTACTCCTGAGTTCTGCCGGGATAACCGTAAACCAGTGTGAAGTCTCCCTCATTTATCCCTTTTACAGATATTTTGAAATATTTTTTGGGTTTGTATGGCATATTATCTTCTGAATATTTAGCCGGTTTATTATCCTTACCGGCATAAATCCTAAAGATAGAGAAGTCTCCGGTATGCCTTGGCCACATCCAGTTGTCGGTATCTCCTCCGAATTTGCCGATAGAGGAGGGGGGGGCTCCGACCAGCCTGATATCGTTATAAATTTCGTACACGAAAAGGAAGAACTGGTTGCCGTAATACATCTGTTCAACTTTTGAATGATAGTGTGTACCTTTAACTGCCTCTCTAGCTATCCCGTTGGAGAGTTCAAGAATCTTTGCGTTCCTCTTTTCTTCGTCCATAATGTCTATTAATGCCGGATTTATCTGATCTGTAACATCCTCCATCCTTACAAGAAATTTTACGGTAAGACCTGGATTCGGAAGCTCCTCTGATAAGTCTTTTGCCCAGAATCCATCCTTAAGATAGTCGTGCTCCAGTGAACTGTGAGCCTGAATCTGCCCATATCCGCAATGGTGATTGGTGATAATCAGCCCCTTATCAGATATCAGTACACCTGTGCATCCGTTTCCAAACTGTATTACTGCATCCTTGAGACAGGCCTGATTTATACTGTAGAGATCCTCTGAATTGAGTCTGAATCCCTTTTTCTGCATATTCGGGACCCTCTCCTTTATGAGTGAAGGAAGCCACATTCCTTCGTCGGCAACAGTAATGGAGAAAGTCAGCAAAAACAGAGCAGCAATTAAAAACAATCTTTTCATCATCCAAATAGTTATTATTGTTAGACAAACTTACAAAAAATTCTTACTTTTGAATGAGATTGATTAATCTATGAACAAACTGGCAAAATACATAATAGGTATTGCAGCAGCACTTATAGTTGCTTTTATTGCCTGGTATTTCAGCAATATTCTCATTTACATAATAGTTTCGGCAGTACTGTCTTTGGTGGGCAAGCCTTTCAAGACCAGACTTATGGAGCTTAAACTGGGCAAATACCATATCCCCAACACAATGGCTGCCTCTATTACTCTTTTGCTACTCTTTTCTCTATTTTTTGCGATTTTCTATTTTGTGACTCCTTTGGTTGGAAAGCTGATGTCAAACGTCAGTAACATTGATTTTATCTCACTAGGTGAACAAATATCTGCTCCTTTGCAAAAACTCAACAGTACAATCCATGAATGGTTTCCGGCACTGGATCCGTCTTTTCGCATTGAGGATGTTTTTGTAAACCAGTTTCAGAAACTTGTAAATGTTCAGGCTGTAACAGACATCCTCAATTCGATTGCAAGCGTAATTATAAACTTTACACTGGCTGTTTTTGTGATTACATTCATTACCTTTTTCTTTCTTAAGGAGGAGAATATGTTCAATAATATGGTGCTTGCACTTTTTCCCGACAAGTACACGCAGAATGTTACAAGGGCACTTTCATCTGTAAACAGTCTTTTGACAAGGTACTTTATAGGGATATCCATTGAAACCCTACTCATTACTGTTATCAACTCTCTGGCTTTGATTCTGATTATGGGGGTTGATGTTTCCCTTGCGATTGCAGTCTCATTTCTGGCCGGTATTGTGAATGTGATACCCTATATCGGTCCCTGGGCAGGAGGTATATTCGGATCTGTAATGGCAATGGTACAGCACGGGGTAAATTCTCCTGACGCAGGGAGTTTTCTCCTTTTAACCGGATTGGTCTTCTTTGCAACTCATATGATTGATGTTTTTGTATTCCAGCCTTATATATATTCCAACAGCGTCAGGGCTCATCCCCTGGAGATCTTTCTTGTTATTCTGATTGCAGGCAGTCTGGGCGGTATTATCGGAATGTTAGTGGCAATTCCTGCTTATACTGTGATAAGGGTTTTTGCAAAGGAGTTCCTTTCAAACCTGAAACTAGTGAAGAAGCTCACTGATAAAATTAAATAAAAAAGGCCGCCGGTTTAGTGGCAGCCTCCGTATGCTACGGATCAATCTTACTATACTATTCGTCCTTTGGCGGGCGATCGTTAGCTTGAGCTACATTGATAGTACGGCCCATATGTTCAGCTCCGTTAAGTGCTGAGATGGCGGCCAGACCCTCTTGGTCATTAGGCATTTCAACAAAGCCGTAGCCTTTTGAACGGCGGGTTTCTCTGTTGATGATAATTCTGGCAGAAGTAACTTCTCCATAAGGTGCGAACAGTTCGGCTAGATCCTCCTTCTTAGCGCGGAAACTTAAACTTGAAACAAAAATGTTCATAGGAACGATTTTAAAAAATAAATAAGTTATTTGGTTAATGGTACTACAAAGATATTGAAAAAACTTAAATACAAAATTTTTCTTAAATATTTTATATGAGGAAATTATCCACCAAAACTACTACCGTCAAAACAGTGAGTGCACACTCTCTCTTTAGGAAGTCCTATAGATTTAACAAGAGTGTCTAATGTGTTGTATTTTAGGCTGGTAAGCTTGAGCTCGTTCTTAATGTAATTAACCATCTCTTTGTGCTCTTCGCTTTTGTCATCTACATATTTTTGAAAATCATTAAAGTCAGGACTCTCTTTTTCTGCAATATACCTTCGTGCAATCAGCTCTGTCGGAGTTCTTGATGCTGAGAAATTCACAAATGTGCATGGAAATATAAGAGGCGGACAACTGATCCTTATATGTATCTCTCTTGCACCGTACCCGTATAGAACACGTGCATTGTCCCTGAGTTGTGTTCCCCTTACAATGGAATCATCGCAAAATGCAATTCTCTTCTCCCTCAACAGAACTTTGTTGGGTATAAGTTTCATTTTTGCCACAGTGTCTCTTATGGATTGTTTAGGTGGAGTAAAACTTCTCGGCCAGCTTGGGGTGTATTTTACCACAGCACATCTGTAAGGAATCTGTTTTCCGCTGGCGTAACCGATTGCCATACAGGTGCCTGAGTCAGGAATTGCTGACGATACATCCAGTTGAGTCTTGTCTCGGCTTCCCATATAATAACCCAGATAGTACCTTACATCATCTACATTGATATTTTCGTAGCAACTTGTAGGATAACCGTAATATATCCAAAGAAATGAGCATATCTGCAGCTTTTCTCCCTCCGGAGCTATCTGTTCTGCTTTGTCTTCGCTCAGAAGTCTTACTTCACCGGGCCCAAGAAAATGTTCAGCCTCGAAACCTAGATTTGGTAAGCTACAGGTTTCTGTACATACTGCCCAGGCTCCATCTTTTTTCCCGGTAACAAGCGGAGTTCTTCCGTACCTGTCCCTACAGGCGTATATCCCGTCAAGAGTAAGCACCAGGAATGAGCAGGAACCTTTTATTTTCTGCTTAACAATTTCAATCCCGTCACTGAAAGTTTTTCCTGTAGAAATCAGAAGAGCCACAACTTCTGTTGGATTTGTATGCCCAGAACTCAGTTCTGTAAAACTTTTTCCGGCATCCAGAAGTTCCTTTTCAAGCTCTGCAATATTGTTGATTTTTCCGACAGTGACAACTGCAAATTTCCCAAGATGGGAGTTCATAATTATTGGTTGTGGATCTGTGTCGCTTATCACTCCGATTCCTGAATTCCCCTCAAACTTTGGAAGATCCTCCTCGAATTTACTTCTGAACTGGGCATTACCAAGACTGTGTATAGCTCTTGCAAAACCTCCCTCTTGGTTCAGAGTTACCAATCCCCCCATTCTTGTGCCCAGATGTGAATGATAGTCAGTGCCATAATATAAATCTGAAATGCATTTTTGCTTTGAAATAACTCCGAAAATTCCTCCCATACCAATTATTGTTTACTGGGTAAAAGTAAAAGATTTTCCTTTAATTTATCATATAAATTTTGACCAATATTACGGTAATAGCTATAATGAATTTATTATTAACAGAATAAATATTCCAATACAAAAAGGAATACGTAACGATTTCTCATAGGGAATTTTTAAATACAGAGAAATTACCAACAAAATCAGAAGATTCACCTGAGTTTCGTTTAGTATGACTCTGACAGAGGAAAATGGTAGTGATTCGATTCTCGTAACACAGAATTCCAGAAGTCTGATTGACCCGGAAAGAAATGACTCCGTAATGCTTCCCGGACACCCGCCAAGAAAAGGAACCACAGAGGAGAGTAGCAAAATAATTGAAGTAAGAGGTATTGCTATCAAATTTGCAAGAAGAAAGTAAACCGGGAAATAGCCGAATGTAGTTATGATTATTAAGGAAGTGCCTATTTGGCAGGCGATTGACATTGAGATTACTCCCCAAATATATTTTGAAAACTTGAGTGTTGGTTTATAAAGTAAATTAATTGTCGGATGAATAAAAATTATCGACAAAAGAGCAGTATATGATAGCTGAAAGCCAAGTTCAAATATTGAATACGGATTTATTATGCAGATAATTAAAGCACTTAGTGTAAGAGAATGAAACAGCCAGTTTCCTCTTCCCGCCATTTTTGCAGTCAGGTGTACGGTGAGCATTAGCGAAGCTCTGAACACAGAGGGACTGAACCCTGTAAATGAAGCATATCCCCAAAGAAATATTATCTGTATTATATATCTTGTGATGTTTGAAAATCTGTTACCTCCCAGTGGAATTAGAATAAAGGTAACAAACGAGAACAAAATACCGGTGTGAAGCCCGGACACTGCCAGAATATGCATTGTCCCGGATTTAGAAAAAGCTCCCCTGACGCTATTTTCAAGATATCTTTTATCGCCGGTTGTTATAGCAATCCTTATTGCTGACTGCGAACTGTCTTCTGATGTTCTTTGAACAAGACAGATATATTTGCTCTTTAGTCTTTTAAACTTATATTTCAACGAAGGATTTTTGCATTTTCTAAATACAATTTTGTCGCTTCTTACAAAAGAGCTGGTAAAAATGCCATCTTTCTCAAGATACCCCGCATAATCAAAATCCACAGAAAAATTTTTAATGGCAGATGGCTTGAAAACGACAGAGAGAGTGTCCCCTGCATCAGCCTTTTCTGCAGGAAATTTTTTGTCAAGATATAATATAGACTTTTCATCTGTCTGCAATACAATTACATCTGCACGGTAGCTGGCGTTTTTTCTTATAGGTTTGCCTTCAAGAATACAGTCGGCCTTAATATATCCTCTGCCAATAAGAAGAGAATCCTCCTTTGATCTTAAGAGGGATTCTGAATGTTGAACGTTGATCCATCCACAGATATACATAACTATACAGAACAGACAGGGAAGAAATTTCTCAGAAAGAACAGATCTTTTTACATAAAACGAGAAGTAGAATAATGAGATTGAAAGGGAGAAAAGTATGTAGCACAGTATAGATGTTGCATCGACTGATACAAAAATTCTGCTCCCGGATACAATCCCGGACAAATAAGATATTGTGTAAATTAAAAGGGGAGAATTCCCTTCGTTTTCAGATTTATTCCTTCCCTCCATAATCTCTCGCCTACGACTGCCAAATTACAAATTATTTTAATCAAATTACACTTTAAAAGCATTTTTGTACTACATTTGTAAATTATTTTCGCAAGATTTTGATGAAATTATAAATAAAAACTAAAAATGATAATTCTTGTATTGAACTGCGGCAGCTCCTCTATCAAATATCAGGTACTTGATATGAAGAGTGATTCTGATTTTTTACTATTGGCAAAGGGGCTTGTAGAGAGGATAGGACTTGAAAAGGGAATACTGACTCACAGGGTTGACGGAAAAGATAAATTTGAGGTTGAGGCAAAAATCGAGAACCACACTGTTGGCATAGAGATGGTGCTCAAACTTCTGACAGACAAAGAGAGAGGAGTCTTAAATTCACTCTCACAGATTGAGGCTGTAGGACACAGGGTAGCTCACGGCGGAGAGTATTTTACAAGGAGCTCCAGGATTGACCAAAACAGTAAAAAAGAGATTGAAAAACTTTGTGAGCTGGCACCCCTGCACAATCCGGCTAACCTCTTGGGTATTAATGCAGTTGAAACGTTACTCAAAGGAACTCCGCAGGTCGCAGTGTTTGATACATCTTTTCATCAGACAATGCCTGATTACGCATATATGTACCCGATACCATACGAGTATTACACGAAGTACAAGATTCGCAGATACGGTTTTCACGGAACAAGCCATAAGTTTGTGGCCAAAAAAGCCTGCGATCTTTTTGGAATGGATTTTTCAAACAGCAGGATAATTACCTGTCATCTTGGCAACGGAGGTTCTATTACAGCCATTAAAAACGGCAAGTCAATTGATACATCTATGGGCTTTACTCCGCTGGAAGGAGTGATTATGGGAACCAGGAGCGGTGATATTGATGCCGGAATAGTTACTTTTATTCAGGACAGGGAAAAGCTTGGATTCGCTGAGATTAATTCGATACTTAACAAGAAAAGCGGTTTTCTTGGAGTTTATGGAAAATCTTCCGATATGAGAGATATTGAAACTGCAGCTTCTAAGGGTGATGAAAGAGCTCAACTGGCACTGAACATCCTGTATTACAAAGTCCTTAAGTATATCGGCTCATATACAGCTGCAATGAATGGTGTTGACATTATTGTTTTCACCGGCGGGATAGGCGAGAATGATCCTCACATTCGACTGATGGTTGGAACTCACTTGCAGTTCATTGGTCTGGATTTTGACGAGGATGCCAACAGAGGAGTCCGCGGAAAGGATGTAATCCTCACAAAACCAGGATCTAAGGTTAAAATGGCAGCTGTCACTACCAACGAAGAACTGGTCATTGCCCAGGATACAATGATGGTTGTAAATGAAAACAAATAACAAAATATTTTAGAATTATGATTACCACTTTTGAACAGATTTACGAAAACCTCAGAAGCAAACCAAAAAAGAGACTGGTCACAGCCTGGGCCGTGGATGATCACTCTATCAATGCCGCAAGGCTTGCTGTTGAGGCAGGGATTGTAGAAGCAACATTGGTAGGAGATGAGAAGATTATTCGTCAGGTCTGCCAGGATGAAAAAATTAATATTTCGATATTCACAATCGTGAATATTGAAAATGAGATAGAAGCAGTATCGGCTGCTGTTGCTCTTGTCAGTTCCGGTAAAGGAGACATTCTTATGAAAGGACTCTGCTCTACCGACAAGTATATGAGAGCCATACTGAACAAAGAGACAGGTCTGCTTCCTCCAAAAGGTATTCTGAGCCACGTTAGTGTTCTTTCAAATCCTCAGTACCACAAGTTGCTGGTTATGGGAGATATTGCAGTCATTCCAGCTCCGGATTTAAGCCAGAAAGTAGCCATCACCAATTATGTTGTGAAAGCTGCTCACGCCCTTGGAATCGAAAAACCTAAAGTCGCAATTATTACTGCAACAGAGCAGATGCTACCAGGTATGCCAGCCTGTGTAGATGCTGCCATAATTTCAAAAATGGCTGAGAGAGGGCAAATTTCAGGCTGCTTTGTTGACGGACCTCTTGCACTTGACGTTGCATTATCTGCTGAGGCTGTTGCAGTTAAGAAACTCAAGAGCCAGGTTGCCGGAGATGCTGATTGTCTGGTATTTCCAAACCTAGAAGCTGCAAACGTGTTCTATAAGACAAATACTCAGTTGTGCAAAGATATAAAAATGGCTGCGATGGTTGCCGGAGCAAAAGTTCCCTGCGTGCTTTCAAGCCGTTCTGACAGCATTGATACCAAACTCAATTCCATTGCCCTTGCAGCATTAACAGCCAAATAGGGTTATGCCATACAGAATATTAGCGATAAATCCCGGTTCAACATCAACAAAAATTTCGGTTTTTGAAGGTGAATCAGAGTTGTTTACTGAAACTCTCAGACACACAAGTAAAGAACTCTCTCCTTTCAATAATATAACAGATCAGTATGAGTTCAGAAAAAGCGTAATAGTTGATTCTCTCAGCAGACACAACATACTTCTGGACTCACTTTCAATAATCGTTGGAAGAGGAGGTGTGCTTTCTCCTATAGAGTCAGGTGTATATCAGGTAAATGAAAAATTGAAGCAGGATCTTATAAACGCCAGGATGGGCGAACACGCCAGTAATCTGGGAGGGCTCATAGCTGATAATCTAGCTTCAATGACAAATTGTAAGGCATATATTGCTGATCCGGTTGTTGTTGATGAACTTGAACCAGTTGCAAGGATCTCAGGATTACCCCAGCTGGAGAGAGTCTCAATATTCCACGCTCTCAATCACAAGGCGATTGCAAAAATTTATGCCAGGGAGCAGGGGGTGAAATACGAGGATTTGAACCTGATTGTAGCGCATCTAGGCGGAGGTGTATCAGTAGGAGCTCACAAAAAGGGCCGGGTGATTGATGTAAACAACGCTCTCAACGGAGAGGGGCCATTCTCTCCTGAGAGATCCGGAACCCTTCCTGCAGCAGCATTAGCAGAACTATGCTTCTCTGGAAAATACACTCTTACACAGGTTAAAAAACTGATAACCGGCGAAGGGGGCATTGTTGCCCATTTAGGTACCAACTCTTTCAGCGAAGTTGCAAAAAGAGTCAGGGAAGGTGATAAAGCAGCAATTCTTATATCAGATGCCTTTGCCTATAATGTTGCAAAAGCTGTAGGAGGCTGTGCTGCTGTCCTTAAAGGCAAAGTAGATGCAATTCTTCTTACCGGGGGTGTTGCAAATAATGTTCCGGTTGTGGAAAAGATTGCTGAGATGGTTGATTTTATTGCTCCCGTTAAAATCTATCCCGGAGAAGACGAGATGTCTGCGCTTGCAATGAACGGTCTGGCAATTCTTACCGGCAAGGAAAAGCCCAAAGAATACCGTTAGATTCTTTTAAACTAAAGCTCTTTGTAGTAAACAGGAATTTCCCGTTTGCCCAAAATATCCGGATGTAATATTCTGACAAGTTCTTCGAGTATTACATCCGGTTCTGTTACTCCACTTTCCCAGAAATCACTTCCTCCGTATGTTGTCCCCCTTAAATTGTTATTGAAAACCAATCCTCTTCTTAGCACAGGAAGAGATTTGAAAAGGGGATTTGTATCTCTCAGCTCATCAATGGAATGGTAATTATTTGGATTTAACCATAGATCTGCCCTGAGAGCCTCCTTATACACATCCTCTATGTTGTAAGGGTGGCTTGCAGACTCTCCTTTACGGCTCATCAGAACCTCTCCGCCGGCATCTTTTATCATTACGCTTATATAGTTCTCCGATCCCGGAATATACCAGATCTCTTTCCATGGAGCGTTTATTAAAATCTTTTTTCTGGGAGTGGAATTTGTAATTTTTGCAGATATTTCAATATACTTGTCCCTGCTTTTGATGTAAATTGAGTCAGCCTTTTCTGCGCAGTTGAAGATGGCACCGAACAACTTGAGATACTCCAGTTTTCCCAAAGGGTGATTTTCAAGATAATCCCCTAACACAACAACCCTGAAGCCCATTTTAATCAGCTTGTCAATATATGAATTGTTCTCTCCTTCTATACCATATGTGAAAATTATATCCGGATCTATTTTGACCAGAAGTTCATAATTAAGAGAACCTTCGTATCCAATATCTGCAATAAATCCTTTGGAAATTTTATCCTTTATATCATTGTCATATATATAATTCCCTCCCGATACTGCAGCGATTTTATCTGAAAGACCAAGTTTCTGCATATAAGCTATGTGCCCGGTTGACATACACACAACTTTCGAGGGGTTGTTCTTTTGAGAGAAACTTTCAGAAAAGTTTACTTTTTTCCCACTTTTATCAAATATACATACATTAAAAGCAGAATCTTTTTTTTCTATGGAAAAAAGTGATGCATAGTCGTTTGCCCCCTTAGTAACAACATAGTTACCAGCGCTCTGTCTCTCTTTGCATGATGTCAGGGCACAGATAAATGCCAGAAATAAAATTTGCAGGGAGAGTTTTCTCATATCAACTTTTATTCAAAGTTAGCAAAAAATGAGTTATTTTGCCGTATGGAAAATTGGGATATTATTATTATCGGAGCAGGTGCCGCAGGTATGCTCTCTGCCATATCTGCCAGTCGTGAAAAACTTGATATCCTTGTACTTGAAAGGAATGAAAAGGCCGGGAAAAAGATACTTATAACCGGAAAAGGAAGATGCAACATAACAAATATGAAGAGTTGGAATGAATTTTCTTTGCATATACATCCCTCTCCCAGACTCCTTAAACCTGCATTTTTTACATTCACCAATCAGGATACCAGAGATTTTTTTGAGTCTCTGGGTTTAAATACGGTTGTTGAAAGAGGAACCCGCCTTTTCCCGGTTTCCGGTAAATCTTCTGATGTGGTAGAGAGCCTGACCAAATGTTTAACCCAAAATGGCACGACAATCAAATTTAACTCCAGAGTTACAGAAATTAAAACTCAGGGACAAAATATCACTTCGATATCCTGGAATAAGAAAGGCATAAAAAAAAGTGCCGGTTGCAAGGCTCTGATTATTGCTACAGGAGGACTTTCTTATCCTTCAACCGGATCGGACGGGGATGGTTACAATTTTGCCAAAGCTTTAGGTCATACAATATCCCCTCTGTTTCCATCACTGACAGCACTTATGCCCCGTAATTATGACATTAGGTTAAAGGGGCTGCTGCTCAAAAATATCGGTATCTCTCTGCTGCTTTCCGGAGTTGATGTACAGAACGATACAGGAGAGGTTGAGTTCACCGATGCAGGCATTGAGGGGTCTCTTGGATACAGGGTAAGCAGAAAGGCTGTCAGGGCAATTATTAATGGTGAAAAAGTGTCAGTTGTTTTTGATCTGAAACCTGCACTTACAGTTGATCAAATACTTAACAGAGCAGAGCGGGAACAAAAAGCCGGCAACTGCAGGAATATTGCCCAACTACTCGGATTACTACTCCCTTCGCGTCTGGTGATTCCATTTGCTGAGCATTCAAAGCTTAAACCGGATGGCCGGATTGACAACAGGGAATCTCTTGCTTTGCTAGCGTCAGCATTAAAAAAATGGACTTTTGAAATCAAAGATTTCAGATCTTATGATAGGGCAGTTATTACTGCCGGAGGCATAAATACAGGAGAGGTATCTGCAAAAAACATGAAATCCAGATTATTTGACAATCTGTTTTTTGCAGGAGAAATTCTTGATCTGGACGGTGATACCGGCGGCTATAATCTGCAAATAGCCTTTTCGACAGGCTATCTTGCCGGAAGAGAGGCTGCTCATCTGATAAATACCTCCAATTCTGCGGAGGTAAAATGACCCATATTTACACTGTCTCCTTTGACAACAGGAATTGGGGCAGAGAGTTCTATAAAAATCAAATCACCGCATTTGAGTGTTGCAAATTTTGTTGAGTTCTCGATTATCTGATTGATTCTATCTCCGGACGGTAACTCTTTTTTATCAATTAATATGGATTTATCTCCGGCATCAAATCTTATGCTGACAGAAATTGCATCAGCACCTGAATTTGAATGTATATTGTTTACGTTAATAAATTTATCTGTAAAAAAGGTGGTGTTGTCAAGATAATAAGCAGATTGAACGAGGTCATTTGGACAAAGGTTTATCCCTGTAGTGATTCCGGAATAATATCTTTTTGCAAATTTTGCAGATACATATTTTGCACTTTTATCGATTCTGACAACAAGGGCAGGAGCTGCATCCAAAGTTTTAACGAAATCTGGTTGGAAATACTCTCTTGAGCTCTTTATCAGAGTGTTGTCTGTTTTAAATATAAACTCTCCATCTGAAAAAGGGACTAACAGAATTTTCATTTTTTTCCGTTTTCGGAATTTAGCTTTAGTTCTGTAATAACCTGTTTGGTGTCAAGAGTGAAATCTCCGTTCATCATCCAGGAGTAATAGCTGGGATCGGCTGCAAATACTGATTCGACTGTTTTGCCTTTGTGTTTCCCAAAGTTGAAAACAGCTTCATCCTTCTCGTTCAGAATTATTCTTCCAGCATAATCTACAAATTTTGACCTTGAGGAGAAATCAGACAAGAACTTTACATCATTCTCGAGGACATCCTTGTATGTATCAAGCTGTGCTTCAAGAACTTCAAAAGTTGCTACAGTGTCGGCTTCCGCTGAGTGGGCATTTTCGAGTTCTTTTTTGCAATAGAACTTATAGGCAGCACTAAGTGTCCTTTGTTCCATTTTGTGAAAGATGTTCTGAACATCTATCAGTTTTCTTTTTCTGAAGTTGAAATCCACTCCGGCCCTCAGAAACTCCTCTGCCAGCATAGGAATATCAAAACGGGTAGAGTTGTATCCGGCAAAATCACATCCTGCCATATACTTGGCGAGACTTTTTGCGACCTCTTTAAAGGTAGGGCAATTTGCCACATCTTCATCCTTAATCCCGTGAATAGCTGTTGCTTCAGGGGAGATTGGAATAGTTGGATTTACCCGTCTTGTTTTAATCTCCTGATCTCCGTTAGGAAGTACCTTGAGAACACTTATCTCTACAATACGGTCACTGGACACGTTAAGCCCTGTACTCTCAATATCAAAAAAGAGCAGGGGATTTTTTAAATTTAGTTTCATTATAAATTATGCGCTTACCATCATTGGCATCAGGAGTGCGAGAATCTCTTCTGAAGCGTCTGTGTTTTCTGTCGGCAGAATCAGGGCGGCCCTTGCAGGATCTGAAAGTTCCAGGGATATGTTGCTGTATGGAAGATTGCTGAGTATCTCAATTAAGAAGGTTGACTTGAAGCCAATTTCCATTGGGTCCCCTTCGTACTGGCAACTTAGCCTTTCATTTGCAGAAATGGAGAAATCTATGTCTTGAGCAGAAATCACAAGTTGATTGTATGACAATTTCAATTTCACCTGACTGCTGGCCTGATTTGAGCAAACGGCAATTCTTCTGGTACTGTTGAGGAAATCAAGCCTGTTGATGAGAAGCTTGTTTTGGTTATTTTTTGGTATTACGCTCCTGTAAGCAGGGTAGTTACCTTCAACCAGACGGCATACCAGAATGAATGATTCAAACTGAAAATAGGCGTTTCTGGAATCGAATTTTATTGTAACATCTTGTTCTGCCTTGGATAGTATGTTTTTTAGAATAGATGCCGGTTTCTTGGGGAGAATAAAGAACGATTTATTCTCTGACTTAATGTCGTGCCTAGTATAGCAAACCAGCTTGTGGGCATCCGATGCAACCAGAGTGAGACTCTCTTCCTGTATATCAAAGAAAATTCCGTTCATCACCGGCCTGAGTTCTTCTTCTGCAGTTGCGTAAAGAGTTCTGTTAATCCCCTCAAGCAGCGATGAGGATGGTATTGACAACGATGCGCTGTCTTCAGAGAGTGCTGCGATTTTGGGATAATCCTCGGCACTGGTGCAGGGCAGGTTTGAGTTGCCGTTAACCCATGTTATTCCAAGCAAAGTGGAATTTTCGTTTGTTTTGAACTCCAGCGGTTGTTCCGGGAATTCCTTGAGTGAATCGACCAGTATCTTTGCAGGCACAGTAATCTCTCCCTCTTCGGTAACGTTATCTATTGCCATTCCGGCCTTAAGGCTGGTTTCAAGATCTGATGCAGTAATGGTTAGATATTCCTCTTTGAGTGAAAAAAGAAAATTGTCAAGGATTGGAATTGTGCTCTTTGAAGAGATTACCCTTGAAACTGACTGTAAGCGAGCTAAAAGATCTGTGCTTGAAACTGTAAATTTCATATCTGGATTATTTTTTACAAAGATAAAAAAAATTAGTTATGGCATATAATTTGATTTCTATTAGTTTTCAGTAAAAACATTCAAATATATAAGTTATGAAAAGAAATTTGCCTATTCTTTTTTTATCAGTAATTATCAGCGCACTGACAGCTTTTGGTGTGGTGAAAATCTCAGACACACGCACTGTCAGTATAAAAAACAACGAATCTGTTCCACCTGTCTATAAGGTCAATTTGTCAGAACAGCTGTACCCGGACTTTACTTTTGCCGCGGAAAACGCTGTATCTTCTGTTGTTCACGTACAGGTTACAAAAAAAGGTTCAGAAAGAGCTTACTCGATATTCGACTTCTTCTTCGGATATGGAGGACAAATGCCATCTCCCAGACAGTCCAGTTCAGGTTCCGGTGTAATTGTTAAGCCTGACGGATACATAGTAACTAACAACCACGTAATTGATGGAGCAGATGAAATCTCTGTAACACTTTATAACAAAAAGAGCTATACTGCCAAACTTATCGGTAGTGATCCTGTCACTGACATTGCTCTGCTTAAGATTGAAGCCGAAAACCTGCCTTATCTTACATTTGGCGATTCTGATGCTTTAAGGCTTGGGGAATGGGTTTTGGCGATAGGAAATCCTTACAATCTTACCTCAACTATTACTGCCGGAATCGTCAGCGCCAAAGCAAGGAATATTCCGGGAGAATCTTCGTGGAGCCCTGACAATTTTAATTTTAATCAGGGAGAAAATATTGAACCTCAGTTTAAGATTGAGTCCTTTATACAGACAGATGCTGCTGTAAATCCGGGGAACAGTGGTGGAGCACTGGTAAATACAAGAGGTGAGCTGATTGGTATAAATACTGCAATAGCCTCAAGAACCGGAAGCTTTACCGGATATTCATTCGCAGTTCCCTCTTCTATTGCAAAAAAAGTAGTGGAAGATATTATTGATTTCGGTTCAGTTCAGAGAGCTCTACTGGGGATAACAATGGTTGACATTACCGGAGAACTTGCAAAAGAGAAGAACCTTTTGGACACAAAGGGTGTTTATATTGTAGAGGTGTCAAAGGGTGGAGCTGCCGACAAGGCGGGAATAAAACCCTCGGATATACTTATCTCAGTGAACGGCAACAAGGTAAACTCAATACCTGCCGTACAGGAGCAGATCAACAAATTCCGTCCGGGAGATAAAATAAGCGTGGAGATTATTCGCGACGGCAAGGAAAAAGAGCTCAAGGTACTGCTGGATAAGAGAACCCCTGGTATTGCCGGGCTCAAGTCAATTGATAGTGAAAACATCAATCTTTTTGGCGCCCGGATAAGAAAGGCATCTGATGAGCTTCTCAAAAAGTATGATTTAAAGCAGGGAATTGAAGTTGTCTCGGTAGAAGAGGGTAAGTTTAAAAGTGCCGGGATCAGACCGGGATTTGTTATCACTCACGTAAACCAGTATCCTGTAAGGGAGCCTGCAGACATTCTGAATATTATTGAAAGAAGCAGAAGATCTCTTCTGATAGAAGGACAATATTCAGATAAAACAGTATTATATTACGGTATAGGGCTATGATTTTTGTAGCTTCATTTATTTTATATTAAATTTGCGAGTTATTATTTTTTCATGAGACAACTAAAAATCACCAAATCAATCACTAACAGAGAGAGTGCTTCTCTAGACAAATACTTACAAGAAATTGGAAGAGAGGAACTTATCACTGTAGAAGACGAGGTAGAGTTAGCTCAGAGAATCAGGAAAGGAGATCAGGAAGCCCTGGAAAAACTTACCAGGGCTAATTTAAGATTCGTTGTTTCTGTTGCAAAACAGTATCAGAATCAAGGTTTGAGTCTTCCTGACCTGATCAATGAGGGAAACCTTGGGTTAATTAAGGCAGCCGAAAAGTTTGACGAAACCAGAGGTTTCAAATTTATATCCTATGCGGTTTGGTGGATCAGACAATCAATTTTACAGGCTCTTGCAGAACAGTCAAGGATTGTGAGACTGCCTCTCAATCAGGTTGGATCATTGAACAAGATCAACAAAGCACTTTCAAAATTTGAACAGGAGCACGAGAGAATGCCATCTCCTGACGAGCTTTCCGAGATTCTGGATATTCCCAGGGACAAAATTGCCGATACATTGAGAGTTTCCGGAAGACACGTTTCTGTAGATGCACCCTTTGTTGACGGTGAAGACAACAATCTTCTCGATGTTCTTGTTAACAACGACTCACCGAATGCAGACAGGGGGCTTGTGAACGAATCTCTTAACAAGGAGATCGAAAGAGCACTTTCTACTCTTACCGAAAGGGAGAGAGACATAGTTAAGTACTTTTTCGGAATCGGTAACAGTGAAATGACATTAGAGGAGATTGGGGAGTATTTTGGCCTCACCCGGGAGAGGGTAAGACAGATAAAAGAGAAAGCTATAAGACGGCTCAGGCACAGTGCCCGGAGCAAATTGCTCAAATCTTACCTCGGATAGATACATAAACACATAAATATGAAAAAGCTACTTATTACTTTATTTGCAGCCGGTCTTTTATTTACACTCTCTTGCGAACAAAAGGACAGCAATATGAACCCACTTCTATCTGAATGGAATACTCCATTCGGCATACCACCGTTTGAAGACATTAAGCTTGAACACTATATGCCAGCATATCTCAAGGCTATGGAGATTCACAAGGCAGAGATTGATTCCATTGTGAACAATTCTGAGGAACCTACATTCGAGAACACAATTGTTGCATATGATAATTCCGGTTCTTTGCTTGACAAAATCACTCCGGTTTTTTCCAGCCTCAACAGCGTAAACTCCAATAAGGAAGTTATGGCGCTGGCAAAAGAACTTTCACCTCTCACAAGCAGGCATTATAATGATATAAGCCTTAACGACAAGCTTTTTGCCAGAATAAAAGTTGTGTTTCTCAAAAAAGACTCATTGAATCTAAGCGAAGAACAGATGAGACTCCTTACCGAGATGTACAAAGGTTTTGAAAGATCAGGGGCAAATCTGTCTGAGGAGAAAAAACAAGAACTCAAAAAAATCAATGAAGAAATTTCAAATCTTCACCTTGCTTTCGGTCAGAACTTGCTCTCAGAAACAAATAATTTTAAGTTAATAATTGAAAAGGAAGAAGACCTGGCAGGTCTCTCACCCGCATTGATAGCTGCTGCTTCTCAGAGAGCTTCTGCTGATTCCTCAACAGCCGGGAAATGGGTGTTCGGGTTGGATAATCCCAGCGTTATGCCATTTTTGCAACAGGCAGCCAACCGCGAACTCAGAAGACAGATACTTGAGGGCTACCTTAACAGGTGTAATAACAATAATGAGTTCGACAACAAAGAAATAATTACCAAAATTCTGGATCTCAAAATAAAAAGGGCTGCATTGCTGGGCTATGACAATTTTGCATCATATCAGCTTGAAGATAGAATGGCTAAGAAGCCGGAAGCAGTATATGATCTTCTGGACAGACTTTGGAAACCGGCCCTTCTGTCAGCAAAAGCTGAGCTTTCTGATATGAAAGCTTTAGCTGCTCAGGAAGGATTTACTGACGAACTACAGGCTTGGGACTGGAGATATTACTTTGAAAAATCACTTTCAAAAAAGTTTAATCTTTCTGACTCTCAGCTCCGCCCATATTTCAAACTTGAGAATGTAAGAGAAGGGATTTTCTATGTGGCTAACCAGCTTTACGGGATAACATTCTCACAGGTGGATAATGTTCCCCTGCCTCATCCGGAAGCACTCGCTTTTGAATGTAAAGAGGCAGATGGTACACACCTTGGTATTCTCTTTATGGATATGTTTGCGAGACCGGGGGCAAAGAGAGGCGGCGCCTGGTGCACAGGTTATCGATCCCAGACGTACAAAAACGGCGAAAGAGTTGCTCCTTTGGTATCTATTGTAGGAAATTTCACAAGACCTGTAGGAGAGGATCCTGCTCTTCTAAGTATTGACGAAACTGAAACAATGTTTCACGAGTTTGGTCACGCTCTGGCAAGTCTGCTCAAAAACGTTCATTATTATGGAGTTGGTGGAATGACAAGAGACTTTGTCGAGCTTCCTTCGCAAATTATGGAGCACTGGGCATTTGAACCACAGGTACTTAAAGTTTATGCAAAGCATTATAAAACATCTGAGGTGATACCACAGGAACTTGTTGATAAGATTGTAAACTCAGGCAAATACGGACAAGGCTTTGCTACTACTGAATATTTGGCGGCATCACTACTGGATATGGATTTTCACTCACTTAAGGAGATCCCTGCTGATTTTGATGTGCTGAAATTTGAAAAAACTGTTCTCGATAAAAGAGGCCTTCTTTCACAAATTCCACCAAGATACAGAAGCACCTATTTCAACCACATATTTACAGGAGGTTATACCGCTGGCTACTATTCCTATATTTGGGCAGAAGTGCTTGACAGCGATGCTTATCAGGCATTTGAGGAAACCGGAGATATTTTCAACAAAGAGGTTGCCTCCAGGTTTAGAAACGAAGTTCTTGCAAGAGCCGGACAGGACGAAGCAATGAACCTTTATGTCAACTTTAGAGGAAAGGAACCAGGGATAGAACCACTTTTGAAAAACAGAGGTCTCAAATAGACAATTTTAACAATAATTATTAACCCCGTTTACTATCCGGTTATAACAACTGATGTAAGACGGGGTTAATTTTTTTATTGTAACTAAATACTATCTTTGTTTAAGAATTATGAATGATTTCTGGAAAATAATCGGTGATTCGATTGTCTCTTTTAGCAATTGGATATGGGGTATGCCACTCTTTTTGCTTCTTATTGGAGGAGGAGCCTTTTTTCTGATATATTCTGGATTTGTTCCCTTCAGGTATTATAACAGAGCGCTGAAATCATTGAAAAAGAAGGAGGATGATGCACCTGGACAGATAAGCTCATTTGAGGCACTTACAAGTGCAATAGCAGCAACAGTGGGTATGGGTAATATCTCCGGAGTTGCAGTCGCTCTGACAATGGGAGGCCCGGGTACAATATTCTGGATGTGGATAAGCGCAATAGTAGGAATGGCAACCAAGTTTTTTGAAGGATCCCTCACAATTATGTATAAGGGTAAGGATAGTTCAGGAGAGGTACAAGGTGGCCCAATGTATATGATTACTATGGGTTTGGGCAAAAAATGGAGACCAATGGCAGTCTTCTTCTCTGTTTTCGGACTTATAGGTACACTTTGCCTTATGCAGGCCAATCAGTTGACCGAGGCATTGATAACTGTTTTTGTGCAGCCTTATGGTATTGAAAATTCTTTTGGAATAAAACTGGCTATCGGCATCTTTATTTGTGTATTGGTATCGGTAGTTGTACTTGGCGGGATAAAAAGAATTTCTAAAGTATCTGCAAGGTTGGTACCCGGTATGGTTGCGTTATACTTCCTTCTTGTCGGTTATATAATCATTACAAATATCAACGTTGTTCCGGATGTGTTTTATTCAATATTTTCGGAGGCATTCCAGTTCAAGGCCGGTCTTGGGGGTCTCGCCGGATCTGCCATTGTGATAGGTGCCAGAAGAGCTGCCTTTGTTAATGAAGCAGGCGTAGGAACTGCGTCAATGATGCACGGTGCTTCCAAAAATACAGAACCCGTAAGAGAGGGTCTCGTTGCAATGCTGGGCCCTTCGATAGATTCAGGACTGATATGCACTTTAACCGCCCTTGCAATTCTTATTAACGGGCAATATGAGGTTTCTCAGCTCCAGGGTATTCAGATGGCGATTAATTCATTTGAAATCTCAATACCGGGTGTGGGCAGTTACTTGCTTATGCTAATGGCAATCATTTTTGCATTTTCCACAATGTTTTCATACTCATATTACGGAGTTAAGTGTACCAATTATCTGTTCGGTGCAAAGTATGCTCACTATTACAACTACTTTTTCCTTTTTATGCTTGTTGTAGGAGCAGTAATATCGCTGGATGTTGTGGTTGGAGTGATTGACAGTGCCTATGCTCTTATGGCTATTCCGACTATGTTTACACTTATTGTTCTTTCTCCTAAGGTAAAGAGAGAGATGAAATTATATTTTTCTAAAAAGTAGGCTCTATGAATCCCGAAATCCTGATAACCCAAAAACTGAGAGAAGCCGTTTCTAACCTTTACAATATTATCCCGGACGATAAAATTCTCCAGACCCAGGCAACCCGAAAGGAGTTTGAAGGAGATATTACCGCAGTGACATTTCCCTTGCTTAAGATTTCCAAAAAGAGTCCCGAAGAAACCGGCACAGAGATAGGTAATTATATTATTGCACATTGTCAAGAGATTGAGATGTTTAATGTTGTAAAAGGTTTTTTGAACCTAAGTTTTTCAGGCCGATTCTGGACAGAAACACTATTTGAAATACATAAATCAAAGAATTGGGGTGTTGCAGCTCCCTCAGGCAAGACCATTATGGTGGAGTACTCTTCTCCAAATACAAACAAGCCTTTGCATCTGGGCCATATAAGAAACAATCTTCTGGGCTGGTCAGTAGCAAGATTACTGGAGGCAAACGGACACAAAGTAATAAAAGTCAATCTTGTCAACGACAGAGGAATACACATCTGCAAATCTATGCTTGCCTGGCAGAAAACATCAGGAGGGGAAACCCCTCAAAGTTCAGGTATCAAAGGAGATCATCTTGTCGGAAAATATTATGTAGAGTTTAACCGTCTATACAAACAACAGGTAGATGAGCTGCTTTTGTCAGGTATGTCTCAGGAAGAGGCAGAAAAAGAGGCATCTTCAATTAAAGAGGCACAGCAAATGTTGTTAAAATGGGAGAAGGGAGACAGTGAAGTTGTTTCTCTCTGGAAAAAGATGAACTCCTGGGTTTACGAAGGATTTGATCACACATACAAAGCTCTTGGTGTAAATTTTGACAAGACATACTACGAGTCTGAAACATATCTACTGGGTAAGGAGCTTGTAAAAGAGGGTCTTGGCAAAGGAGTTTTTAAGAAAAAGGACGACGGGTCTGTTTGGTGCGATCTCACCGATGACGGACTTGATGAAAAGTTACTTCTTCGTAGTGACGGAACATCTGTCTATATGACTCAGGATCTTGGTACTGCACATCAGCGATATAACGAGTATAGCCTTGATGAACATATATATGTAGTTGGTAATGAGCAAAACTATCATTTTCAGGTATTAAAGCTGATTCTCAAAAAACTGGGTTTTCAATGGGCAGATTCAATCTATCATCTCTCTTATGGAATGGTAGAACTCCCTGAGGGCAAAATGAAATCAAGGGAAGGGACAGTTGTAGATGCTGATGATCTTATTCAGTGTATGATCCAGACAGCAATGGAAACCTCTCTGGAGCTCGGAAAACTGGATAATATGTCAGAAAGTGACAAAGATGAACTTTTTGAAATGCTTGGACTTGGTGCATTGAAATATTTCATACTCAAAGTTGATCCAAAAAAGACAATGTTGTTTGATCCAAAGGAGTCGATAGATTTTAACGGAAATACAGGACCCTTTATTCAGTACACTCACGCCAGAATTAAATCAATTATCAGGAAATCAAGTGATTTAGAAAAGGGAATTGACAAAGATAAGGTGTCTCTTAATTTAAAAGAGGTACAGCTGATTAAACTGCTGAATCTTTTCCCTGAGAGAATTGCAGAGGGTGGCAGGGAACATTCCCCAGCAATAATTGCAAATTATGTATTTGAGCTGGCAAGAGAGTTCAATCAGTATTATCACGAAGTCAGCATCATCAGGGAGAGTGATGTCAGCCTGAGATCTTTCCGCCTTTTGCTGATTGAGGCTATAGCGAGAGTTCTTGCATCAGCTATGGATATCCTCGGAATAAAGCTTCCAGAGAGAATGTAATGAACAGTAAAGGATTAAAAGATTTTCTTCCTACATCAGCAAAAGAGGTTTCTGAACTCGGATGGGAATATGTAGATATTATAATATTTACAGGAGATGCTTATGTAGACCATCCCTCATTTGGTGCTGCCACAATAGGGAGAGTTTTGCAGGAGAGTGGATACAGGGTGGCAATTGTACCCCAGCCTAACTGGAGAGATGACCTTAGGGATTTTAAAAAGCTGGGAGCACCCAGACTCTTTTTTGGAGTGACATCCGGTGCAATGGACTCAATGATAAATCATTACACAGCAAACAAACGCATAAGAAGAAATGATGCCTACACTCCCGGAGGTTCATCCGGAATGCGCCCTGACAATGCTGTGATTGTTTACTCTAAGATTTTAAAATCCTTATATCCTCAGGTTCCGGTTGTTTTGGGAGGCGTTGAGGCTTCGCTCAGAAGGGTTACCCATTACGACTACTGGCAGGACAAACTTCTACCTTCTGTGCTTGTTTCTTCAGGGGCAGATCTTTTAGTTTACGGAATGGGGGAGAGGGCCATTCTGGAGATTGCTGCAGCATTCAATACAGGAGCTGCTCTGGAAGAGGTAAAAACCTGCAGACAGATTGGATTTCTCTCCGATTACAAAGATTCAGGAGGAAGTGAAGTTATAATATTGAATTCATACGAAGTCTGTTTGTCAAATAAAAAGGCATTAATAGACAATTTTAACATTATTGAGAGAGAGTCAGATTCTTTATATCCAAAGTATTTAGTGGAACCGGTGGGGGAGAAGTTCATTCATATCACTCCGCCTCATCCTCTTCCTGATGAAAAAGAGCTCGATTCTTATTTTGACCTTCCATTCACCAAGCTTCCCCATCCTCGTTACAAAGACAAACATATTCCAGCCTATGAGATGATTAAATTCTCAATAAATACTCATAGAGGATGTTTTGGTTCCTGTTCTTTTTGTACAATATCTGCCCACCAGGGGAAATTTGTTCAGTCACGCTCTGAACGATCAATTCTAAACGAGATAGAAAGATTGACTCAAATGGATAGCTTCTCAGGAGTAATAAGCGACGCAGGAGGTCCAACGGCTAATATGTATGGAATGAAGGGCTTTGATAAATCGCTGTGTGCCAGATGTAAAAGGAACAGCTGCATATACCCTTCCATTTGCAATAATCTTGATATCTCTCACGACAGGCTTCTGAATCTTTACACAAAAATTCTTGACATTCCGGGAATAAGAAAAATGTTTGTCGGGAGTGGTATAAGATATGATTTGTTTCTTGAGGAAAAAGGCTACCTGTCAGACTCAGGCAAGGAGTACATGAAACAGGTAATTCTTAGGCACACTTCTGGCAGATTCAAAATTGCACCTGAGCATACAGAAGAGAAAGTGCTCAAAATTATGGGTAAACCTGCATTCGATTCATTTGCCTTTTTAAAGAAGGAATTTATGAGGATTACCGGTAGTGCAGGGAAAAAATATGAGTTAGTGCCATATTTCATATCAAGTCATCCAGGTTGCACAATGGAAGATATGCGCAAGTTAGCCTCAAATCCCCTGCTAAAAGGGATTAACACAGATCAGGTGCAAGATTTTACTCCAACTCCTATGACAAGATCATCAATTATGTATTATACAGGGCTTGATCCTAAAACTCTGAAAAATATATATATAGAGAAAGATTCAAATCAGAGGCAAAAGCAGAAATCTTTTTTTTTCAACAAAATATAGAAAAAGAGTTTTTATATAAAAAAATTGCATTATTATTGCAACCCCAAATCAAAAAGAACAGATAACAGTCATGGAGAAGATGAGTAACCAGACACACGAAACATTAAATGTTACTCCGAAAAAGATGAAGCGCAGGGCAGTAGTTAGTTATGCTAATATGAACCCTGAGCTGGCAGCTGCATTCCGTAATAAATACCCAAAAGGATACAGCGACTATATGGGAGAGATAATGAAGGTTGACAAGCCTGACGGATCTTTCTTCTATGCAGTCTCTGTTGAGCTTCCTGATGCAATTTATCTCGTTAAGATAGAGGTAAAGATAGATGATTACGAAGAGGCTGAACAAGGACTTTTTGGAGGTGTCAGCAACGCAGAAGAGGGTGAAGAACCCGATGAATTCCCTGATGATGATACTTCAGGAGCTTTTACAGAAGAAGAAGAGTCCGAAGATTAGCATTTTTTAAGATTTCGGTTTTTTAGGCTGGGTGTTAATTCTGCTTCTCATTACAATGAATAGAGTCATAAAAGAAATCAGTGTTTGGCTTAAAACTCTTCCCGAAAGCAGGATGTTGCTTATTCTGTCTTTGGTGACAGGGCTTTGCAGTGGATTTGCCTCTTTGTTGTTGAAGAACGCCATTCATTTCTTTGCATGGATTCTTAAGGGATGGTTCAACACTCCTGCCGAAAGTATTCTTTATATCGTATACCCAGGAGCCGGGATGCTTCTTTCTTTATTGTTTGTAAGATATGTAATAAAAGATAACATTGGGCACGGAGTTACTAAAGTATTGCAATCCATAGCCCGGAACGAGTCAAGAATAAAGAGACATAACACCTGGTCTTCGATGGCCGCAAGCTCTGTGACTATAGGATTCGGAGGTTCTGTAGGAGCAGAAGCTCCAATAGTGTATACGGGTGCTGCAATAGGATCAAATCTTGCAAGTTTGTTTGGACTTTCATACAGGCACATGACAATTTTACTGGGGTGCGGTGCTGCCGGAGCTATTGCCGGGATCTTTAAGGCGCCACTAGCAGGCATTTTATTTACTCTTGAAATACTGATGTTTAACATCTCTATGACCTCTATGATCCCTCTTCTGGTTTCTGCAGTAACTGCCGCTACAGTCTCTTTCTTTTTTCTGGGAGATGCAGTTGTATTTAGCAATGCATTAGAGGCGTTCAAAATGAACAACATCCCATTTTATATTGGCCTTGGAATTGCAGCTGGTTTCATATCTCTGTATTTTACAAGGACAACTCTTAAAATTGAAGACAAAATTGGATCAATTAAGAACCCTTACAAAAGATGGATCGTTTCATCGGTTTCTTTGGGTATTTTAATATTTCTCTTTCCTCCTTTATACGGCGAGGGGTATTCTTCAATCACAGAGCTCCTTAACAACAACTCCGAAGAGGCTGTCGGGACATTTATTTTTCAGGACCTTACAAACGAGCAGTGGTTTATACCATTATTTTTCCTTGCAATCGTTTTTCTAAAGGTTGTTGCAATGGCATTTACCAACGCCGGAGGAGGAGTAGGAGGTACTTTTGGCCCAACACTGGTGATAGGTGGAATTTTTGGATTTGTCTTCAGCAGGGTAGTAAACCTTCTTGGAATTCACCCTCTTCCGGAAACTAACTTTGCGCTGGTGGGTATGGCGGGGCTTATGGCAGGGGTGATGCACGCCCCTTTGACTGCAATTTTTTTAATTGCTGAAATGACAGGTGGGTATATGTTACTGACTCCTTTGATTATCACCTCTGTTGTATCGTTTGCCACAATCAGAGGATTTGAAAGGTATTCGATCTATACCAAAAGAATTGCAAAAGATGGCGACCTGCTGACTCACGACAGTGACAAGGCTACACTTACACTTCTCAAAACCTGTGAACTGGTCGAAAATGATTTTATCCCGGTAAGAGCGGAGGATGATCTGGGTATATTGACAGAGGTAATAGCTCATTCAAAAAGGAATCTTTTTCCGGTTTTGGGGAAAAACGGCAACCTGGAGGGCATTATACTACTTGACGAGATAAGGTCTCTGATTTTTGAAAGGGAGAAGTATAAGACTGTAAAGGTTTCCGATATAATGAAGCAGCCTTTGACCACTGTAAACGTTAATGAAAGCATGAAAGAGGTGATGGAGAAGTTTGAGAAAACATCAGCCTGGAACCTTCCTGTTTTGGATCAGGAAAGCAGATATCTGGGGTTTGTTTCAAAGTCAAAAATATTTTCTGCATACAGAGAACAATTGAAACTGGTTTCACATGAATAGAATTTACATTGAACACATCAGCAAGGTTATGGGTATCAATCTGTGGCAGGCTGAACATTGTGCTGACCTTATAGAAGAGGGAGCAACAATACCGTTTATTTCCCGTTACAGAAAGGAGAGAACAGGAGGTCTTGATGAAGTACAGGTTACTGAGATAAAGCACTATTATATAAAGTTTACTGAGCTCGACAAGAGAAAAGCCGCAGTAATTAAAAGTATTCAGGAGCAGGATAAACTTACCGGTGAACTTAAAGCTGCTATTGAGGAAACCCTTGATGAAAACATACTTGAGGATATATATCTGCCCTTTAAACCCAAACGCAAAACAAGAGCTTCAGTTGCCAGAGAGCTTGGCCTTGAACCTTTGGCTGCCGGGATATTTGAACTTACCTGCATAGATTGTAAATCCGAAGCAGAAAAATATCTGGGAGAAAATGTTGAAAACACAAAAGATGCGTTGTCAGGTGCAAGAGATATTATCTCTGAATGGATAAGCGAAATTGCGCAGGTAAGAGATACCGTGAGAAAATATTCATACAAAACTGGAGTAATCAAGGTATCCCCATTCAGAAAAGGTGAAGGCGAGGAGACAAGCAAATACAGTAACTATTTTGATTTTAGCCAAAAAATTACTGATATACCTGCTCACAGGATTCTGGCCGTGCTAAGAGGTCATAAAGAGGGAGAATTATCTGTTAAGCTTGAAATCGCAGACAATGAACCGGAAAAAATTATCAGAAGTATTGTTTTCAAAAAAAATTCCAATCCTTCTGAGTCTTCAAAAAAAGAGGTTGAAACAGCAATTGAAGATTCCTATAAGCGATTGCTTGCCCCTTCAATAGAAAATGAGATATTAAAAATCGCAAAGGAAAAAGCAGATCTTGAGTCGGTTAAAGTCTTTGGCGAAAATCTTTCGGCATTGCTTCTTGCTTCTCCCGTTGGTCAGAAGAGAGTTCTTGCCATAGATCCCGGGTTCAGAACCGGATGCAAAGTTGTTTGTCTTGATGCACAGGGTGATCTGTTGTATAACGACACAATTTATCCTCATCCTCCTCAGAATGAAAAAATTCCTGCAATGAGAAAAATTTCCTACCTGGCTGAAGCGTACAAAATTGAAGCTATTGCTATTGGAGATGGCACTGCTGGCAGGGAAACAGAGGCTTTTATAAAAAAAATTGCCTTACCCCCAGGGGTAGAGGTCTTCTCCGTAAGTGAAGACGGAGCATCAGTTTATTCAGCTTCTGACATTGCAAGAGAAGAACTACCCGGTTATGATGTTACTGTAAGAGGTGCTGTTTCCATTGGGAGAAGAATGATGGATCCCCTTGCCGAGCTGGTCAAGATTGACCCTAAATCTCTGGGTATTGGGCAATATCAGCACGATGTAGACCAGAAACTGCTTAAAGAAATGCTCGATAGCACTGTAGAGCGGTGTGTTTCAAAGGTGGGAGTAAATCTCAACACAGCAAGCAAGCATCTACTTAGTTATGTTTCCGGCATTGGAAGCTCTCTTGCAAAAAACATAACTGAACACAGAAGTATAAACGGCCCATTCAGGAGCAGGAAAGATTTGATAAAAGTTAAAAGACTTGGGGATAAGGTTTTTGAGCAATGCGCAGGATTTTTGCGTATCCCTGATTCAGCCAATCCTCTTGATAATTCTGCTGTTCACCCCGAGAGATACCAATTGGTGGAGAAAATGGCCGGGGATTTAAAGTGTACTGTTTCTGATCTTATAAAGGAACAACAGATCAGAGAAAAACTGGACATTAAAAGGTATGTTTCAGAAGAAGTAGGACTTCCAACCCTTTCAGATATTATAAATGAGTTGTCCAAACCCGGCAGGGACCCAAGAGAAAAGGCCAAGATTTTTGAATTTTCTTCTGATTTCAAAACAATAGAAGATTTGAACCCCGGAATGGTGTTGCCTGGAATTGTTACCAATATAACAAATTTTGGGGCTTTTGTAGATATTGGAATAAAGCAGGACGGACTTGTTCACATCTCTCAAATATCAGACAAGTATGTATCAAATCCTTCTGAAGTAGTTAAATTACAGCAACACGTAAAGGTCAGGGTAGTTGATGTAGATCTTAAGAGGGGAAGGATTCAGCTTTCAATGAAGAATTTATCTTCTGTTTCTTCTGGGCAATAATAACACCTGTGATTACGATCAAAACACCTGCCAATTTCGTGTAGCTCATCTCTTCTTTTCCCATAAAACAGGATGCAGCAGCAGAGATTGCAGGTACAAGTGCAGTAAAGATATTCGATTTTGCAACTCCCAGATATCTTATGGAGTTTATGAAGAGTATAAAAGCCAGACTTGAGCATAAAAGGGCAAGTGCCGCAAGTGGCAGAATAATTTCTGAAGAAGTTATCTTTGAGAAAGAGAATGTACTACCTTCAAATATCAGAAACAGAGGAAGAAAATAGATTGCTGCCAAAAGATGTTGATAAGTTACTATTGTATAACTATTGTATCTGTCTGCCAATTTTTTAACAATCACAGAATAGCCTACTGCAGAAAAAACGGCCAGGATAAGGAACAGAATCCCCAAAGAGTGTGAGATGTCAAATTCTCCCTTCTCAAATACCACCAACAGTGCTCCGGGGATTGTTATAAAAATACCAAAAATATTTATGGGTGAGATATTTTCTCTTAAAAAAAGGATACCTGCTATCATTGCAAAAACAGGAATGGTAGAGATAATTACAGAACTTATTGTCACAGAATTTACATACTGTAAACCAAATGTTTCTCCAATAAAGTACAAAAAAGGTTCTAAAAAGGAAAGCAGAATGAATGTAGGGACATCTTTAAGAGAGATCTTTTTTAGCTTTTTTAAAATTAATGAGGTTGTTGTTAAAATGAAAGCAGCCAGTGACATCCTGAAAAAAATCAGAGTCAGGGCAGGTAATCCGTTGACGAGTATTGAGTTACTCCAAACAAAAGAGATCCCCCAAAGAATTACTGCTGTCAAAACCGAGAAGTAAATCAGCAACGAAGACCTATTTCCCATTATAAAATATCATTTTTTTACCACTCTTTGCTCCTGTAAGCTTTCCCTCTGCAACTACCTGAATTCCATTTACAAAAGTGTGTACAATAGATGAACTGAACACCTTTCCGGAAAATGGAGACCAACCACATTTGTAAGCAGGAAAGAGTGTCGTTTGAGAGTCCTCTTTATTGGGGTTAAATACTAAAATATCAGCATAATAACCTTCCCGAATGAAACCTCGCTCAACAATTCCGAAATTTAATGCCGGGGAGTGCGACATCCTGTCAACAACAATATGTTCACTAAAGCAACCGGATTTGTGCAAATCCCACATAATTTGAAAACTGTGCTGAATCAATGGTAATCCCGAAGGAGCGTTGAAATAGTCCCTGTCCTTCTCTTCTCTGGTGTGAGGTGCGTGATCTGTTGCTACTACCTTAATAGTTCCATCCCTGACTGCCTGAATGATTGCATCTCTGTCGCTCTTTTTCTTGATTGCTGGATTGCATTTTATAAGACTTCCGTATTTTGTGTAATCTCTGTCATCCAATAACATATAGTGAACACATACCTCTCCTGTAATTTTGTCCGATATCTTTTGGGCCTCTCTTATCATATCTATCTCTTCCCTTGTGCTAATATGAAGTATGTGTAGCCTTGAATTGTGTTTAAGAGCCAAATCAATTGCCTTTTTAGAAGATTTTATACAGGCTTCTCTGCTCCTGATGCGGGGATGGATTGAAAAGTCAAAGGGATCAGCATTTTTATCCTGAAAATCGGATATATTTTTTCTGATAATGGGCTCTTCTTCGCAATGTGTTGCTATAAGCAGGGGAGAGAGGGCGAAAATCTGATCCAGAACCCCGGGATCGTCTACCAGCATATTCCCGGTGGATGAGCCCATAAAAACCTTCAAACCACATATTTGTGAAGGATCAGCTTTCTTTATCTGCTCCAGGTTTTTGTTATCTGCACCTAGATAGAAAGACCAATTTGCAAAAGAATTCCGGGATGCAATTTCATCTTTTTCCCTGATGCCATCAAGAGTTACTGCCGGTGGGTTGTTGTTGGGCATATCCATAAACGAAGTCACTCCACCCAATACTGCAGCAGCACTTTCGCTTGCGATATCCCCCTTATATGTTGAACCGGGTTCTCTGAAATGAACCTGATCGTCGATAATTCCGGGAATAATGCACAAACCAGTGCAGTCTATAACATTATCGCAAGGATACGATTCCTGAACACCCGAGAAAATTGAAATAATCCGCTCATTGTTAATTATAAGACTGCCTATAAAAGTGCGTCCCTCGTTTATTATTGTGCCATTTTTGAGCAGGGTGGTCATTCTGAGATATTGTTTGCGGTCGGTTTAATCCTTCGGAATTTCATCTTAATAACGCCCCAAAAAGCCTCGCCGAAAATCCCGCTGCTCATTTTTGAACTGCCCTCTTTTCTATCTCTGAATATTATAGGTATCTCTTTAATCTTAAATCCTAGTTTATAAGTAGAATATTTCATCTCTATCTGAAATCCGTATCCCTTCATCCTGATTTTAGAAAGATCTATTGTTTCCAGCACTTTGCGCCGGTAGCATTTAAATCCGGATGTTGTGTCAAACACTTTAATCCCTAAAATTTTACGAACATAAACCGATGCTGAATAAGACATTATCACTCGGCCAATCGGCCAGTTGATAACACTTATACCATCACAATATCTGGATCCGATTGTAAGATCTGCACCCTTTTCGCATTCACCAAACAGCAAAGGGAGATCATTTGGATCGTGGGAGAAATCAGCATCCATTTCGAATATATAATCGTATTTGCGCGCAACAGACCATTTGAATCCAGTAATATATGCAGTGCCAAGCCCTAACTTTCCCTGCCTTTCGATAAGGTGTAGAGATTCAGGTTGTCCTTTCATTAATTCCTTCACTATCATAGCAGTACCGTCAGGAGATCCGTCGTCAACAATTAAAATGTGAAAATTTTGATTGAGTCCGAAAATGGCAGAAACAATTTTTGAGATATTCTCCTTTTCGTTGTATGTTGGAATAATAACAATTTTAGAAGGGCTCATTTGCAATTTTTTTGCATTATAAATACAAATGTAAGAATAAATTTTTATCAAATTATTGAACAAAACTTGATATCTGGCGTATAATATCCATAAATGAAATTAAGGGGAAAAAATTTAAAAAAGATTTGTTAATTTAAAAAAGATAACTACCTTTGCACTCCTAATCCGAAAGAGGCTTACAAAGTGCTTGAGTAAAGGGATAAGATCTTTGAAAAAACTGGAAGATAATAGTACAATTTAATAGTAGTACAATAAGAGTAAAGCGTTAATTTCTTAAAGGAATTATAAAAGAGTAACAGGCAAGCTAGTCATAAATAAATATTTT
>DIXE01000037.1:0-231 GCA_002428635.1 Bacteroidales bacterium UBA6088
CGGCTGCAGATCCAATTTCCCCTCTGAAAGGATACTGCGCAGGAGTGCGCTTCCTTTTGCCCAGATTGTCGTTCAAGAATACATTGACCAAGACATCAATGCTTTTGATCAAATCACGATGGAAGAATGTGACGGCACCTCCGTCATGGAAGATAAGCATACATTCTTTGCCTACCTTCTCGTCGAAGTCAACCAAGCTTTTGGCGCTCATGTATGAAAGGATTCCTCTCT
>DIXE01000037.1:244-39062 GCA_002428635.1 Bacteroidales bacterium UBA6088
CACACTTTACATAATTAGATTGTTGGCATAACCTTTCAGTTCAATGCGAGAGGCGTTAGCCAGGAGCCTGTCCATAATGGCATCTGCGAGAGTTGGTTCATTGATGTAGTCATACCACTTCGCGACAGGCAGTTGGGAAGTCACAATGACCGATTTTCGCTGATAGCAGTCTTCAAGTATCTGCAATAGAGCAAGCCGCGAGTTGTTATCGAGCGGCTGCAAGCCGAAGTCATCGAAGATGACGAGGTTATTGCGTTCGATATGATTGATGACTTTTAATATGCTTCCGTCAAGTTTAGCGAGCGCTATGCGCTCGATGAACTTGTTCATTGAGAAGTACTCCACACGATACCCCATAAAGCAGGCCTGACGGCCTATGGCGCAAGCCAGGAATGATTTACCACCCCCTGTCTTACCATCAATGAGTATGTTTTCAGCACGTCCGATGAAGCTGCAGTCCATTATTTTAAGAAGAGTTTCTTTAGTAAGGTTCCTTTCTTTTGAGCAGATTATATCTTCAAAAACTGCATTATATCTGAGTTTGCTAGTCTTCAGATATAGTTCCGTGCGGCGGTGATTCCGGTATTGGTTCTCCGCCTCTGCCAGTTTTGCGACGAATTGGTCAACGGTCGGCCATTCGTTGACAGGCATCGTCTGAAGAGCCTTGTAGCATTCAGCCATGCCCTTCAACTTTAGTCCCTCCAACTGGAGGATTGTTTCTTGAGTGTTCATTAGATTGACTTATTTTGTGTGCCAGTTGTTTTTATTGATATGCTTCCGCACCACGTACATTTTCATTCTCAGGGACATATGAGAAGTCAATGTGTGATTCCGGAACGGGTGCTTTGTCTAGATTGTTTACAAGGATTGACTTTACGCTTTTGTAGCTAGATGCAGTTTTCGGCTCGATCCGCTTGCAAGCGGCTTCCAAACGACTCTCGCCAAAAGTGCTTGCCAGACGCAACACCCCTTGACAGGCTCTATATGATTGTTGGACGAAGAGTGCCGATGTGAGGATGTTATTGATTACAGCCGTGGTCTCCGGACCGATTTGGCGGGCTTTCTTGAGAAAGTATGCTGCATTGAACTCTTTGGTCTCCGCATAGGCCCTGTGATTTTCAGGCATGTGTTCTGGAACAGTTGTGTAGCCGTCGTGCCACATCCTGCGATGAGTGGCGATACGTTTCATGTCTACCCAGACTTCGACAGTCTCTGCGTCATAGACGACCTTCGCCTTCTTTCCGACATATTGGTATGGTACGCTATAGAACCGGCTGCGGTCTATCTGGAAGTGATATGTGCTGTTTATCTCGATTTGCTTCTCGTATTTGAAGTGATACGGCTCGACAGGGAGAGGAAGGAGATATGGCAGTTCATCCGTCTCGAATTTCTGTCTGCGACTGTATGTGCGGCCCTTCATGATTTCGTTGTTGTACTGGTCATTCAACTCCATCAGACGGGCGTTAAGTTCACCTAACGACGACCATCCTTCGTTATAGACACGGCTGTAGTAGTATTTGTAGACTTGGTTAACAAGGCTTTCTGCAGGACCTTTGTCCCGAGGTTTCTTGCTTCGGCATCCAGCCATGTCAGTCCCATAGTGAAGGCTCCATTGTTGGGCCGCCTCGTTCAATGCGGGTTCATATCGATCATATTTCTTCACCCATTGGGTCATGTTGTCGGTCTTTGATATTTCCGGAACACCCCCAAAGTATGTCAAAGCTTGTGACAACGCTGCAAAGAAGAACTCCATCTTGGTGGACAACATAGCTATTGCGAAGCTCATCATTGAGAACGGAAGCACGCAAACCAGAACTGTCGCTTTAACGCACTCTCCTGTCGTCCTGTCAGCTAGCACCCACAGAGGATCTCCGGCAAAGTCGAACTGCACCTCTTTTGCAGCCTCATAGACAGTGTGGTATTTGTAGTCGTGGGCTTTCTCATATTCCTGGATGATCAGCTTGAACTGCGTGTAGCTATATGGATTGTCGGTCGCTTTACAGTATTCCTCATACAGCACATCGTACGTCATGTACTTACGCTTCATACTTTGAGCATAGCCCTCGACATTTCCCTGCATGAAAGCATACCTGTCAGCATCCCGGCTCCTGTGGCCATCACCTTTGGTCAAGACTTTGTGAAGCTCTGCATCTTCCAGCAATAGCAGCTCCTGCATTGATCTCCCGGATTGCTCGGCGCGTTCCTTGTATGGGCGAAGTGATGTCCGGCTGATACCGAACTTCCGCTCGATTTCCCTTAACGGGGTCCCTTTTACGAACTCCCGGATGATTACTCTTAGATCTGTCATCGTTGCTTTTCTGTTTGCCATATCTTTGTGGTATTGGATTTTCTTCCACAAAGTTACTTGGTTAACTAAAAGCAACCCTTCTGTTGAACGCCTTACAACTGACAAAATTCAATGGCTTCAGGCGGTACATTTGAAAGTGCTGTGGTAGGTACATTTCAAAACGTCATGGGCGGTACATTTGTTTCCGATACGCCCGGTACATTTGATTGCGCTATGGGTGGTACATTTAGGCCGCTGCTATCAAATAATATGTAAAACTGGTCTTAATAATGAACTATTTTACTTGTTGGATAGTGTTAAAGGCGATAAGGTGACCTCCTGCGGTTGTAAAGGAAGAGGGAGAGGAGAACTTTTGTCCTGCATTTCTTATGATTACAACTCAAAAACCAACAACCTGTACGTTTGGGACATCTATTTAAATTCGATACATTCCTTTTCATTAACTGATAGTTGCAAGTTTGAAAAGAGAGAACGGCTAATCAGGGTTAACACTCATCTTAATAAGATTAAAAGTGTTAATGACAGCTTATTCGCAGTACTTACATTCCACCCTGATCAATCTATCGGATTGGTTGATAAAACTGGAAATTTTATTTCAAAATTGCCATATAAAACTATTGAGAATAAAGAGATAGATTATGATTTGAATTATTTCAGTTCTACAATTGCAATCTCTCCTGACAAAAGACATCTTGCGGTTTCTGATTTGAATTTTCCTTCTATAAAGTTATATTCAATAAGTGATAATAAGCTTAAGATCTTATGGGAGAAAATGATCTTTGAGCCTTCATACACAATAGTTAATAAGTGGTACAGAATTAATGATGACCAACAGTTTGGTTTCGGAGATATTCATATGAGTACAGAAAATATTTATGTTTTGTCTCACGGAGTTAAATATAAAGAATTCAGGAACGGCTTGTTTACAAACAATAATCGCATATATATACTTCAGTTTGATTATGAGGGGAATTACATTAAAAGTTTTGCCTTAAATGACTTTATGTACCTTTTTGAGATTAGTCCTGATGGAAAATCTCTTTATGGTAAAATTGATGAAGCACTTATTAAAAAGTATTCACTTTCAGACAATTCAGGCTGAAAACCCTTTTTGTTGTTTAGAAAAAACAAAAGTCACCAGAATTTGTTGTTTAGAAAAAACAATATATCTTTGCATTCAATCAGAGATAACCGGGAAGAACAATGGAAAATCTATTTTTATCTTTCTATAAGCAATTAGCAAATATTGATACATCTTTTGTCCGGTATCTTTATGGACAGATTGACTGGAGTAGCCGGCTCATTGGCATCACCGGTGCAAGAGGGACGGGTAAAACTACGATGCTTTTGCAACATATCAGGAAAACTTTCGGTATTTCTCCCAAAGAGGTTTTGTTCGCAAATCTGGATAATATATGGTTTACAAATAATCGGTTATATGATTTGGGAGCAGATTTTGTCAAACAGGGGGGAGAATTTCTTTATTTGGATGAGGTTCATAAATATCCAACCTGGTCACAGGAGATAAAGAATTTGTATGATAGTTTTCCCGATCTAAAAATTGTTTTCACAGGATCTTCCAATCTGGAGATATTTAAAGGGAGTGCTGATTTAAGCAGAAGAGCCGTTCACTACACTTTGCAGGGAATGTCTTTTAGAGAATATCTCATTATGGATAAGGGAATTGTTTTTCCTGCATATACACTTAAAGAGATAATCGGGAATCATTTAATGTTGGCAACACAGGTCAACGAAATGATCAGACCCATCCCATATTTTCAATCTTATCTTAAAGAGGGATACTATCCATATTATAAAGAGAGTAAAAATCAATATTACGATAAACTGCTTCAAACTGTTAATATTATACTGGAAAACGACCTGCCTGCTTTAGAAAAAATTGAGATTTATTCCATTCAGAAAATCAAAAAACTTTTGATGGTTTTGGCTCAAAGAGTCCCTTTTACTCCGAACATAAGTGAATTGGCATCAATACTTGAGGTAAGCCGGAACAGCTTGTTAAATTACCTTACTCTGTTAGACAAAGCCCAGTTGATCAGTTTATTGAATCAGGATGTTTCAGGAATAAGAACACTTTCCAAACCCGAGAAAATATACCTTAATAATTGCAACCTGATATACGCACTTGAATCTGAAAAACCTGATATCGGCAATTTAAGAGAAACATTCTTTTTTAATCAGATGCGGATAGTGTCATCCGTAACATCATCCATAGATGCCGATTTTATTGTAAACAGAAAATATCATTTGGAAATAGGAGGTAAAAACAAAGGACACGAACAAATTACAGGCCTAGAAAATGCATATTTGGCACTGGATAACATAGAATATGGCTTTGGCAATAAAATTCCCCTCTGGCTATTTGGATTTGTTTATTAATGACCTTGCCACAGTTTTGTGCAAGTGGCTATTTATTAGGTTTATAGAAAGTGCATTTTTTGCTCAAAGACACAAATCTGTGGCAAGGTCAACATGTGCTGGTATTTTGTAAAACAAATAGCTGTCAATTTGTAAACTGGAAGTAGGATAAGGCAAGGTTACATCTCTTCTAAAGACAAACAGACCTTTTCAATCTGATATTTGGGGAGTAGTTTGTGTTTAAGATGCTCTGCTTTTGCTGCCAGGAGTTCAGGTTTGAAATTTTTCCTTTGCCGTTTAACTTCAGCAACAACTGCTTTGTTTTTCTCCAGCTTAAGAGCCACTAAATCAATTTCGTGTTGATTTCCTTTGGGCTCCCACCACGAACCAATTGCGCGATATTTACAGCTTTCTGCAAATTGCTGTTTGAAATATCTTTCCAGCATAAAACCTGAATAAGTAGGATAATCAGATTTGATAATTGACTGTAATGCTTTATAATTCTTGATCTCTATCAGTGACCGGTATCTGTCGAAATAATTGAACCAGAAACGGATAAAATTATCCTTGATCTCATAACGCACAGTTTGGCTTCCCTCTTTTGCCAATACCGGGCGCACACGGACAATAATGTTATAATCCTCAATCAGTCGTTTAATCTGACCGCCTATACTTTTATCCCCCAAAGCAGCTTCAATTTCCGGCTGTGTATTTATACCGCCGGAAATAGCACTAAGTATAGAGAAATAGGTAGCATAGTTTTTCCCAAACTCCTCTATCAGAAGATTTTTACCTTCATCAATAAAGGAAGAATTTTCCCTGACCATAAACTCAATCATCTCATCTATACTTAATTTGATGTTATCACAAAAGAGTTCTACATACTTGGGAATTCCACCAGTAAAAGAGTAAAGGGCAAGCAATTCGTCATTTGTGTAATCAGGTTTATGATCACGCATAATCTCCTTCAATGTAGTCAGATCAAATGCCGTCAGTTTGATTATGTTATCAGCCCTTCCGAATAATGGCTCCTTTGAATTCTGGAATATTTTCTGCATCAACGAATAGACAGAGCCGGAGACGATCAGATTCATCCTTGACTTTTTCCGGTATGTGTCCCAAAGGTTTTGCATATCGGTATATACCGACTCATTAATATTGTAAAACTCCTGAAATTCGTCAATGATCAAATTGAAAGGTTTACCGGAAGCCAGCCCCATCAGGTGTTGGAAAAGAGATCTGAATGTCCTGATTTCATCCGGCACAAACACATCAAGCGATTGTGCGATAATCGGAATAAACTCTGAGCAAAGTGTTGCCTCATTTTTCCGGCCAACAAATAAATAGACTGTTGGAAGAGCTTCTGTGGATTTCATGAGAGTCTCCGCAGATTCGACGGATTTCACAAGAAGACTTGTTTTTCCGATTCTTCTCCTTCCCGTTACAACTGTCAGACGGGAATGGTCGCTGAACGACAAGTTTCGTATTCTCTGGAGTTCAGCTAATTCGCTGGTTCTGTTATAAAATTTCATACCACTGAGCTTTTCTGTTACCTCCGTAACCGTTACGGAGGTAACAAAGATAACAAAAAAAATTAACCTTGCCACAGTTTTGTCCAACTGACTCTTTGTGAGGCTTATAGAAGATGCATTATTTTAATGGCTTATACGGAATGAAAAAATGCCTCTGCTAAATAGCAAACATGTAATTAGTTGCACAAAACTGTGGCAAGGTCCCCATTAATACCTATATTTGAATAAAATTAGTATAAGAAAGTTAATGCTATTAGAGGGCGAAGCACTATGGCTCAGCAGATTGAGCAAGGGGGATAACAAGGTATACGAAGAATTGTACTCCAATTACTTCTTCCCGTTGAGTTCATTTGCTGTCAAATACCTGGAAAACAATGAGGCTGCCGAAGAGGTGGTCCAGGATATCTTTTTTGAATTCTGGTTAAAAAATCCCTCTTTCGATAATGTGGTTGCCCTTAAAACTTATTTCTATCGCTCTGTGCGGAATCGATGCCTGGATGTATTGAAGCACAACAAAGTAGAGGAGAAGTACCTCAAGGAACAATCGCTTAAGGAACAATCTGATTTCTTTCTCCATGCGATACTGGAAGAGGAGGTCTATCTCTCACTGCGGGAAGCGATAGATGAGTTGCCGGAAACAATGCGGGAGGTGTATAACCTGACCCTGCTGGGGTATGATAATTCGACAATTGCCGACACCTTAAAGATTACCCTGGATGCTGTAAAGTCTTATAAGAAGAGGGGTAAGGCATTGCTAAAGACTAGATTGAAAAACTTATTCTACCTTATGTTTCTCTTTTTCTGATTTTTCCCCCAAAAAATGACACTTTGAAGTCGGGAGGTCGTTCTTAAGGAAAACGCACTCTTATGAACGAAGATGCTATTTATAAATTATCCCGGATAATAGCCAGATATTTGAAAGGAGAGGCTGTCTCAGAGGAGCTTGAGATATTGAGTGCATGGCTGGAGGCCTCTCCTGAACATGCAAATCTTCTCCATTATTTCTCGCAGCACCAGTTTATGGAATCTCATAGGATATCTGAGATATTGTGCGATAAGGAACGAGCCTATCTACAATTCATCAGACGGAAACAGCAATATCTTTTACGTCGCCGCAGACTGCGGATTGGACTTACGGGTGCTGCTGCAGCACTTCTGTTGTTCGGAAGTTTTCTTTTTTTGTGGGACCGTAATTCGGAGCCTGTAGCACCGGTTGCATCAATTCCTCCCGGGGAGAGTCGTGCGGTTCTGACACTGGTAGACGGCAGGAAAGTAATTCTGGGCAGGAATAGACCTGACTCTCTGTTGAAGGAAAACGGTATAGAGACTGATAGTATGGCTACTTACCTTGCCTATTCATCCGATGACGTTCCGGAAAAAGAAATAACCTACCACCAACTGGATATCCCCAGAAAGGGAGAGTATCAGGTTATTTTATCTGATAGCACCCGGGTGTGGCTTAATTCTGAGAGCCGGCTGAGATACCCCGTTGTTTTCCGGGGAAAGGAACGCAGAGTGTGGCTGGAAGGAGAGGCCTATTTTGAGGTAAAGGAAAACAAATCCTCACCCTTTATAGTAACTATGAAGAATACCTCTGTCAAAGTACTGGGCACTTCGTTTAATATTCGGGCTTATGTTGATGAGGGGGCTTTTATGACAACTTTAGTGGAAGGAAAGGTGCAACTTTCTCACGAAGGTGTGGAGCTGCTACTCTCTCCTTCAGAGCAGGGAGTTGTGGACCTTAACACAAATTTGTTGAGAAAACAGTTTGTGGATGTGGGATTGTATACGAGTTGGAAAGAGGGTCGGTTTGTATTTGAAAATCAGACTCTGGAAGAGATAATGAACACCCTTCAGCGATGGTATGATGTAAAGGTCTTTTTCGAGAGCGAAAAGGTGAAGAAGGCTACATTTATCGGCAATCTGGAGCGTTACTCGGATTTCAACAAGATCACGGAAATGCTGGAGATGACCGGAGTCGCCCATTTCTCCATTGGGGGTAATAATATTTATATAAGTGAGTAAAAAGAGAGAGCAACGAATGACGCCACATCCGTTGCTCTTTGGTAATGATAATTATATTATAAAAATCAACTACAAATCTATGAAAAAAAGGAAATTAATCAAAGCGTTTATGATTATGAAATTCATGAGCCTATTTATGCTTTGTTTGTCTCTTCAGCTTTCTGCAGAGGGAATCTCCCAGACGGTATCGCTGAAGATGAAAAGCTCTCCGTTTCAGAAGGTAGCGAAAGAGCTCGAACGACAGACAGGGTACACATTTTTGTTTAACGTTGAGCAGGTTAACGGTATAAAAAAGGATGCCGACTTTTCGGCGGCTAACCTTAATGAAGTCCTTCAGACCTTACTACAGGATTCCGGCTTGTCTTACCGTATTGTCGACAAAACAGTGGTTATCGTACCGGCAAAGGAGTTGCAGTCACAACCCCAGGAAGAAAATGTTATATCCGGAAGGGTACAGGATGAAGCCGGGAGACCTATACCGGGAGTCTCCATCCTGGTTCAGGGTAGCACTCAGGGAGTACTCTCAGATTTGGAGGGGAATTTTAATCTTAAAGTCACCCGTAATGATTCGTTTGTTCTGGTCTTTTCATTCGTAGGGATGAAGACAGAATATGTAACAATGAAGCCGTTAGAATCTGGAGGAGTGTGGACCGGCTTAAAGATTGTGATGAAAGAGGAGGCGATGGAGATAGACGACCTTGTGGTTACAGGGTATGCGAATGTTAAAAGGTCAAGCTTTACAGGGTCATCAGTTCAGGTTAAGAGGGAAGATATTCTAAAAGTTACCACCAGAAATGTGATTGATGCTCTCCAGGTGTTTGATCCTTCGTTACGCCTGATGACAAACAATGTTATGGGATCTGACCCAAATACTCTTCCCGAATTTTATGTCCGTGGACGCTCCGGAATTGGCGTAAAAGAGTTGGATCCACAGGATATTTCTCAGGCAGCTTTGCAAAACAATCCAAACTCACCGGTTTTTATCATGGATGGATTTGAAGTGAGCGTAGAAAAGGTATATGACTTTGATCCGAATCGAATTGCAAGTCTTACGATATTGAAAGATGCAGCTGCCACAGCCATTTATGGATCCCGTGCAGCAAACGGAGTTATCGTAATAGAAACAATTGCTCCTGAAACAGGAAAAGTGAAAATTAACTACAATTTCGTGGGGACCCTCACTGCACCTGATTTATCGGATTATAATCTGATGAATGCAAGAGAAAAACTGGAGGCAGAAGTTCTTTCGGGGGCTTTTATAGGGGCAACAGAAGCGGACAAAAGGAGTCTTTACCAGGAGTATATGGAGAAGTTATCGGCTATAAATCGTGGCGTAGATACAGATTGGCTGGCACAACCTATTCGGAATGAGTTGAATCACAAACACAGCTTTTATTTAGAAGGAGGCAGCAACGAGCTTCGTTTTGGGGTTAATGTTAAGTATGATGCTCAAAGTGGGGTTATGAAAGGTTCTTCCCGGAATCGTTTTGGCGTTGGTCTGGATTTGGGATACCGTGTAAAAAATTTAAATATAAAGAACCAGATCACTTTTGACAACATGAAGGCGGTCGACTCTCCTTACGGGAGCTTTAGCCAGTACGCTCAATTATTGCCTTATTCCGCACCTTATGATGATAATGGAGGACTTGTGGCAAAGTTTCCTTATTGGCATGTGGGAAGTGACTCGAACCCGCTTTACGAAGCTTTAAAAACAAACAGCTTTAGTGAGAACGGGTACACCGAATTCACCAATAATTTTTCTTTAGACTGGTATATACTGGACAATTTGCAACTAAAGGGGCAATTTGCAATTTCAAAATACGATTCAAACAGAGAGAAATTTATCGATCCCGGATCGGCTACTTATTCGGGAACGGATAATGTGTTAAAGGGAGAGCTTACGCAAAGCGAATCCTCCAAATTTTCCTGGAATACAAACTTGTTTTTGAATTACCTCAAGTCGATTAAAAACCACTATGTAAACTTCTCTTTGGGGATTAATGCAAAGGAGACTAAGACAAATGACAATTATGCCAGATACAGAGGTTTTCCTTCCGGAAATCTCTATTCTCCCCAGTTTGCTGCGGAGATCGTTGGAAAGCCGTCATTTTCTGACAGCCATGGACGCCTGTTTGGCTCTTTTGCCTCTCTAAACTATACCTATGACGATATTTATTTGTTGGATGCTTCCTTCCGTGTGGACGGCTCCTCCGATTTTGGTACAGAAAAAAAATATGCACCTTTCTGGTCAACAGGTGTGGGTATCAATATTCACAATTACTCATTTATGGATAATGACTGGCTGAGTCTGCTAAAGTTGAGAACGACTTACGGACAAACCGGTAAGGTAAATTTCCCGGCCTACGCGGCAAAACAGAGTTTCGATATATTGGAAAACTGGTACGATACCGGTCACGGGGTTTTATTGACCTATTTGGGGAATGAAAATTTGAAGTGGGAACGGACAAACATCTATGATGCCGGTTTTGAGCTGGGATTTCTGGGAAACCGGTATATAATTAAAGGCGCTGTGTATAACAAGAAGACAATCGATCTGATCACGGATGTTACTATACCCGCCTCTACAGGATTCTATTCATACAAGGATAACCTGGGAGAGGTAGTCAACAAGGGGGTGGAACTGGATATGAAGTTGGATATCATAAAGAAGAGAGATTTACTTGTTTCATTGTATGCTAACCTAGCTCACAACAATAACGAAATTTTAAAGATTTCAGAATCTCTGAAATCTTATAATGAGTTGGTAGATAAACAATTTGCTGATTACGGACGTTCTGTTGCCCTTTCGAAAAATCCAAAGTTCTCTAAACCCTTGATGAAATACGCAGAGGGTGGTTCGTTGACGTCCATATGGGGAATGAAGTCCTTGGGAATTAATCCAACGGACGGAAAAGAGTTGTTTATGAAACCAGACGGAACAATAACCTCAGTATGGAACTCTTCCGATCAGATGATTATCGGGGATAGTGAACCGGACGTACAAGGTGCTTTCGGGCTCAATTTACAATGGGAAAATTTTTCTTTGTTTACCTCCTTTCTGTATGAATTTGGCGGAGACGAATACAATCAGACACTGGTTAATCGTGTTGAGAATGTAAACATCTGGGAAAAGAACGTGGACAGGCGGGTTTTAACTGAGAGATGGAGAAAACCGGGCGATATTTCCAGACTAAGAGATATTGCCGATCAGGATAAAGTAACCCGTCCTACCTCTCGCTTTGTTCAAACCTATAATGGCGTGAGATTTAATTCATTGACTATAGGGTATACATTTGATAAAAAATTGACATCCAAGCTTGGAGTGAGTTTGCTGCGCCTTCAGTTTAACACCAAAGATGTACTCAAGATCACCAATGTAAGACAGGAAAGAGGGACTACTTATCCTTTTGCAAGAACCTACAATATTACCTTAAATGCAAGTTTCTAACAACAAGATTATGAAAATGAACAGATATTTAATTAGCTTATTAATATCCATCATACTACTCTCCGGATGTGACGGTTGGTTGGATCTGGAGCCAGGCAATAAAGTGGACGACACTAAATTGTTCAGCAGTTACGAGGGATTCCGGGTTTCTTTGAATGGTATTTACCATTCTATCTCCTCCGGTCAACTATACGGACGGGAAATGACCTGGGGAACAGCCAGTGTATTAGGACAGGATTACCTGAGTGGTAGTACAGGTACGAGTACGTCCTATCAATATGTACAAGCATATGATTATTCGCGAAGTACGACAAAGACAATTGCTGAAAATATGTGGTCAACAGCCTACAACGCAATTACAAATTGTAATAAGCTTATCCAGGAGCTAGAAAATAAGGAGGAAGATTTCTTTCCTGAAGGAATCGGAGAAAAAAATTTAATTTTAGGGGAAGCCCTGGCTCTGCGTGGAATGCTGCACTTTGATATGCTGCGTCTGTTTGCTCCTGCTCCCTCAACCCAGGATAATGGAGCCTATATTCCTTACTACACAAAATTTCCATCCTACTACTCTGCAAAATTACCGACAACAGAGGTATTGGAAAATGTTATTCTAGACATGGAAAGGGGAAAGGACCTGGTAATGCAGTGGGATACAACTGCGGATAATCGAGGATATCTAAATACTCTTGCCCGTCGTTTCACTACATCATATCTGTACCTTCCTTCAATAGGGGAATTCTTCAGCGGTCGGGTGAGCAGGCTAAATTTCGTGGCAATTAACGGCTTACTGGCGCGGGTATATTTGTATGCCGGCAGAATGGATGAGGCTAAGGAATATGCTTCTTACATTTATAATACGTTCGGTCCCAATGGGACTAATTCGTGGGGTTCTACTAAATGGTTCACCTTTACACCTACGAATAATATAGGGGCGACAGCTGCGGCCAGTAATTATATCAAGCTTTATAATGATATTATTTTCTCGCTTTACGATAATCAATTGTTGGCTAATATTGAAAATTTCAAATATTCACCAAAAGCTTACATGAGACTCAACATGAATGCGTTTGATTTTGCGAAATGGAACGATGGTGACGATGCCCGGGGAAAATTAATTGTTATGGACGAAGGAAATAAAGAAGTATCTCAGAAATGGTTAAATACTGGGGCTTCAACAACTGCTAATGTAAAATGTCAATATACATCATTGCCGATTTTACGATTAAGTGAAATCTATTATATTTTGAGCGAGTGTCTTTACCAGGAGGGAAACACGATTGAGGCGGAAAAAATTCTGAATGAGGTTCGAAACGCCCGGGGAGCTAAACGGTTGGTAGCAGGTTCAACACTAACGCAGTTTAAAGAAGAGTTGCTTTGGGAATACAGAAAGGAGTTTATGACAGAAGGACAGACCTTTTTTATGTATAAAAGGCTGAATGAACCGGTAATAAAAATTGGCTCTCAAAGTATTGATATGAAAGATAAATATGTCTTTCCATTACCTGATAACGAAGAAATATTTTAATGCAAAAAACTCAATGAAAATGAAAAAAATTGCCTATCTATTAACTTCCTTTCTCCTGGTTTTGGCTTGTGAAAAGGTAGAGTTAGAAACTTTCGGGGATCAGAAATTCGTTCAATTCGTGGATGCTTATCAGGATTCTACCACTCTTACATTTGTGTTTTTCCCAAATCAAACGACGATAGATTATCCACTTCAGGTGAAATTATTGGGCCGGATGGAAGATAAGGATGTCACCTACAAACTCAGGGTGGTGGAAGAGGAGTCAACAGCTCCTTCCGGTTTCTATTCAATTCCAGAAGATCAGGTCTTACGCAAAGGAAAAGTAACAGATACAGCCCAGGTACAGTTTATAAAACAACCGGAATTGGAAACGAAAGCATACCGCATTGTAGTGGATGTGGTTAGCACTAAGGACGCTTCAGCAGGAGAGACTCTTTATTCCCGGAAAGTATTTTGGATTTCCAACATGATTGCTCAACCTGAATGGTGGGACGCAACTATTATAAAATCCTTTCTGGGGGCATATTCTGACCTAAAATTCATGGAGTTTATCAAGGTTGCAGGAACTGGAGATTTGACAGATAAATCCTGGGATGAAAGAAGAGCCCTGTGTTTGAAATTCAAGTATTACCTACAACAGCAGAAAGATGCTGGTAATCCGGTAAAAGAGGCGGACGGTGCCAATATGACAGTGCCAATTTTGGGTTAGTTAACAATTTAATGAATCAAAATTATGAAAATAAAAATATTGTTTGTCGCATTTTTATGTGCTTGGTTTTTGCCATCATGTTTTAGTGACAAAGGAAATTATGAATATAAGAAAGATCGCGGGATATCGGGAAGTATGAGTTCTGTTACTACATTCATTGGCGAGGAAATCAGGCTGGAACCCGTAATGAATTATGGAGATATACAGGATACTACCAATGTCAGCTTCCATTGGTTTATAAAGGATACCCTCCTCTCAAAGGACCGGGTTTTACTATATAAGGGCGATAAGAGTGAATCAGTGAGTTGTTATTTGTACATAACTGATAACGAGACGGGAATCACACAAGCCATATATTTTAAAATTGATGTAGTATCTCCTTTTTCAAATGGTTGGGCTTTATTGTGTAATCAAAACGGTAAATCGGAAATCGCTCATATCGCATTGTTGGATACACAAACAGAAGAGGGTGATGTTTTTACGGAGTTTAGGCTCTATAAGGATATCTATAAAGCACAGAATAAAAACGAAGAATTAGGAAGTGAACCTGTAAAATTGATGGAACACTACAGGCAAGAGACTAATGCTATTAACGAGCTTTTAGTTATTCAGCGAGGAGGCCAGGGGTGTGTGGAACTGGATGGAGCTAGTCTGCAAAAAGTATTAACTACTAAGCAAGAATTAATTGATGAAGTCTTGCCGGCTAATTTTGCACCGAATGATATTGTTTATCTGGAATACCTACACTTCATCTGGAATAGTGACGGTAGTTTGTTTTCCCGTTTGGTTGAGAAACCCACTACAGGCTTCCACCTGTCGTCCTTCAGTAATATCCCTGTCTATGTAGAGAAAGGTTTACGGGTGGATGACATACTCTATACAGCTTACTTTGTAACGGATTTTGTTTTGCTTTATGACGGTTTAAACAAGCGGCTTTTACCTTATGGATCTTATAGCGCAACAACAACAGGAAACATAGGTGAATTGATATACCAAGGTTCCTATCCTTCCGGATATACTCCGTTTAATAATTTAGGGGAGATGAAATTGATTTATGGCAGTTCTTATAATGACTACACTAGTGTATATGGAAACGAGGCCGATTTTTCCATGCTTCTGCAAAACCCGGGTACAGGTAAGTACTATTGGCAAAACTTCCATGTGCTTTATAAAAAGCCGAATTTCACAGCCTCCTTACCTTCAAATAATGCTGTTATAGAGTTTCCGGGGGGAGATTTAATTACCCCAAGCTCAAAATTCTGGTTGTTGAAAACAAGGGCTTATATGTTCTTTACTGCGGGAAATAATAACGACAAACTCTATTATTACGATACAAATAAAAATTCGATTCATTTGTATAAAGATTTCGGTGGTCAGGAAATTGCCGCCATGCATCCGAACAAAGGTTTCACAGAAATGGGAGTAGCTCTTAAAAGCGGAACCTTCATGTTGTTTGATATCACAGATGCGGTATTTATATCCGGTCAACCAAGAATGATTTATTCGGCAGAGGGTTTGGATGAAATCGTAGACGTGATATATCGTTACGCTAAGACTACTGACCATTGGAGATAAAAGATTCAATTTACTTTTAAGAAATTTATGTAAAACAATATTAAAAAAAAAAAATGAGATCACTATTTTTACTATGCTTAATAGGGCTGTTTTTACTTCCCGGTTCATCAGCTTTGTATGCAACAAAAAAAGAAAAAAAGACCCAAAAGCTAACCAAATATGAAAAACTGTTTGAAGGGCACCGGAAAGAGACAGTAAAAGGCATGTTCACGATTCATAAGATGAACGAAAAGGTCTATTTTGAAATTCCTTTGAACCTGCTGGGGCGGGATATGTTGTTGGGCTCCACAGTTTCGGAAATCAATGACAATGGAGATGCCCTGGTCGGCCAGAAACCGATAAACCCTTTGCTGGTGAGATTCGAAAAGCATGATAGCACAGTTCAGCTACTACGAGTAACTGCCTTGAATGCCGTGGTTGATGACCAATGGGAGGGGGTGAAGCAAGCCTTAAAAATAAACACCATCCCTGCGGTTTTCCAAGTCTTTAAGATAGAGGCCTATACGCCAGATAAGTCTGCAGTTGTTCTTGATGTCACCCCCTTGTTTATTACTGATATGATACCATTACAACCGTTCGATCCGAACGGAGCAAATATGATTCTCGGCCTTGTAAAACGCAAGTCCACTTTTGAAGAAAAGCTGGCTTGTTTGAATGAGATAAAAGCTTTCGAGGATAATGTGAGCGTGAAATCCACTTTGACTTATACTTGTGATCTGACTCTTTTGGGGATATTAACATGGAAAAAGGATTGGCCAACGACAGCTAAAATGACTAGAAGTTTTCTGTTGTTGCCGGAAAAGCCGATGCATCCAAGAGTGGCAGACCCAAGGATCGCTATATTTTTTACAGGTAATCAACATTTTACGTCGCTGAAAGATCAGGCGGTGGATATTTATTACACTAACAGGTGGAGCCTGGAGCCTTCTGATGAGAAGGCTTACAGGAGGGGAGAGCTTGTAGAACCAAAAAACCCGATAGTATTTTACATTGATAATGCATTCCCAGCGGAATGGATGGAGTCTATCAAACAAGGTGTGGAAGAGTGGAATGCAGCTTTCGAGAAAATCGGTTTTAAAAACGCAGTTCGTGCAGTAGATTTTCCGGATAATGATCCTTCATTTGATCCGGATAACCTTAAATACTCCTGCGTGCGTTACGCCCCAACACGCGTAGCGAATGCAATGGGACCCTCCTGGAAGGACCCGAGAAGCGGAGAAATTGTATGTGCCTCTGTCTATTTGCACCATAATGTGATGAGACTGGTGAACAACTGGCGCTTTGTACAAACTGCCCAGATTGATCCATCTGTAAGGGCCAGAAAGATGCCCGACGATGTGAGAAACGAATCCCTTCGTTACATTGTCGCACATGAAATCGGGCATTGTCTGGGATTGATGCACAATATGGCTGCTTCTGCGGCTTTCCCGGTGGATTCATTACGTTCTGCAAGTTTCACGCAAAAGTATGGTACAACTCCTTCCATTATGGATTATGCCCGTTTCAACTATATCGCCCAACCCGGAGATAAGGGGGTGAAACTGACACCTCCTAAGATTGGTGTCTACGATTATTTCACGATTAAATGGTTGTACACACCGTTGTACACATCAACTCCACAGGAAGAACAACAGATTTTGGACAGATGGATATCAGAAAAAGCAGGGGACCCTCTCTATCGTTACGGGAAACAGCAGATATACGCCCGTTATGATCCATCTTCCCTGGAGGAAGATCTGGGAAATGACCCGGTAAAGGCCGGTACCTATGGCATCCGGAATCTCAAATACATTATACAAAACATGAACACATGGTTAGCCCAGGACGACCCGGATTATTCTCACCGTGAACTTTTATATAACCAGCTTATCAGTCAGTATCAGCGTTACTTAAATAATGTGATGGTGAACATCGGAGGTCTCTATCTTTACGAGAAAAAGGCCGGCGATCCCTATTCAACCTATCAGGCAGTTCCCAAAGAGGTTCAGCGGAATTCCCTCAAATTTATTATGAGTCAGTTGAGAGACATGGAGTGGTTGGAAAACAAGGATATTATAAGCAACATCGACCTTAAGCAGTTGAAAGCAAAAGAGATGCAGACAGGAAAATCCTCTATATTCAAAACTTTATTGGGTAAACAGAATGCAGTTCTACTCTCCTCGGAACGCTCTGATGATCCCTATACATTAAAAGAATATCTGGATGATATTTACCAGGAGGTATGGAAGAAAACCATGGAAGGAAAAACCCTTTCGCAGGCGGACCGTAGATTTCAGGTTAATTTTACAGAAATGTTATTTTCAAATTTCGATTCTTCTATTAAACCCGGTACGGTCTTCTTTGCAGATCCGGAGGCTTTCAGAAGGGGAGAGTTAAGTATATGGGATAAGGTTTATGCACCCACTCTGGGCGATGTAATTCTTTACAATCTTGATGAGAGCGGGATGGTTGAAAGACTGGAGAATACCATTAGGGAAATTGTTTCTAATAATACCTCCTCCAACTTTGACACGAATGGATTCGCGTATCTGAGGGAAGTAAAAACAGAAGATGTTTATGATACCAAAGATATTTATTACTCATATCTGTTAAAAATAAAGGGTCTGATTGACAAAAACCAGAACACCGGTTCTCAGGAGACTCAGGATCACTATAAGAGTATGCTTTATAGGGTGAATAAGCTACTGACTTTGCCATAGTATTTCGCAAGCAACACAATTGATATAACCAAGATGGCTTTTCAGGAAAATTCAAAATCTTGAAAAGCCATTTTTATTGTATTGCACATAATTAGATATTTGCACAAAACTGTGGCAAGGTCTACAGCTTTTTCTATCTTTGAAAAAAATATTGCCTTGCCGGACAATCCTCACATATTAATTGCACAAGCCATTAAGGAGGGTGACGAAAAAGCGTTCGGGGCTTTAATGGCTGCCGAATTCAACAATGTTGTCCACTTTATAAACCATTATCTTAAAGACGGTGAGCAGGCAAATGACCTGGCTCAGGAGACATTTATCTCTTTGTGGTTTTCCAGGGAGCAGCTAAATCCGGAGCTGAATCTGAGGGCATACATTTTCAAAATTGCACGGAACAAATCGCTTAACAGGCTTAAGGAAAAATATTACACTGCCACACGAAACTTTGAAAAGAGGGAGCTCGAGTTGCTTATCAACTCAATTCAGAGTGAACAGGTAGATTCCCGGATTATGGCACTGGAACTGGAAAGATTGATAGAAAAAACCTACTCTCAACTGCCTGCGACTTATAGGGAGAGCTTTATTATGAGCAGAAAAATGGGAATGACTTATGAAGAGATCGCTCAGTCAAAAGGGTTAACGGTAAAGACAATAGAGTTTCATATAAGCAGAGCTCTCAAATTTTTCAAAAAAAGAGTCTCCCCCTATTTGAAAATATTTTAAGGGGTATGCCCAAAAATTTTGTATTGTTATTGTATGAGCAGAGAAATGGATAAGGAAAGAATCTTGAAGAACATAAAAGGATGGAGCACCTGCAAGGAAAAAGAAGATCTTTTTGAATGGGTAAAGAGTAGCCGGGAGAATGCAGATTTCTACTACTCACTTGAGGCCGATCATCTTTTCGACAACCTGCCTTACACAGTAATGGAGTCCGGTAAACACTCCAGAGTTATGAACAGGATTGACGGGAGAGTTCGCCTGAGGAGTTACCTCATAAGAGCAGCCGCTGTACTGTTTATCCCTCTTGCATTCTTTGCTGTGTATAAACTTTGCTTTGACACAAATACACATATAACTGACAATATTGCTGCGGCATCAATTCCTCAGCAGAGTCAGATCACAACACTCTACAAGGTTAATGCAGGCGTAAAGGGGCTGGTTAATCTCCCGGACGGAAGCAGAGTCTGGCTTAACAGCAACAGCACACTGGAATGCCCCGACAAGTTCGATTCAGTTGCCAGAATTATTGAGCTGAACGGTGAGGGTTATTTTTATATTGAATCCAACAGGGAGTGGCCGATGTATGTTAAGACAAAGAAGGGGATTACCGTAAAAGTTACCGGGACTGAATTCAACCTCTCCTCCTACGAGAATGATAAAGAGCTTAAATTCACACTGCTGTCAGGGCAGGCAAGCCTTATAAGAGAGAGTACAAATCAGGAAATCAGCGTCAACATTATGGAGGAGGTTGTCATTCCAGAATATTCAAAAGCTGCAGGTAAAAGAGGAGTTGCCCGTATAAAGCTCAATACCGGATGGAAAGACGGACTGCTGGTATTCGAAGACACTCCGATGACCGAGGTGATAAAGAAGATGGAGAGATGGTACGGAATCAGCTTTACAGTCAGGGATATGGATATTTACTCATATTGCTTTACTGCAACCTTCTCATCTGAATCAATAACCCAGGTTCTGGAACTGCTTAAAATCACATCAAACATAGGCTACTCCATAAAAAATAAAAATGTTACTCTCTATTTCAAGTAGATTTTTTTAGGGGCAGTATTTTATTTTTTGTATTAGGTTTATAACCAAACATAAAATAGTATGAAAAAACTGAAGAGACTGTCAGGTGTCAGAAGACTGTCAGGATTCTTATTATTCCTGCTCTTCTTTTTATCTTTTTCAGAGAGTGCCGTTGCACAAAGTGTTACAATCAAAATGTCTAATGTGCCGCTGGTAAACATTCTCAAAGAGATACAAAATCAGACACCGTACACTTTTGTTTACACCAGTTCGCTTATTGATGTAAGGAAACAAGTGTCTATTGATGTTGCTGATGAGGGGATTGTTCCTGTTCTGAACACCCTTTTATCAGGGACAGATATCTCCTACAAAATTGTGGACAAGCAGATAACACTCTCTCCAAAGGAGTTTAAAAGTGAAAGATCTGCAACCTTTTCTCAGGAGCAGAGAGGGAGGCAGATCACAGGAATTGTCTACGATGAGTCCAGATTACCGGTTGTTGGTGTCACCGTTCAAAACCTTAATTCAAAAAAGGGATCTTTCACAGATTCAAAAGGTGCATATTCCATTGAAGCTAAAGATGGAGACAGACTGAGATTCTTTATGCTTGGAATGACTGAAAAAGAGGTTACGGTTGTTAAAGGGACAAACGTTTACAATGTGGAAATGATGTCAGACATCATTCAGCTGGAAGATGTGGTAGTCACCGGATACCAGACCATCTCAAAGGACCGTGCAGCAGGCGCTGTGAGTATAATTAATGCTGCTGAGATCCAGAACCGACCTTCTGTCGATATAATTTCGGCAATGGACGGGATGTTCACCGGGCTTAGAGTATATGGTGACGGTGGATCTGAAAAACTCACAATAAGGGGTATAAGTACAATGACAATGGGGGTGTCCAATCCATTGGTTGTGGTTGACGGATTTGCTGTAGAGGACGGACTGGAGAGCATCAATCCCAACGACGTTGAAACAGTGCATATACTTAAGGATGCCTCTGCCGCCTCTATCTGGGGAGCCCGTTCATCCAACGGTGTTGTGGTAATTACTACCAAAAGAGCAAAGAAAGGGCTTCACGTAAAGTTCAACTCTTTTGTCGCTATGCAGGACAAAATTGACCTGGAATATGCAAATCCCATTGCATCTTCAAAGGATGCTCTCAGGTGGGAGAAATATCTCTGGGATAACGATAAGACTTTTTCCTCCTTCTCAATTGCCAGGGAAGTTGACGGAAACAACAATCCAGCCACTCTGGGTATTACTCTTATGAATATGAGGGATTTGGGGAGGATTTCCCAGACTGAGTATAATCAGCAAATTGCAAGACTTGAACAGATTGATTACAAGGATGATGTCTACAAACATCTATTGGAGAATGCTGTCACTCAAAACTATGATCTTTCTGTGAACGGAGCTTCCGAGAGAAACCAGTATGTATTTAATGTAAGATACACCAGAGACCAATCCTCCTATAAGTATAGTCACAGCAGTGAAATTCTTGCAAATTTCAGGAACATTTACAGCATAACACGCTGGCTCGATTTCAACTTTAGCATAATGACAAAGTTCTCAAAGAGCAACAACAGTGGAGCTTCACTGTCGGATATAAAAAATATCTCTCCCTATGAAAGGATTCTTGATGACGACGGAGGTTATACAAAAATGGTGGGAGCCCACTATCAGGAGTTTATAGATGATGTGAACGAAGTCTTCCCAAAAGACTGGAACTATAACCTGCTTAAGGATATCCGAAGCAGAGAACTGCTGACTGACAGAAACAGTCTCAGAATGCAGACATCTCTTAACTTCAAACTTTTCAAAGGTCTCACTTATGAAACCAAGTTCCAGTATGAACTCTACAAAACAGAGAATAACAGCTACTACAGCGAAGATTCTTACTATGTGAGAGATCAGATAAATAAATGGGTTGACTATGATGAAGCAACCAGAACAGTCTCTAAGTTATATGTTCCGCTTGGGGGTCAGCTTATAAAAGGATACTACACCAACAGGGCATACAACTTCGGGAATCAGCTTAAATACAATCAGACCTTTGGAAGGCACGAAGTTACAGGAGGACTCTTTACTGAGATTTCTTCAAGCATAAATGAGTCTTACGGAGCTCCGACCATATACGGTTACAATCCGGATATGCTCACGACCCAGACTCCTGAGATATTTTATCCAATCCATTCATACTGGGGTGCTACCAACTATACACTTAACGGACTGGATCCCTCCCTAAGCTACACCGATGAGAGGTTCTTTTCGATTCTCGGTAATGCTGCATACACCCTGGATAACAAATATTCATTGACAGGCAGCTTCAGGATTGATGCTTCGAACCTGATTGTGGACGACCCCAAATACAGGTACGCTCCGTTCTGGTCAGTCGGGCTAAACTGGAAAGCCGACAAGGAGGATTTTATAATGGATATGAATGTTTTTGAAAGGCTGAATGTGAGGTTCTCATATGGACATACAGGCAATGTGGTAACATCAACTTCATTTGTCCCCCTTGTTTCTTTACAGGGTGTCTACTCACCCACCGGGGTTGAATATGCGGTTATTAATGACTATGGTAATCCCGCCCTTACCTGGGAGAGAACAAAAAGCACAAACTTTGGTATTGACTTTGCACTTAGGGGGCCTAAGCTCTATGGAACGGTTGAGCTGTATAACAAGCACGGGATAGACATTGTAGGAGAGATTGATCTGCCCAGGCTTACAGGTACATCACTTCAGGAGTTCAATACTGCTGAGATATTGAACAGAGGTGTCGAGCTCAATCTTAACTACGAACTCTCTTCACCTTCAATTGATCTCACCTGGCTCACTAAGCTCAACTTCAGTTATAATCACAGCAAGGTTTTGAGTCTCAAAAGGGTAAGCTACTCATCTGCCAGCATCAGAGTTCCTCATTTTGAAGAGGATAAGCCGGTAGGATCAATCTACTCCTATAAATATCTGGGGATGAATGAAAACAATCTTCCCTATATTCAGGGTATCGGTGAGAACACCTGGACTTTTAACGATGTGGCTCCCAGTACCAGCGATCACAGGGATTACTTGATCTACTCTGGTTCAAATCAGCCAAAAGTATTGTTAGGATGGCAGAACAGTATCTATTTTAAGGGATTCCATCTCTCTGCATTCTTAACAGGAGAGTTCGGTCACATATTCAGAAGGCCGACCTTTAACTATCCCATACTTACAAACTCAAAAGAGAGCTCAATTCTCAACAAGGATGTAGTGCAGGTATTGGATAACACAGCCACCGATATTCCATTGATGCCCTCTGCCACAGAGTCAAATCTTCAGGCGTGGGGTACTCTGGCACAGTACCTTCACACTACTATTGACAAAGCTTCCAGCGTAAGACTGCAGGAGGTTAATCTCTCATATAACCTGCCTGCTTCCCTGATAACCGGAATAGGATTCTCCAATATCAAACTCTACTGCCAGATAAGCAATGTGGGACTTCTATGGAGTGCAAGCCGCGATGGTCTGGATCCCAGATACATCCTCAACTCTTCTTCAAGTGCAGCTATTACACTTGTGAAACCTCCAAGAAAATACACTTTTGGATTGTCTTTTGAATTTTAGCTCATAAGTCATAGATTATTAATAATAAATACAAGACAGATATGAAAACATATATTTTTAAAACCTTGTTGCTATTGTCAATGGCTTTATTTATAAGTTGTGATGATTTTCTGAGCGAACCGCCCGAGAAGAAGAGCAATCTGGAAATCAAGTCAGTTGATGCTCTCGATATGCTTCTGAACCATTACAACGTGCTATTTGACCGTAGCAGGGAAATTGTACTGGCCTCTGACAGCTACGGACTATACAAAGATTACTATCTGGCCCGGCCAAGCAGGTTTGACAGTCAGTTACAGTACATACTATGGTTCCCCGAATTATGTGCCCTTCAGACATATTACTGGGAGCAGGAGTTTCTTAAAATTGCCTATGCCAATACGGTACTCTCTGCAATAGATGATCTTGAAGGTACTGAGGCAGACAAAAAGAGGATTGTAGAAGACGCCCATTTCCTTAGGGCTTATGAGTACTTTAATATGGCTACTCTTTACTGCCTTCCCTACTCCGATGAGAACAAGAGTGCTCTGGGAATGCCCCTTAAGCAAACTCTTGTTTATGATGAGGATGTTACCAGAAAGACTCTTGAAGAGACAATGAAGTTTGTAGAAGATGAAATGAAGATTGCCCTTGAGACGACTCAGGCAAGGGATATAAACAAACTCTTCCGGCTAAGCCTGCCGGCAGTTCAGGCATTTGCTGCACGCTTCTACCTCTATCTGCACGACTACGAAAAGGCAGCTCAGTATGCAGGCCTTGCTCTTACATCCCACTCTGCGATGGTGGATTATCAGGCTTATTTCACTCCAAAAATGCGGACATATTCATCCGGAGGAGGAACCTATTTTGCATCAAATGCTGCCTCAGATTACAAATTCGACGAAATTTACTACGCACGAATGCTTTACAACCACACTCAGAACGCTGTTCCAAGCGAGAAGCTGATGAATCTGTACGATAAGACAAAAGATTACAGATACGACTGTTTCTTTGTGGAGAACTACTCCTACAACAGGGCTTCGGTTCCGGGGTGGAGTGCCTATCAGCAGTTCGGCTCCATTGGGATTATTCAGGGACCGACAACTGCTGAGATGTACCTTGTAAGGGCAGAGTGCCGGGCAAGGGCAAATGATGCTCAGGGCGCAGTGGCAGATCTTAACATTGTAAGAAGCAAAAGGTATAAAAGCGGAACCTATGTAAACCTTACCACATCCAATTTCCCTGATAAAAAGAGTCTGGTACAGTTTATAATTGACGAAAGACACAGAGAGTTTCCATTCACCCTTCGCTGGTACGACATCAAGAGAATAAACTCTGATCCTCAGAACATTGTGGATAAAATCACAATTACCAGAGATTTCTTTGATTTCGACGGAGTAGTAACTGATGTCAACAAAACCAAAACCTACACTTTGGCTCCCGGCGACAAGAGATTTGCCTGGCCAATACCGAACATTGACATTGAACTAAGTAAAGGTCAGTTGGTTCAGAACCCTTACGATTAATCAGGTGGGTGCGGCTCCCGCCGGGAATGAGTCCCGGCGGGCTCGTCCCCGGCGCGGCACCAGAGGCGGAAAAACCACCCGGAGAAGCCGCTGCGGGGGGGGACCTTGCCACAGTTTTGTGCAAACTATTATAAATCAACACAATGAAAACTCGACTTTTTTATATTCTTATAATTTTGCTGTTTGCAGGAAGCAATTCAATTGTATTTTCTCAACAGAACTCATCCTCCGTGAATATGAAAACTCTGGTTCCGGAGGTTCGGAATCTGCAAAACCCTGAGGTGCGAAACCTGCAGATCAAAGGTTTCCCGTATGGTGTACAGGTAGTTGCCGTTGGTGACCTCTGCAAAGACACAAAAGATGTAAGCGGAAAGGCAATAGACGAACTGATATTGGGTAGCGATACTACTCTCTACATCTGCAGGGTACTTAAGGATTCCGTTCAGATTCTCTTTTCGTACCCATTTGACAAACAGGTGCTCCAATTAAAAACCGGAGATGCTGATAATGACGGCAAAAATGAGCTGGTTCTGGTTACAGGGTATACGCAATATACAGATTCTGATGTGAATGTGTATATTGTGAAATGGGTTGATAAAGAAACAGATAGAGATGCTGTAAAGTCTGATAATAATGAAGGTAACTGGAGTGTAACCCCTGTCTTCACAAAGGCTTCTCCCAGGCCGCAACCTCTGTATCTGGAAATTGCCGATATTGACAATGACGGCAAAAATGAGATTCTTGCCTCATACTTTGAATCAAAGTATATGGTTGAGACGGTTCTGATATCTTTTAACTCAGAAAAACCTGACTCAGAGAAATATGACTCGACTAAATCCAAAGCGGAGAAGTCCGGGCCCGGGAACTGGAGCAGCAAAGTTTTTCTGTTCGAGCGTATGTCAACGGCATTTGACATCGGTAAATTAAACTATGACAGACAAGGTGTTAAGAATTCTGGAATTGTTGAAACTAACAAGGAGATTTTGGATAAGGAGATTTCGGACAGGGAGATATTGACCAGAGATAAGAATCTCCTTTTTGTTGGCAGGGTTTACGGGGATTCTATCGGGGACGAAGGAGATGCGTACATTCTGGATGGTAATATCAAAACCAATCTGAAAGTGCGCAGGGGTGTAAAGTCTGCAATCAAAGTAGGGGATGGGAATAATGACGGTAAAAATGAGATCTATGTGGGTGACGGCTGGCATCAGAATTACGACAAAATCGCGCGGGGCAGGCTGGCAATGATAGGGGAGGACCTCACTTACAGGCTCATTGAGGATATAAAGGGTCAATCCAACATCGAGCAGATAGAGGTGGCTGATATTGACGGGGATGGAAGAAATGAGGTGCTTGCTGCCGGGAACAGATTCTTCAGGATATATCGTTACCGGGGTGATGAAGTTGTTGGTGAGAAAAGAGGAGGAAATGACGAAGATAAAAAAGATGACGGAGACGATGATGGAGACGATGACAATAGATGGATGGTCTTCAAAGACACACTTTTCAGTTCAGACACATTGCTTAAACCTGACCAGTTTGCAATAGGACACATTAATGAAGATGAGGTGCCGGATTTGGTTTTTGCAGGCAAACTCAACAGAAGGGACAGAGGCGTCCGGGTGTATAATCTTAAAAATCTCACATATAGCGGCAAGCTAGATAAAGAGGTTGTCACAGAGGTTGTAAATCCTGATTCCCTTCTTAACAAACCTGCGCCCGAGCTGTTAATGGACCGTTGGTGTAATGGCAGTTTTGATGGGATACGAAAATCATCCGGTAAAGTGATTGTACTGGATTTCTGGGCAACCTGGTGCCAGCCTTGTAAAAGGATGTTCCCCGCTTTAAGAGAGCTTCAGGAGAAATACCGGGATCGTGGTCTAATAATTGTCGGTCTTACAAAGGTTGATGCAAGCCAGAGCGTTGCAGCAATTGAGAAATATGTGAAGGAAGAGAATTTTAACTACCTGATGGGGATTTCAGAAGAGACCTTTAATGATCTGGCATATGGCGTTGGAGCCATACCCCATACAGTTCTGATTGACAAAAAGGGAGTGGTAAGGAAGTACATTGTAGGATATCACGAAAAGGAGTTTCTGGAGCAGGAGATACTTAAGCTGCTGGAGGAAAATTAAATAAACAGTTTGTTGTAATAAGGCAATTCCGGAACACATTTCTTTCAAAAACCTGATTTCGATGGAGATTGGGGTATACTTTTTATAATGATTTAAATAAGAAAAATTTTTCACAGATAGATTTATAGGTTATCTTTATCTTTAATTTATTGCTATAGATAGATATTGAAAAAAATATGTCTGTTACTTCTTCTTGTGAAATCATCGAATCCGGATTACTGAAACTGTCTGAAAATTCATCTTCAGAAGAATTAGGTTATGATCTGTTGCGTATTTTCAACCGAATGTCTGAAACCAGGATTAACCGTATTAAAGAGGGCAAAGATAACCTGTCGAAAGATCCAAACAACTTTATGGTCAAAAAGCTGCTGGCATACAGCTATTGTCCGGCAGAAAATCTGGTTGAATGTCTTGAAGACCTGAAACAAAACAACAAAGTGACCAAGACCGTTCGTCTGCTGGTGGTGTCTGATGGTGAAACCTTGTTAGGATACGATCCGGTTGAGAAAGAGAGCTATGAAAATACAGTTGACCGTCTGCGCTACGATTATCATTTTTTTATGCCTCTGGCAGGAGTGGAACGTTACCACTCTCCCCGGGAAAAGGAAGCCGACATAAAAGCGGCTTACAAAATGGCGCGCATTTTTGATGAAATTCGCCGGTATAACAGGATTGACTACAGTGACACTAACGCCAACCAGGCACTTAACATATTTATGTCGCGTCTGCTCTTTTGCTTTTTTGCTGAAGATACAGGTATTTTTCCTGACAAAATATTTACTAGTACGCTAAACGAATTCACATTGGCCGATGGAAGTGACCTGAGTTCAATTATTACTGAGGCATTTGATGCAATGAGCACAAACAATGCTGCTGTCCGTGCTACAAAACCAGCACATATCAGCCGTTTTCCGTATGTGAATGGTGGGCTTTTTGCCGAGTATTCCGATGTGCCGGCGCTTAGCTGGAAGGCACGCCGGCTGATCATTGAGTGTGGAGAACTGAACTGGGCAGAGATTAACCCGGACATTTTCGGAAGTATGATCCAGGCAGTAATTTCGCCTGAGTTGCGAAGCTCGCTCGGTACGCACTACACATCCGTGTCCAATATTATGAAGCTGATTCAACCGCTTTTCTTAGACGAACTCTATGCAGAGTTTACCGATGGGCGCACCAACGAAAAACGTCTGCGCCAGTTGCTGACCCACATGGGGCGCATCAAGTTTTTTGACCCGGCCTGCGGGAGTGGTAATTTTTTGATTATTACCTATAAGGAACTTAGAAAACTTGAAATCCTTATATGGGAACAAATTGAGCTCCTAAATCACGGGCTCAAAGAATTTCCTTTTTCCAATATATCACTCACCCAGTTCTATGGCATTGAATTGGATGAATTTGCCCAAGAAACCGCCACTCTATCACTCTGGTTGGCAGAACACCAGATGAACAAACAGTTTGAAAACAGGTTCCAAACTCACGTTGATGCGCTGCCTCTCCGCCCAAGCGGAAATATTGTACACGGGAATGCTTGCCGGATAGACTGGAATGAAGTCTGCCCCCATACCCCCGAAGAGGAGGTGTACATCATGGGGAATCCGCCGTATCTGGGGAGTAAAATTCAGAATGAAAGTCAAAAAGCTGATATGAGAATCTCTTTAGCTGAGTTGACAGATAATAAATCGCTTGATTATATTGCTGCATGGTTTTGGAAAGCTGCAAAATATATTCACAATCAGAATATAAAATGTGCTTTTGTAACAACTAACTCAATTTGCCAAGGTGAACAGGTCAGTATGCTATGGCCATATATTTATAAACTTAAACTCTCAATATTTTTCGCTTACACCTCTTTCAAATGGTCGAACAATGCAAAGTACAATGCAGGAGTCACTGTTGCGATAATTGGATTATCCAATGAATTCTCCGGAAAAAGAAAACTATATAAAGGAGAAACCTTTGAATTGATAAGCAACATAAATCCCTATCTGACGGCTGGGGTTAATACAATTGTGTACAAAAATAACTCTATTCCTAAGGGATTACCCAAAATTTGTTTCGGTTGTATGCCATATGACAATGGCAATCTTTTAATGTCTAAAACAGAAAGAGATATATTTATTTCTGACTATTCAGACGATGCTGACTTGATTAAAAAAATCATGGGGTCTCAGGAGTTTATAAGAGGAGAAGAAAGATTTTGTTTTTGGATCTCCGACAATAACTTAGACAGAGCAATAAATAATCCCGTTATAGCAGACAGAATGTCTAAGACTCGTGAAATCCGTTTAAAAAGCTCTGATATTGCAGGGCGTAAATTGGCCGAACGACCGCACCAATTTCGTGAGTTCATTGAAAATATGACCGATTCGATCATAGTTCCACGCGTATCTTCAGAAAACAGAGACTATATCCCAATTGGTTTTTTAGATAAAAACACTGTAATTACAGATTCTGCTTTTGCAATTTACGATGCTCAACTCTGGCTTTTCGGCATTCTTACTTCTAAAATGCACATGGTCTGGGTTAAAGCTGTTGGAGGTAGATTGAAAACCGATTTTCGTTATTCGGCAACACTCTGTTACAACACATTCCCCTTCCCCAAAATTACAGAAGACAAACGGACTGAAATAGAACAAGCTGCCGAAGATGTGCTGATGGCACGTGAGCAACACACTGAGAAAACTCTTGCACAAATGTACGACCCTGCCAAAATGCCTGCCAACCTGCGCGAAGCACACAGAAAACTGGATCGCGTGGTGGAAAGCTGCTATCGCCAGGCTCCCTTCCACTCCGATGAAGAACGTCTGGAGCATTTGTTTGCGCTATATGAAAAAATGACGAAGAAATAAGATAACGATATGGATAACAACACTACTAATAACATACAACAAAATGAAATTGTTATTTATAAAAGTCAGGATGGTAATATTAAGGTAGATGTACTTTTTTCCAATGAGACCGTTTGGCTGACTATCGACCAAATGACAGAGTTATTTGGTAAATCTCGGTCTACAATTAATGAGCATATATTGAATGTATATGCTGAAAATGAACTATCAGAAGAAATCACTCAGAGAAAAATCGGAATTTCCGATTTTTCTACTAAACCAACTAACTTTTATAATCTTGATGTTATTATATCCGTTGGATATCGTGTAAAATCGCCACAGGGTACTCAGTTTCGAATTTGGGCTACTCAACGTTTACGAGAATATATAATCAAGGGGTTTGCTCTAAATGACGAGCGTTTCAAGACGGGTTCGTCCATGAATTATTTTCGTGAGCTACTCGACCGGATTAGGGAGATTCGCATTTCAGAAAAACTTTTTTATCAGCAGATTAAGGACATTTATGCTACCAGCATCGACTACAATCCCAATGATGATTTGACACTCTCTTTTTTCAAAGAGATACAAAATAAATTACTGTGGGCAGTAAGTGGTAAAACGGCTGCTGAACTGATTTATTACAGGGCTAATTCTGAGTTGCCTCAAATGGGGCTTACTTCTACTCAATTTCCCCAAAAAGTAAGGAAAGCAGATATTGAAGTTGGTAAGAACTATTTGAAGGAAGATGAATTATCAGGTCTAAAACTGATTGTAGAACAATATCTGGCATTTGCCGAGGCACAGGCATTGGCTCACAAGCCCATGTATATGAGGGATTGGTTTAGAAAATTAGGTCAGGTTTTGACATTAAATAATAAAAATATACTTGATCATGCAGGTAAGATTTCGCATAAACTAGCATTGAAAAAAGCCGAGGAAGAATATCAAAAATTTCATGAACTTCAACGACAAGCAGAAAGACTTGAAAGTATTAAAGAGCTTGATCAGGATATGAAAAAGTTAAAGAATAAGCAGGAATAGAATCCAGCTACTCACAAAAAGGTAGGTAGCTTTCGGAATATAAAGAAGAACCGGATTGAATAATGGAAAATATCGTCAATATAAACTACTCCCAAACAGGAAAAGCAACCAACACAAATGAGTTGGGTATGCGACAAATGCAGGCAAAAGCTTACGAAGCCCGGAACAAACAATACATTTTACTGAAAGCTCCTCCAGCTTCCGGCAAAAGCCGCGCACTAATGTTTATTGCTCTAGACAAAATACATTATCAGGGCATCAAAAAGGCGATTGTTGCTGTTCCCGAAAAGGTAATCGGACGCTCATTTTCTAATACCGATCTTAAAAAGGTTGGCTTTTTTACAGATTGGAGGGTTGCAAAATACTATAATCTATGCGATTCAGAAAACGAGCAAAACAAAGTCAAACGATTCAGAGAATTTACAACTGATGCACAATCACACATTTTAGTTTGTACGCATTCAACTTTACGCTTTGCGGCAAAAGAGCTAAGTGATAGTTCCTTTAATGATTGTTTGATGGCTATTGATGAATTTCACCACGTATCAGCAGATGCCAATAGTGGTTTGGGAGATCTGGTACACCGTCTGATGACCCAAACTAACGCCCACATAGTAGCTATGACTGGCTCATACTTCCGGGGTGATGGCGTACCGGTACTCCGTGCTGATGATGAAAACCGTTTCTATCCAGTCACTTACAACTATTATGAACAGCTAAACGGTTATAAATACCTGAAAAGTCTGGGAATAGGATACCATTTTTATCAAGGGTCATATCTTTCGGCGATCATGGAGGTATTAGACCCCGACAAGAAAACAATCATTCATATCCCTTCGGTCAATTCCCGTGCTTCTACAGGCGACAAATACGACGAGGTAAAACAGATAATTGACAGAATTGGTGAAACTGTAAATATCAACTACGAAACGCGTATTTATACAGTCCGAACTCCTGATAACCGTACTCTCAAAATTGCTGATTTGGTAGAAGATAATCCTCGTGAAAGAATGCAGCTTCAAGCTTTTTTACAGAGAATGAATAGTCCTGATGCTGTGGATATTATTATTGCCCTTGGCACAGCTAAAGAAGGATTTGACTGGCAATGGTGCGAACACTGTCTCACTATTGGTGTACGGGGGAGCCTGACAGAGGTAGTTCAGATTATTGGGCGTTGTACCCGTGATTGCGAAGGGAAATCACACGCACAGTTTACCAACCTGATTGCCTGTCCCGATGCGGTGCAGCAAAAAGTGGAAACAGCCGTCAACGATATGCTCAAGGCTATTACCGTTTCGTTACTTATGGAACAGGTAATGGCTCCTTCGTGGAGTTTTAAAACCAGGAAAGACGAAGAGTCGGGAGACGATGACATACCGCACATATTTGTGGAAGGCCTAAAACCGCTTTCATCTGCACGTACATACGAAATTGTAACGGGTGATTTAACCGACCTCAAAGCCTCAATATTGCAGGACGAGATGATTGTACGTTCAATGGGTGGTGGCATTGCTCCTGAAGTTATTAATCAGGTGCTTATTCCGAAAATTATTCAGGAAAAATATCCGGAACTTTCACAGGATGAAGTCGAAGAAGTACGCCAACATTTAGTCCTTGATGCTGTAACCAAAGGTGCTACTATTGAACAGAGTGCAGGCAATACCTTTATGGTTATCGGTCGCCGGTTTATCAATATTGACAATCTCAACATTAACCTTATTGATACAATTAACCCATTCCAAAGAGGTTACGAAATCCTTTCTAAATCGGTTACAGCTCCCGTACTTAAGGTCGTTCAGAATGTAATTGAAGAGAGCAAAATCGATATGCCAATTGAAGAAGCAGTAATTCTCTTCAAAAAATATCTTCCTCAGTTTAAAGAAGAGCATAATGGAGCATTACCGGAACTGACAGACCCCAATTCGTTCAATAAACGGTTAGCACAGGCCATTACAGTTATCCGAAAAGAGAAACAAAGACGCATAGATAAAAATCGTTGAATGTTATGATGGATATTGAAAAAGAACTTCAGGAAATTTTCGATGACCCTCAATTTTCGGATGTAAAACCGACGGAGATAAAACCGACTTCCAATGACAGATTAGTACTCTCTTTTGAAGAGATCAACACTTTTTATGAGTTGCACAGACGATTACCCGGTGAGACAAAAGGAAGGAAAGAAAAGCTTCTGTTTAGCCGGCTACAAGGTTTTCTGAGCGATACAGGGAAGCTGAACCATCTCCTGCCTTATGACAGGTTCGAATTGTTACGGCCAAAAGAACCTGTTACAGAAAATGATATAGAAGCTTTTTTCGATGACCCGCTTCTGGATCTTAAGGATGATGAATCAGATATTCTAACGGTACCTAATCATCTAAAAAAGGTACCAAAAATTGACACTACAGATTACATTGCCCAAAGACGTAAATGTGACGATTTTTACCTCTATAAGGACGGTTTTATCCGGGTGCATGCAGAATTAAATTCAGGAAAACGAAGCTTTGTAAAGTTTACATCCAATCAACTGGAAAATGCGGGCAGTTATTTTGTTCTGGATGGGATGTTGGTCTATTTGGCCGAAGTACTTGACAATAACCGCGATCGTAAAGGGAGACTTACCGGGCGTAGTATCTGTATCTTTGAGAATGGCACTATGTCTGATGTAAAGCTTGACACTCTCCGTAAAGCCCTTTATGAAAATGGTTACACCGTAAGGGAAAACAACGAAACTACCAGCGAATATTTCAAAACCCGATTCAATGCAACAACCAACGATAAACCTACCGGTTATATTTATGTATTGAAATCACTTTCTGATAGTCCTGAAATTAAATCAATTGACAATCTGTATAAAATTGGATTCAGCACCACCACAGTGGCAGAACGCATTGTCAATGCAGAAAATGAACCAACTTTCCTGAATGCCAAAGTTGAAATTGTTGCTACCTGGAAAGCATATAATATGAATGTTCCAAGTTTTGAGGCATTAATACATAGGGTATTTAAGGATGTTCGCCTACAGGTTCGTATTGGTAACCAAATTCCGGAAGAATGGTTTGTAGTGCCTTACACTGCCATTGAAAAGGCAATTCAGTGTATCATAAAAGAAATCCCTATAAGCTATGATACTGTCAGTCAGATTATAATAGAACATACTGTAGCCGAAAACAACGAGAAGAAAACCATTGATACTACAGGATGGAAAATACTGACCCTGAATATCAAGGAAATCTATTTCAAAGAAATCATAGCCGGTACAAAAAAAGAAGAATACCGACTGTTAAAGCCCACTACAATAAATAAATACACATATCTGGATGAAGGTAAGCGCTGGCTAAAAAAATATGATGCCATTAGATTTTTTGTGGGCTATCACAAAGATCGCGAAAGTGCGCTTGTAGAGGTGACAGACGCAGTTTACAAATATGATAAGCAGACTGTTATATATTATTTAGGGAGAGTGTTCGAAATAAGTAAACCCTAAATATAACTGAAAAGAATAAAAATTGCAGAAACCACAACAAAATACCCGACATCTATCAGGGTAAGAGTTATGTAACGTTTCCAGTCTGCAATCTGAAACTTGAGCATTGACTTTGTCCATCCTGCAAATGCGACACATACAATGACGGAAAGCCACAAAGAGACAGGAGTGAGGATGAAGTACATAATTCCGATAAGAGCTGTTCCAATAACCTGAAAAAGCATCTCCTTTAATCCATTGTTTGCCAAAAAGAAGTGTGTACCATATTGCTCCTATGCCAAAAGCAACCGCTACAGATACGCAGTACCACAGCCAAGAGATTTCATTAAAAGATCCATTGGTCCCAAAAATTGCATCCATATCTACAATGTTTAAAAAAATTGCTTTAAGTTAATAAAAAATCCCGGATGCCCTGATATATTACTAAAGGAAGGGATTTTAAACTACAGAAAGTTATTTTTTTGCAATAAAGAAGATACCTCTCAAAGAGAAATGGGAAGACAGAGGCAGAATAATCACAAATTATGATATTTTGTTTTAATCAATAAGTTAGCCCAAAATGCCATAGTGGAATTATATTTGCTGAACCATATTCAATATTGTCCTTCACAATAAAACCACCTTTTGTATTACGAATCTGGTTTTGGCCTTTGTTTTTACCGCCTACTTCAAAAGTATGTTCACCTATCTGAAAATCACCCACTTTCGATGATGCAATATCGTATTTAACACGCATTTGATTGAAGAAAAAAGTTTCTCTGATATTCCCGATATTTGGTGTTGATGTAGCAAGAGCATAAATCAGATTTGTGTTATCAAGATAGATTTTATCAACCTTACCCAATCCTCTTATACCTCCTGTAGAATCACGCAATTGTGCAATCAACCCCGTCTGTTCCATCAGCAGGCAATAATCTGCAATATTATTTCTGCTGACAGAAAGCAATGTAGCTATCTTACTCATATTGGGTTTAAACGGAACACTTTCTGAAATTATTGAGAGTAATTGCTTCAGCTTTCTTGCTGTAGAGATGTTCATATTTGCATACACAGGAATATCCGTATCCAATGAGTGATTGATAATTTGTTGTAATCTAATGTCATTCTCATCTTCTAGAGCGAATGGATAATATCCTTTCCTGAGGTACTCTTTAAAAAGAGGCAGAGGGTGGGGGAGTCCCGATATTTCTACTTTGTGTTCAAGTACTTGATCAAGAGAATATACATTAGTGGGAATGTTGTGGAAAAGCTTTAAGTACTCTCTGAATGACATTCCCTGCAAGTAATAAATAATTGCACGGCGGCTTAGGTCAGAAGCACCTTTACTAATATCCAACACTGACGATCCGGTAAAGACTATATTTAAATTTGGGTGGTAATCATAAATCAGTTTAAGTTCTCTGGACCAATCAGGATACTTATGAATTTCATCTATAAACAGATATTTCCCTCCTGCTTTGTCAAATTCATCTGCCAGATCTAAAATCTTGTTCCGGGAAAAATAAAAATCCTCAACAGTAACATAGAGAGATTCGGCGGGGTTGAGTTTATTTTTTATATGCTGAAGCACAAGCGTCGTCTTCCCCACACCTCTGGGTCCTATAATACCGATCAAACGGTTAGACCAGTTAATAAAATCATAATTATATCTGAAAAAACCACTTTTTACTTCACTAAGCAGTTTTCTGTAAACTTCTGATAATCTATCCATAATCTAAATATTTCTGCAAATATAACAAAATTGCACTCATGCGGTGCAAAAAATATTAAAAATAGCACTATGGGAGTGCATAAAACACAAAATAATGCACTATAATAGTGCAAATGACGAAATAAATATGTTAACTTTTTTCAGGACGGTACGATATGCAAATTGCCCGTAAAGACATAACATTCTCAGAGCGGCTGGCTAAAGTGCGTAAAATTGCAGTAATAATGTGATAAGAAAGTCTCTGGCAGAATTATGCATGTATGAATACTAAGAAAAAGATGATAGAAAATAGTCTCAAAACAGCTCCTTAGGATTAATTTTCAGGAACTCTTCAAAAGGAATCCCTCCGGTTCCAACAAGCAAAACCTTTTGTGGATGAAATTTCTCTAGAAAGATTTTCATCCCTTCATTAGCAGCTTTTATCCCGCTTTTTACTTCAAGTCCGATAAATATATCTCCATTTTCCAGCACAAAATCAACCTCCTGATTTCCCTCACGCCAATAACAGACATTATATCTTTCTGAAATTGAGTTATTGATCAAATGTGAACCTGTCGATGATTCTGCAAGTCTTCCCCACAATTCGGGATTGATAATTGCTTTTTCAAAACTGGTATTGTTTTGAGAGGTAATCAAAGCATTGTTGTAAACCTGAAATTTTGGACTTGAGCCTCTCTTACGGATTATATCACCTGCATACTTATCCAGACCACCCAGTAAACCGGCATCAGAAAGAAGCTTAAGATAATTCGCCAGAGTTGTAGTGTTACCAGCGTCCTGAAGCTGACCCAAGAGCTTTGAATATGAAAGAATCTGTCCGGAATAGAGACAACCTGTTTCAAATAATCTTTTAAGCAAAGCAGGCTTGTCTACTCTTGTCAGCATCAGGATATCTTTAGAAACACTTGTTTCAATGAGCGAATCCTTTATATAGTTTTTCCAACGCTCTTCATCACCAATCAGCGCAGCTGATCCGGGATAACCTCCAAAATAGATATATTGTTTCACATCCCATCCGAAAGCCTCATGCATTTCCGTATAAGACCAGTGTCCCAGATACAATGTCTCAAACCTGCCGGCTAAAGAGTCGTTCAACCCCTTTTGAATCAGTAGCCTTGAAGATCCAAGCAGAATTACTTTAATATTGATGTTTTCATAGGTGTCCCTGTCCCATTGATGCTTTACAACTTCACTCCAGTTATCAATCTTCTGAATTTCGTCAATCACAAGCAGGAACTCCGTACCCCCTTCTGCCCTCATTTTTAATCTGGCAGATTCCCATACCTGCATCAGCCAGACAGAATTGGTTGCAGAGATAGCATCTGCAGATTGATATAGGTAAGGAGCAGGGATTTGAGATAAAAGTTGATTTACCATAGTGGTTTTACCCACCTGACGAGGTCCTAAAATGACCTGAATGAACTTTCTCGGCTCTTTTATCCTTGCTCTAACAATTTTTAAATAAGGTCGTTCAAACATATTAAATAAATTTACTCAATAATGCCAACAAATTTACTCAATGTATTGAGAAAAGCAAATAAAATTATTGTTTAATGCCTCTACCTCACCAGATCCAGCAGCCCGTTGATTATTGTAAGGGGATGTGCGGGGTTGCCGGGAATGTAGAGATCTATATGATGTTCATTGATAAATGTCCGGTCTAGTTGCGGGGAGCCTTCGAGTGTTCTGCCGCTTAATGCATCAAAAATTCCTCCGCTTATTGCATCTGTGCCGGCAAGCACAATGATCTTGGGATCGGGAACTGCATCGTAGCATATCTGTAGCGCCTGTGCCATATTCTTTGAAACAGGTCCGGTTATTACAATTCCGTCTGCGTGTCGGGGAGAGGCTACAAAGTCTATCCCAAAGCGGCTCATATCAAACTGGACATTGTTCGCGGCGTTAAGCTCCAGCTCACAACTGTTATCCCCTCCTGCAGAGACCTGCCTGAGTTTTAGGGATTTATTCAAAATAGCCCTAATCTCTTTGCGGACACTCTCTTTATCGACTGTAATGCTCCCGCCTATTCCCTCTTTGCTAGTCATCCCCTCTTTTACTATCAGCCTCTCCCGGATATTTGTAGCAATTTTATAGTCTTTTGTAAATGAGATTTTTTGAGGGAAAGAAAAAGCGCACTCTCCGCAGAAAGTACATCTGCCCAGGTCAATAGAAACAGGCGAAGCAGAGATGGCTTTTACAGGGCAAAGTGCTGCCAGTTCGTCTTCATCAACTTTATACCTGGTAATTACCGGCCTCCCCCTGAAGACTCCGGGAACAGTGGCCGAAGTTACATCCGGAATAAATTGTTTCCCCTGATGCCACAATATTTTGAGATTGTCTAACATTTACCGTTTTTTAATTTATAAGTTTTGGAGTTATCACCCGAGTAGATGTCAGCAAATTTTGTATAATGCTATAAATAAAGGTTATATGAAAAATGCTAAAAACTATAGTGTAACCGTTCGTTGAGCCCCGCCTATTTTGAGACATTTAGGCTATCTACCTTTGCATTCAAATAATAAAGATATGCAAACAGAACCACAAGCAGCGCGCCGCTATGAG
>DIXE01000020.1 GCA_002428635.1 Bacteroidales bacterium UBA6088
TGTTTTTCATGATGGTATGTTTTGAAGTTTGCACATCTAATTTACCATCAAATTACCGCCTCCGAAAGGGGGCGGTTTAGTTCAACGATTCGAGGGTAGGTTTTGTTGCCAACTAATCCTCTGGCAATACCCTGAAAACCTCTTTATTAGCCAAATATAACACTTATTAACAATAAAACCTACCCTCTGTTATTTGCTGTTGCGGAATGGTTCCCTAATTCTCAGATCCCGGCAACTGGAAGAAAAGTTGATTCGATGATAAGACTTTCTAATGCTCTAAGTTTCATTTTACTCCAAACCAAACTTACCCTCTCAAAGCTGAAATACCATTAACCTATCTTTAATCACTTTTCCAAATTACTCTCAACTTTTATGTCAGTTGCCCTCAGGAATGATCCTGGACTCCTACTTCCTCGTATCTTTTCTCTTTTTCTAACTCCCTTTATATTACCCGCAATTGGAAATAACTTGTTTATATATGTATAAAAGGTGCATTAATGATTCCAAATTCTGGGGGTTTGAACACTTTTATACAGTAATATATTTGGATATTATTTCTCATAAATCAAAGTCATCTGTAGGATTTTTAATGTTTTGTAACCCTGTCATACTAACATGTGTGTAAATCTCTGTTGTTTTACTGCTTTTATGTCCCAGGAGCACTTGAATATATCTTAAACTTACGCCGGATTCCAAAAGGTGAGTTGCATAACTGTGCCTAAGACTGTGGAGTGTAAATTTATGATTTTTATATACTTTACACAAATATTTATGAAATATTTTTTCAAGGCTCGTTTCGCTGTACGATTCTCCTTTTAATTGTCCCTCAATAAGAAATTTAATTGGTCTGTAAACTCGATAATATTTGATTATCAAATTCATTATCTTTTCACTTACAGGTAAAACCCTATCTTTCTGCCCTTTACCATTTTTAATCGTGATTGTTAATCTCTTTGAATCTAAATCTTTAAGTTGAAGATTAATCAGTTCGCTTCGCCTTAAACCGCAAGCATAAATAAGTGTAAGTGCGGTTTTATGTTTGAAATTTGGAATGGAGGTGAGCATTTTCTGAATAATATCTTTAGGTATTACTTTTGGCAAGGGTCTGTATTTCTTAGGCCTTTCAATGTTTTCAATTGAAATATACCTGTTTTCAACCTTCAAATAGAAAAGCTTTATTGCACTTATAACCTGATTCTGGTATGATGCAGAATACCCTTTTCTTAATATATAATAGTAGTTAAAATGAAGAATGTCTTTATCTGTAATTTCTGATGGATGCTTATCTTTAAAATAGCTTATAAAAACCTTGATAGCTTCTGTGTATGTTTTTATGGTATTGAAGCTGTATCTCCGGGCTTCCAGCCACTCTTCAAACAGATCAACTAATTTTTGATTCTCTCGCTCCATATTTCTCCCCTCCTATTCTTGCTGCTAATATAATTATTATTAGCACCCAAAAAGCATCTAATGAAATTATTTGATTTGATAATTTGGACCTCGAACCCCGGGATTACCTCGCTGCGCTCGGTGATCCCGATACGGCCGGCAAAACAGCCCAAAATATGCCAACCCCCGAAGTAGAGCTGAATCAACTCCGGTTTTACCCCCGGGATTACCGCGCTGCGCTTGGTGATCCCGGTACGGCCGGCAAAACAGCCCAAGAGAGAAGAGCCTTAGGCTTTGCCTTATGGTTTTTATTTCACCCGTCTTTAAGCAAGCTTAGCCGGGTGAAAACAAAAAACCCTACTGCTTTTGCAGTAAGGCTCTTCTCTCTTGTAGCGCGGCCCGGGATTGAACCGGGGACCTCATGATTATGAATCATGCGCTCTAACCATCTGAGCTACCGCGCCGGAATTGGAGTGCAAAAGTAACACTTTTTTGTTATGTGACAAATTCTTTGTCTGATTTGTTTAACTTTGAATCGATTGAAAAAGCGCAGCCGGTAAGCAAATCTTAACGGCAAAAGGATTTTAAGTATAATGATTAATCGGCCAATAAATCTCTTTGTAAGTGTTGTTAGCAGCGCTATTGTTTTAATGGGTGTTGCCGTAAGTTTTACTGGTTGCGCCGATGGTGAAAATTTCGAAAAGAGGGTTTCTGAAAGGGTGGTATGGCAGATGAATAACTACCCGGAATCGAGGTTAAGGGATATTTACAAGAACTTTTTTCAGGACAGGTTCGGGCCGGGGCATATGATTCCGGATTCGGCATCGGCGGGTGCATACTTAAGGAGTGAACTGCTTAAGGTTGAGGGGCGGTCACAGGCTAAACTTGCTGAGGTGACCGGATGGCGGGGAGATTATGTGAGGGTTGATCTGTCGGCAATTAAGGAGGGTTTGGTTAGTTATCAGGTTTTCTTTGAGGCTTTTATGGAAAGTGCACAGGAGGTCCGGATGCCTCAGAAAGAAAAATCAGCAGAGGTTTCGGCAGAGGATTGGAAGAAAGAGTGGAACCGTATTGAGAAGATTGTAAAAAAACTGTATCCAGATATACAGGACTTTCAGAAAGATTCAAGGTTTCTGGATTCGTTGCTGAATACCGGTAAATATGTGGTTCATCACAGCGAAGCATATACAAATGAGTACGACCCGCATTACCGTCTGTTCAGTAAAAGCGTTTACGACAACCTTCTTCGCCAGCTTCTTTTATAGGCGAAAATACATGTCAGCAAATTTTGCAAAGCGCAAACAATGTGCAATATGTAAAATATGCAAAAAACTATAGTTTTTGAAAATTTATCTATATCTCTTAACCCCAGTTGATTACAAAATTTGCTGACACCAAATACTCCCCGCAATATCTAAATAGAATGGAATAGTAATACAGTAGCAAAGGCAGAGATGCCCTCTTCGCGGCCGGTAAATCCGAGATTTTCGCTGGTTGTGGCTTTCACTGAGATGCAGGAAACATCACACCCCAGTACAGAAGCAACAACCTCTCGCATTTGATCAATATAGGGAGCAATTTTGGGACTTTGTAAGACAATTGTAATATCTGCATTTACAAGCGTGTATCCGCTATCTTTAACCATCCCGTAAGTTCTGGAGAGTAAAACTTTACTGTCAATTCCCCTGAACTCCTCCGACTTGTCAGGGAAGTGTTTGCCGATGTCTCCCAGGGCAAGAGCTCCCAGCAGGGCGTCGCATAAGGCGTGAAGCGGAGTATCACCGTCTGAGTGGGCAATGCAGCCTTTGGAGTGTTCTACCTTTACGCCGCAGATTATAAGAGGCAACCCTTTGGCTAGTGCGTGGACATCGTAGCCGTTACCTACACGGTATTGTGCTCTGCCGGCTTTTGATTTTGTTTCATCTGTACCCGGAGGTTTAAGTGCGCTTTTGATGCCGCCGGAAGGTGTTGTCTTTCTGTTTTCCATCATCGTAATCTTGTAACAAAAGTACTACATTAATTGTTATCTTTGTACCGATAAAACTCCCCCGGGAGGCAGATTTATTGTTTATGGCTTTAAACTTCAACTTTTTCAGATCGACACCCCACCGGGTCTTTAACTACGAGTACCGCTATTATGACCCCAAAAAGGAGGCCAGGGAGGAGAGAATTGCCAGGATTCAGGGAGAAGACCAGGCGAAGAAGGGAGTTTATGTGCCCGGCCGGTACATCCGGAATAATATGCGCAAAAACTTTCACGGCAACAGAAGTATTTCTGGAAACACTTTTCTTTTAAGGATTATCATTTTACTTGGTCTGGTAGCTATGATATTGGCTGCATACTATCTTGCCGACGGATTTGCATTCCTTTTTAATCAATCGCGTTGATGCTTAGAATACTCCCCGAACATATCGCCAACCTGATTGCTGCCGGTGAGGTTGTGCAGAGACCTGCATCTGTAGTCAAGGAGCTTATGGAAAACTCCGTAGATGCAGGAGCCGACAACATTCAGGTGATAATCAGGGATTCAGGCAAGACACTCATTCAGGTGATTGACAACGGCTGCGGCATATCTGTAGAGGATGCAAAGATTGCATTTCTCAGGCACGCTACATCCAAAATTTCGGCCATAGAAGATCTGAGCAATATCAACACATTCGGATTCCGCGGAGAGGCTCTTGCCTCAATTGCAGCAGTTTCGGAGGTAACTCTCCGTACTAGAAGAGAAGAGGATCAGCTGGGATACGAGGTTAAGTACGCAGAATCAAAACTTGTATCAGAAAAAGAGATTTCCACACCACAGGGCAGTAACTTTATGGTTAGGAACCTGTTCTATAATATCCCTGCCAGAAGGAAATTCCTTAAATCCGATGCCACTGAGTACCGGCAAATCCTCTCGGAATTCTCACGGATTGCAATTACCCGTCCGTCACTCTCTTTTAGACTTACACATAATAACACAGAGATTTATAACCTTTCTCCGGCCAACTACAGAAGACGGATTCTGGATGTGGCCGGGAGAGAGATGGGCCGTGAACTGGTGAACATTGGGCTGAACTCCCCGATAGTAAAGATAAGCGGATACATCGGCCGCCCCGATGATGCAAGAAAGACTCCTGGCCACCAGTACCTGTTTGCCAACAATCGCTACTTCAGAAGCTCCTATTTTCACAAGGCAGTGCTCAAGGCTTACGAGAATCTCATCCCGGATGGGTATCTTCCCTCCTACTTCATCTTTTTCGAAGTTGACCCCCAGACTCTGGATGTCAATATCCACCCCGCAAAGACAGAGGTTAAGTTCGAGGAGGAGAACGCTATATTCGATATGTTGCACGCTGTGGTGAGGGAAGCTTTGGGTAAAAACTCCTTTTTCCCCAGCATAGATTTCGATCAGGAGGGTGCTCCTGAAATTCCCGCAGCAAATGCTAAGTTTTATGTACCTGCTCCCAGAATTGACTACGATCCCTTGTTCAACCCTTTCAACGAAGAGCTCAAAAGCAGACGCATACCTCTCTCTACAGAGGAGATAGACAAAGCATTCCACTCCCCTGAAGCTTTAGGCTACGCCTCAGGTTCTGACACCCGCAATCCTGAAGATGACCGCACTTTTTCTGGCATTCAGGAGGATGCTCTTCCATACAGCCAGGGCGATATCAGTTCTCTGTCGGTTCTTATTTCGGGGGATCGATACATTTTTACACCTGTCAGATCAGGAGTTATGGTGATAAACATCCCCAGAGCCTTGGAGAGGATTTTCTACGAAAGATATCTCAAATTGATCGAGAATCCTCAGACATCTGCATCGTCTCTGCTCTTTTCCAAAACTATCCATGTCGAGGAACATATATCCAGTCTGCTCAACGAGAGGGAGAAAGAGCTGGAACGATTGGGCTTTAGCTTTAACATTGCCGATAAAAAAATGATAGAGATAACCTCACTGCCCGAGGGCATCCCCGAGGACGAAGACGAGTTGTACTCCCTGATAGACAGCCTGGTTTTTGAAATAACCGAATCCAGAGACACTGCCAGACTGATACTGGAAAGATCAGCAGCTGCAATGGCTCGCTCTGCAGCCTACAGGAGAAAAGAGAGACCTAATGAACTGCAGGCAAAATCTTTGATCGAATCTCTCTTTGCCTGTAAAGAGCCAGCCTATACCCCAACGGGGAAAATCTGCTCATTTACTATTACAAATGACGAACTTAACAAAAGGTTTTTATAAATAAAAAATACAAAAAGTGAACATGTACATTAACAGAGGATCAGGATTTTTTGGATCATTTCCTCCGGTATTGAAAAATCTGGTGATAATCAATGCACTGATGCTGTTGATCACCTTTCTGACAGGGAATTTTATGTATGAGAAATTTTCTCTATTTTACTTTGAGTCTCCTTTGTTCAAGCCATATCAGCTCATAACGCATATGTTTATGCACGGAGGCTTCGTCCATCTCTTTTTCAATATGTACTCTCTTGTAATATTTGGTATTGCACTGGAGCAGGTATGGGGAAGCAAACGTTTCTTCCTCTACTATATGATCACCGGACTAGGTGCGGCACTCCTGCACTCACTGGTACTTTACATTGATGCATCTACCCTTGCCAATGCAGCCCAGAATGGGAGTGCGACAGCAATGCAGAGGCTTGAACTACTCTACACCACACCTACCGTGGGAGCTTCCGGAGCTGTCTATGGTGTGTTGCTGGCCTACGGAATGCTATTCCCAAACAATGTGCTGCAACTGATTTTCCCTCCAGTTGCTCTTAAAGCAAAATGGTTTGTATTGATATTCGGAGTAATAGAGCTGTTCCTGGGAATATCCAACACAGGAGGCAATGTAGCACACTTTGCCCATTTGGGAGGTATGATATTCGGATTTTTCCTTATACGTTACTGGAAAAAAAGAAACAATCTCTATTTCTGATTTTATTAATGTTTTCCTTTTATGAAAAGGAGAGGTAAAAAAAACAGAAGCGGTTTTGCAAAGTTTTTCGGGCTGGTGTTCCGAACAGTTGTGATTGTATTTGCTGTTTCTCTGATTATCTCTTACGGTTCAATATTCATCAATCCGATCAAGACATCAATTCCGCTCTTTTTTGGACTATACTTTGTACCACTGGTGCTCATAAACTTCATACTTGTGATTTTAGGCCTGTTAAGACGGTCCGGAGCCACCTGGGTCACTTTTCTGGCCCTGCTGCCTTCTCTGCTCTTTGCAGATCTGTTCTTCAAATGGGACAAAGAAAACGAGATACCACGGAGTGATCTGCTGGAGATCTGCACCTACAATGTTGGTCTTTTCACACAAAAGAAAGATTCAAATCTTCCCGGAAAGAAAGTAAGCATAGAGTCCCGGACAGCACTGCTCAGAGATGTGGCTGCATTTATCACAAAACAAAATCCTGATGTGATTTGTCTCCAGGAGTTCTATATATCAGACACTTCATCCATATCTGAATATTTTGGCGAATATCCATACCGGCAGTATCATCTCTTTAAAACCAGGATTGGAGGCGGATTCGGCAACCTGACCCTTAGCCGTTATCCGATAATATCCGGAGACAAGATACTCTTTAGCGAAGGGACAAACCTCTCAATTTACTCCGACATTGACGTAAAAGGGAGTGTTGTTCGTATATACAATGTCCATTTCGAATCCCATTCAATCTCCTTTACAGGACTGATAAAGAGACTGGTAAAAAGCGAGAGACTTACTGAGGATATTGCCGATGTTCACGACAGGGTTGCAGGGACATTCAGAAAAAGAGCTATCCAGGTTGACAAGATATCGGCGCATACAAGAGAGAGCATTTTTCCTTCTTTCATCTGTGGTGATTTTAACGACACCCCTATGTCCTACACCTACCATAACCTTATGAAAGACAAAAAGGACAGCTTCAACGAATCGGGAAGAGGATTCAGCTCCACATACTCTTATCTTTGGCCTCTATTGAGAATTGATTACATTCTATACCCCGGTAACTTCCAAAGTGCAGGACACAAAACTGTAAAAATTAAATATTCTGACCATTACCCGGTATTTACCGGAATAATCATACCCGAAAAATGAGAAGCCGCCTGAAAAATTTCAGTAACCAAAACAAGATTGTAAAAACCCATGTCGAAAATAATCAACTGGTTGCAAATAATCAACTGGTTGAATCTGCTGTTAAGGAGGCAATAAAAGTGTTGTCGTCCGGAGGGGTTATACTATATCCCACAGATACAGTATGGGGTCTGGGCTGTGATGCCACAAACCGGGAGGCTGTTGAGAAGATATTCGGCATAAAGAAGAGAGCAGAGAGCAAAAGCCTTATTATTCTGGTAAAAGATGAAAATATGCTTGTCCGGTATGTGAAAGAAGTTCCCGAAGTTGCCTTTCAGCTTCTGGAGATTGCAGATACTCCACTTACAATAATTTATCCCGGAGCCGTTTCACTTGCTTCAAACCTGGTTGCACCCGACGGTTCTGTTGCAGCAAGGATTCCTCACCATCCCTTCTGTCAGCGTCTTCTTTCCGGTTTTCGCAAACCAATAGTCTCTACCTCGGCAAATATTGCCGGAGCTGCAACACCTTCACTTTTTGAGGAGATCGACCAGAATATTATTTCTGCTGCAGACTGGGTTGCCGGTTGGCAACTTGAAGAGGGGTCAACAGGAAAGCCTTCCTCAATAATCAAGCTCGGGCTCAGGGGAGAGGTAGAGATCATAAGAAAATAGTGTGACTATCAAGGATAATTGGTTCATCCGGAAAATGTCACGTGTCAGCAAATTTTGCAATTACCTATAATCGAGTGATATAACTAAGTGAGTGTTGCAAAATTTGCTGACACGTCTGTCCTACCTCGAATATTAAATGTTAGTAAGATAAATCCCTGTAACGGCACACAGAGCCGCTGTTTCGCTCCTGAGTCTGGATTGCCCCAAAGTTACAGGTATAAATCCCTTAGAAACAGCAAATTCAATTTCTCCGGCAGAAAAATCACCTTCCGGTCCTATCAACACAACATAAGACGGCTTTTCACCCGAAGTTGAAAGATCTGTGTCGCTGGAGTTTTTGTTTTCTGCAAGTACATCCATAAAATTCCTCTTCTCCCCCTCCCTGCAATGACCTATCAACTTAATACCCCTGAAATTCTCCATGGAGCTTATAAAATCTTTCACCCCAAAAGCCGCATCAAGTTGAGGAATCCTGGCTTTTAGCGACTGCTTTGCGGCAGAAATAAGTAATCTCTCACCCCTCTCCTGATTTATTCTCCTCCTCTCAGAGAATTCTCCCACCACAGGGGTCAAACGGTCAAAACCCAGTTCTGTCGCCTTTTCCATAAACCACTCGTAACGGTCAGGATTTTTAACAGGGGCAACAGCCATATGCAGATAATATCCACGCTCTCCCAATCCGCTCACCCGCTCCGAAATCTCAGCTTTGCAGGCAATTGGAGAGGGTTCGGTAATTACCCCGCGGTAAAGGGTTCCAAGTCCGTCAATAAACTCAATTTTATCTCCCTTGTGATGGCGTAAAACTTTAACACAGTGTCTGGATTCCTGTGAATCGAACACGGCAATATTGCCGTTGATATTTTTTGTGTAAAAGAGTTCCATATCGACTGCAAATATATATAAAAAGGTTATTTTTGCAGAATAACCCCTCCCAAAAATGAAAACAGTCTCAGCAAACAGATACACTGCACTGGATGTACTCAGGGGGATGACAATTGCCGGAATGATACTGGTGAACAATCCGGGCTCCTGGAGCAAAATATTTCCTCCTCTGAGACACGCCTCCTGGAGCGGATGCACCCCTACCGACCTTGTATTTCCCTTTTTCCTGTTTATTGTGGGAGCTGCCCTCTCCTTCTCATTCGCAAAATACGGAGACTCACTCAATTTGCTGTCTGTCAAAAAAATCCTTAAAAGAGGAGGACTTATTTTCCTGACAGGATTGTTGCTGAATGCATTCCCTTTTTATCCTACAAGTCCTGATCCGTCCCTGAGTCTGGGTGCAAACTACCTGGAATATCTGGATCATCTCAGAATTTTCGGAGTGCTTCAGAGAATTGCACTTTGCTACATTCTCGGAGGAGTGCTTGCCCTTTGGCTGCAAAAAACCGGCAAGATTGTGGTGGCAATGACTGTACTGATGTTACTACACTTATTGGTACTGGTAATCTTTGGCGGTGATGAACCATTCTCACTTGAGGGAAATGTGGCAGGTGCAATAGATGTTGCGCTGGTTGGGGAGAGCCACGTTTACAAAGGGTTCGGAGTTCCATTTGACCCCGAGGGGATTCTGGGAGTACTATCAGGCTCTGCAACAGTGCTGCTGGGATACCTCTCCGGAGGAATAATCAGAAAGCAAGAAGAGAAGATTGATGCTACCGCCACTCTTTACACTACAGGCCTGATTTTGTTGGGCGCAGGAATCGTGCTCAGCATATTCGTTCCTATAAATAAACCTCTCTGGACACCCCCCTATGTTCTCTACGCCGGAGGATGGTCAGTAATGATGCTGGCTCTGTTTATCTATCTGATAGACATTAAGGGAAAGGAGAAGATATTCTTTCCGTTCAGGGCTCTGGGACTTAATCCCCTCTTTGCTTTTGTTATGGCAGGAGTCTTCGCAAAACTGCTTGGTAGGGTGATTAAATGGAGCACCGTTGTGGTTGCGGCAGACGGATCAACTTCTGAAGTCACAACTTCTGCTTCTTCCTGGTTCTATCAGAATGTATGTGTGGCATTCCTCGGGCACAACGAATGGGGGTCACTGCTGTACGCACTGGTATATTTATCGGTCTTTACGGCTATGGCAATATTCCTGTACAACAAAAAAATCATTATAAAAATATAATCCTCGACAAAAGATCCCCCTGATAATATATGGTAAAAATTGGCCTCCTTTCTGATACACACGGAGTCTTTGACAAGGCTCTGCAATCTTTTTTCGGGGATGTCAACCAGATATGGCACGCCGGAGATTTCGGCAATATGGGGATTTCCGACAAAATATCAGCCCTAAAGCCTCTAATAGGTGTTTACGGCAATTGTGACGACCATAAAATCAGACAAATACATCCGCTCTTTCAGAACTTCGAGCTTGAAGGGCTCCGTTTTCTTATGATCCATATAGGAGGATATCCGGGTTATTACCAAAAGGAGGCTCTCAGGCTGATAAACCTTTACACCCCGGATGTGTTCATATGCGGCCACTCTCATATTCTTAAGGTAGTACGGGACAAAACCCACAATATTATGGTAATAAACCCGGGCTCTGCAGGCATACAAGGGTTTCACATTGTGAGAACAGCTCTCCGCTTTAGAATTGAGAAGGGTTCACTGCACGATCTCGAGGTTGGAGAGTGGCCAAAAACAGATAATTTTAATCAATAAACCAATATGAATTTATACAAAAACTTAATCCTGCTGACGGCTTTCATTTTAATGTGGAGCCCTCAGGCATCTGCGCAGCAGAGGAAGACCTTTGTAAACAAGGCAAATTATGAACTTGCCGCAAGATACTCACCAAAAAAGGTAGGCAAAATGGTCTTTTCTACATCAGTAGAGCCATTCTGGTTCAAGAACTCAGACAAATTCTGGTATGCCTGGCAAACTCCTCAGGGAAGGCAATTTTATATTGTTGATCCTGTAGCCGGAACAAAAAAAATGTTGTTCGACAATGCAAAACTGGCAGCTCAGCTTACTGAGATAGTGAAAGATCCGTTTGATGCACAAAACATCCCTATTCAGAAACTCAAGCTTGTGGATGACAAAAAATTCACATTTCAGATAAAGGGCTCTGAAGATGTTGAGACCAAAGACGAAAAAACCGGTAAGCCAAAAAAGGAGAAGAAGATTTTTGGATTTGAATACGATATTGCCACAGGTGTTCTTACTGAAATAAAAGACTTTAAGGAGGAAAAAACCAATCCCGGATGGGCAAATATCTCACCTGACAAAAAGTATGTGGTTTTCTCAAGAGATTTTAACCTGTACTATATGGATATGGAGAACCTTGAGAAGGCAAAGAAAAATGAGGACGATTCAACAATTGTCGAATTTCAGCTTACCACAGAAGGTACAAGAGATTTTCCTTTCGGCTCCGGAAGCAACGACATTTATGCCTCAGAAAAAGACAAGAAAAAGCGCACAGGCGCCTTTGTAGCCTGGTCACCGGATTCAAAGCATTTTGCCCTTTTGAGAACTGACAACACAAAAGTTAAGGAACTGTGGGTAATTGATGTTCTTGCTCAACCCCGCCCCAAGCTGGAAAACTACAAATATCATATGGCAGGCGAAGCAAATGCACCTGTAAGGCATCTGGTTATTTTCGACATAGAAAAGAAGGAGTACAAAACAATAAATACTGCACGTTTTAAGGATCAGGAGCTCAAACTGTTAATGGAGCCGAGGCTGCAGAAAGACAAAACCGACGAATTTAAGCCGACTATATGGCTGGGCAACAATGATATGCTATATCTGTACCGAATAAGCCGCGATATTAAACGGGTGGATTTCTGTACAGCTTCTGTAACCACAGACACACTCACACCCCTGGTAGAAGAGAGAATGAACACCTATATCGAGACCAGACAGCCCCAGCTGATCAACAACGGACAAGAGTTCATCCACTGGTCAGAAAGAAGCGGATGGGCGCATCTTTACCTCTATGACAAAAGCGGCAAATTAAAGAATCAGATTACCTCCGGAGAGTATCACGTAGAGAATGTGATTGGAGTAGATCCTGTAAACAGGGTAGTATATTTTACTGCAAACGGAAGGGAGCCGGGCGAAAACCCATATTACACACATCAGTATAAAATAAATTTTGACGGCAGCAACCTTAAACTGCTCAATCCGGGCGACTATACTCACACCACATCCACATCAGACAACAACAAATACTTTGTCAACAATTACTCCAGGGTTGATGTTGCTCCATCTGTTTCGTTAATGGATAACACAGGGCGTAAGATAATGGATATGGAGAAGGCAGATCTTACTTTACTTTTTGAGGCCGGATACAAATTCCCGGAAAGATTCAAAGTTAAGGCCGGCGACGGGATAACCGACCTGTACGGAGTGATGTATAAGCCTTTCGATTTCGACTCCACAAAACTCTATCCAATAATCGAATATGTATATCCCGGACCTCAGGAAGAAGCAGTGAATGCAGCCTGGTCAAAGGGTATGAACAGAATCGACCGTTTGGCTCAGTTTGGCTTTATCGTTGTCACAGTAGGTAACCGCGGGGGCTCTCCAAACAGATCAAAATGGTATCACAATTACGGATATGGCAATCTTCGCGATTACGGACTGGAAGATAAAAAGGTGGTTGTTGAGCAGCTCTCTGCAAGGCATAGCTTCATAGACATAAACAGAGTAGGAATTCATGGGCATTCCGGAGGAGGTTTTATGTCAACCGCCGCAATGCTGGTTTATCCGGACTTTTTTAAAGCCGCTGTCTCCGCAGCAGGAAATCACGACAACTCCATATACAACCGCTGGTGGAGCGAGCAACATCACAGAGTTCAGGAGATGGTATCGGAGAAGGGAGATACCACATTCAAGTACAACATTGCCACCAATCCCCAGATAGCAAAGAATCTCAAAGGAAATCTGATGCTGGTTACCGGAGACATAGACAACAATGTTCACCCCGGAAACACAATCAGGATGGTCAATGCACTCATAAAGGCAAACAAAAGGTTTGAACTTATGGTTCTTCCCGGTCAGAGACACTCCTTCGGAGATATGAACGAGTACTTCTTCTGGAGGATGGGTGACTTCTTCAGCAGGCACTTACTGGGAAACAGCAGGGATGAGGTTGAGATCCCACAATTGAACAACGACTGATTTTAAAGAGTAGATTTACACTTTTAGATAATTTCAGTTTATTTATTACTGCCTGATTTTAAAAATTTTATCAACTTTTATCAAAATTAGGTATAAAATATGATTATTTCTGTTAGATTAGCGCCTCTTTACTAAATGAAAAGAAGATGAAAATTAGAAAACTAACACTGCTATTATTAGCTAACATCGTTGTTGTCAGTCTTATGGCTGAAGGATACCAGATCAATTCTCAAAGCGCCAGACAGGTGGGTATGGGACACCTTGGCACTGCACTCAAGCTCGGAGCAGAGAGTATGCTCTTTAATCCGGCAGGTCTTTCCTATATGAACGGGAAAATTGATCTTTCTCTGGGAGCTACTGCAATTTTTTCGAAAGTCACCTATAATAACGTGAGCGGAGACTATATTGCAGAAAGTGACAATCCAGTAGGGACACCGATTTTCGGTTATGCAGGGTTCAAACTCTCAGATAAGTTTTTTGCAGGAGTGAGTGTCACCAATCCTGTTGGTAACAGCCTGTTTTGGCCCGACAACTGGAGAGGGTCACATCTTATCCAGAATATTTCCCTCAAGGCATTCTCTGTACAGCCCACCTTCTCCTTTAAGTTCAGCGAGAAGTTCAGTGTAGGTGCAGGACTGATGGTTGACTTCGGGAACTTTGAAATGAACAGGGGTCTGTTGCCCGTAGGTGCACTGGTTCAGTATCTGCCGTTTCTCCCGGCTCCGATGCAGACAGTTGTAAACAACACTCTTACAATTTCACCTGCTGGTATCAATCTTGCAGGCAAATCATCAATCGGATACGGATTCAACGCAGGAGTCCTCTATTCTCCAAACGACAGGCTTACCTTTGGACTTTCTTACCGCTCAAAGGTGATGATGAAGCTAGAAGAGGGAGAAGCAACAATAACATACGGAACTACAGACCTGCAGACTATTCTCACTGCCCTTTCACTGCAGAGTCCCACCCTGGCAGGTGCCCTCGGTCTTAACGGTCAGGCTTTCTCTGCTGAGCTTCCAATTCCTTCCAATATAAATTTTGGAGCTGCCTACAAGGTAAATGAAGATCTTTTGGTTTCGGCTGAGCTTCAGTATGTAGGATGGAAGGCATATGACACTCTCGCAATCAGGTTTAATAATGTTTCTCTCAATTCTGTGAAGAACTTCAAGAACTCAATGATTTACAGAGTTGGCGGAGAATACTCAGTCTGCGAGAATGCTAAGGTTCGTCTCGGCTTCATTTATGACACCACTCCGGTTGACAGGGATATTTATGGTCCTGAAACACCCGGTGCCAATAAAATGAGCTTTACCGCCGGCCTCACCTATTCTCCTGTTGAGAAAATGGCTATAGACTTTGGTTTCCAATATCTCAACGGAATAAAGATTCTTGGAAGAACACCACAGACCCCTCCCCTCCAGGAATTTACCGGCGAATATAAAAGTATAGCCTACCTCCCATCTCTAGGTCTGAGGTTTAACTTCTAAAAAAAAATGGTACTTTTGCGCAGTTCAGAACTATGGCAAAAGTAATCCAGACAGAAGAATTCCTTAAAAGGAGCAAACTGCTCCCGATAATAGATGTCAGATCCCCGGGTGAATATGACCACGCTCATATCCCCGGGGCTCTTAATTTACCTCTGTTTTCAGATGAGCAGCGGGCAGAAACCGGGACAATATTCAAAAAGAGGGGCCAGATACTGGCTATACAAAAGGGACTTGAATTTGTCGGCCCAAAAATGGCAGGTTTTACAAAGTTTGCACTGAGTCTCAGGAGCAAAGAGGTGCTTATCCACTGCTGGAGAGGCGGTATGCGTTCAAAGTCTATGGCCTGGCTTCTGGAACAGGTGGGGCTGGAATGCTATCTTCTGGACGGAGGGTATAAAGCTTATCGAAATTATGTCCTCTCAAGTTTTGAGAAACCATTCAAAGGCGTACTTCTGGGAGGATTTACAGGATCTGGAAAGAGTGAAATCCTTCTTGAGCTGTCTCTGGCCGGAGAACAGGTAATTGATCTGGAGGGGCTTGCAAATCACAAAGGATCGGCGTTCGGGTCATTGGGACAATCTCCACAACCCTCAAAAGAGCAGTTCGAAAATGAGCTGAGCTCTGTTCTTCTCTCACTTAATCTCAACAAAATTGTATGGATCGAGGACGAAAGTCGCAACGTAGGCAAAATCACTCTTCCCCAGGAGTTCTGGGAGAGAATGAGAAAATCTCCGCTGATAAGGATTGATGCAGCCAGAGAGATAAGGCTCCAAAGACTGTTGAGAGATTATGCCTGCTTTGATCCAGGTGATCTATCCGCCTCTATTTTCAAAATTGAGAAGAGACTTGGTTTTGACAGATGCAACGTGGCACTGAATGCGGTAAAAGAGGGGAACATTGAGGAGGCCGCCGGAATTTGCCTGGACTATTATGATTCAGCATATTCAGATCAGCTCACAACAAGATACGGAAAAGAGATGTCAGGAATTAAAAGCATCAAATCTGAGAGCCTTGATCCGACACTTGTAATTTCCAAACTGATAAAAGCCGGAGAGGAACTTTGGGGGATTAAATTCTAATAAAATGGATATTAAGAAAATAAACAACAAGATAGCTGTAATAATAAACAGCGATGGCATGGGCAGTGCCCCGAAAGAACTATCTTACCTGCTGATAAAGAATTATCTTACACTGTTAAATACCGAAGATAGAACTCCCTCCTACATATGTATGTACGGAGACGGAGTTAAGTTAGCCTGCGAAGAATCTCCTGTTCTGGAAGAACTTGGAACTCTCGAAGAAAAGGGCGCTAAGATAATAATTTGCAAAACCTGTTTAATCTATAACAAACTTCTGGACAAAGTCAGAACAGGAAGTATCGGGACTATGCTCGACATAATCGATATTCAGCATAACAGCACAAAATTGATAAATCTGTAACTTACACCAATGAACGAAACCATTCGCCTTACGCAATTCAGCCCGGGAGCCGGGTGCGGCTGCAAGATTGCTCCCCGGGATCTTGAAGAGATATTGAAAAACAGCCGTTCTTCAAAGATATTTGAAAATCTTCTGGTCGGAAACGACAGCAAGGATGATGCTGCTGTTTACGATATTGGTGAAGGTAAGGCAATTATCTCCACGACAGATTTTTTCACCCCTATTGTGGACGATCCATACAATTTCGGGCGGATCTCTGCAACAAATGCAATTTCTGACATTTATGCAATGGGAGGTAAACCCATAATGGCAATCGCGATACTTGGCTGGCCTCTGGACAAGATACCGGCACAGGTAGCATCAGAGGTAATCTCCGGAGCAAGGAGCGTATGTGACCTTGCCGGAATTCCCCTGGCCGGCGGACATAGCATCAGCAGTGCAGATCCCATATTCGGTCTGGCTGTAACCGGGATTGCACCGGTGGAAAAGATCAGACGGAACAACAGCGCAGTTGAGGGAGCCGTTCTTTTCCTTACCAAGCCTCTGGGCATAGGACTTGTAAGCACAGCCGAAAAGTTCGGGATTGTCAGAGAAGAAGACAGAATAGTCGCTCTCAATCTGATGACAACTCTCAACAAGGCAGGTGAAGCCCTTTCAGAAATTGAGGGTGTGGTTGCGATGACCGATGTCACAGGATTCGGATTGATGGGGCACTTAATTGAAATGGCGGATGGGAGCGGCCTTAAGGCAGTTATCGAGTACGAAAAAGTGCCCAGAATAAAAGGAACTCAGTATTACATAGAGAAAGAGTGCATTCCGGGAGGAACCGGGCGCAATTACAACAGCTATTCTAAAAAGATATCTCCCCTTACAGCAAATCAGAGAGCACTCCTGTGTGATCCTCAAACCAGCGGGGGGCTTCTGATTGCAGTAACTCCAGACGGAATAGCTGAAACAGAGGAACTTGCAAAGAAAGAAGGTTTCCCGTTGCATTGCATCGGAAGGTTACAAAAAAGAGAAGGAAAATTCGTAGTAGAGGTTGTTTAATTTTGTATATTATGAAACGGACATTTATGGTGATTCTTCTTTTTAGCATCACCTCTATTATTATGGCTCAGGGTGTTGTCGCCGGTTTTATGAAGACACAGACTATTATCACCGGCGCAGAGTGTATGGATGAATACCTGCCCCTTCTCAAAGGCAAAAGAGTTGCCATTCTCACAAACCAGACCGGACTTATCGGCAACACCCATCTGGTGGACTCTCTTTTTTCGCTCAAAGTGAACATTGTTTCTATCATCTCTCCCGAGCACGGTTTCAGGGGAGAAGCAGATGCAGGAGAACAAGTATCGGGCTCTGTTGACCAAAAAACAGGTATCCCCATCAAATCCCTCTACGACGGAACACCGGGCAAGCCTGCGGCCTCGCTGATGAAGGAGATAGATATTCTTTTGTTTGACCTGCAGGATGCGGGGGTGAGATTCTATACATATCTCACTACAATGACCAGAATGATGGAATCCTGCGCTGAGAACAGTGTAAAGATGATAATTCTTGACCGTCCCAATCCTCTGGGATTTTATGTGGATGGTCCTGTTCTGGATATGAAGTATAAATCCGGAGTAGGCTGGCTGCCTGTTCCCACAGTTCACGGAATGACACTGGGAGAGCTTGCCGGAATGATCAACGGTGAAAAATGGCTGCCCGAAGGTCTTCAATGCGACATCACAGTAATTAAATGTAAAAATTATACTCACTCCTCCCTTTACTCTCTTCCGGTAAGGCCATCTCCCAACCTTCCCGATATGCGATCTATCTATCTCTATCCCTCAACCTGCTACTTTGAGGCCACCCCTGTAAGCCTCGGAAGGGGAACAACAACACCGTTCCAGATGTACGGACATCCCAATATGAAAGGCTACAATTTTAAATTCACTCCAAGAAGCATTCCAGGAGCCAAGACTCCGCCACAACTGAACAGGGAGTGCTACGGCGTGGACCTGAGAAGTAAACCATCTGTTGATGAGATAAACAGCAAAGGAATAAACCTGGAATATATCATTGATGCCTATAAGAATCTCAATCTGGATGATCACTTTTTCAGATCTTTCTTCGAAAACCTTATGGGACAGTCTTATGTGAGGAAAATGATAAAAGAGGGCAAGAGTGCTGCCGAGATTAAGGCAATGTGGAAAGACGACGTGGAGAAGTTCCGGGAGCAGAGAAGACCTTACCTGCTCTATCCGGAAAGCTAACCGGACCTAATATGATCAGCTTTTTGAGTTTTGGAGTCAACCACTTATGTCGGCACTGGATAGATCTGCTCAAGTTTCATGCATCATTCGTATTTGCTGCAGGAACAAGATTTTAGGTGTCAGCAAATTTCGTATGGCGCACATAATAAGCAACATAGAGATTACAAAATTTGCCGACACATGACCCTTCCCGATTGCATAGTACCCTTCCCGGACCTTCTAAATCATTTATGTGGAAATCATTAAAACAGCAGTTCTCTTGAACCACTATCCAGAACATTTATCGTAACCCTGATGCAATCCTCAGGGAGAATCTGCTCCATCTTTTCAGGCCATTCGATAAGGCAGAGATGTCCGCTGTAAATGAACTCATCAATGCCTATATCGTATAACTCCGCAATCTTTTCAATACGGTAAAGATCAAAGTGATACACAGGCTTCCCATCTCTGGTTTTGTATTCGTTGATTATTGTAAAAGTAGGACTGTTAACAACATCAGGCACGCCAAGTACCCTGCACAATGACTTAATGAATGTAGTCTTGCCGGCTCCCATTGACCCGTAAAAAGCTATTACGCTGCCAGAGGGTTTTTCTCTTATAAACTCCGCTGCAGCCCTTTCCAGATCTTTAAGATCTTTTATCAATATACTCTTTTTCGACATTTTTTATCTATTCTCCGGGTTATCACATTCGCCTGACCAGGAAAGAAATTCTTTTTTATCAGGCTCAAAGATATAAATTTTCGATATATGTTTTAGATAAAAGTTTTAGATATAACTAAAAAATTTTCTATTTTTGCCAAAAGTTTTAATCATACCTAAAACTTATCAATATGAGATTACCATCAAATCTAAAAAAGAGGGAACTGTATCTAGATAAAATAGAGCCCTTTATCGGGACTCCTGTAATTAAAGTAATTACAGGGCAAAGAAGAGTCGGAAAAAGTTATTTGATGTATCTGCTGATAGAGAAGATTCAAAAAGAGATCCCGGAAAATAATATTATCTATATTAATTGCGAGGATATCAGTTTTTCTACAATCAAAACATATACAGCCCTCTACGAAGAGATCTTGAAGAATAAAAAAAATGACCGGAAAAATTTCATTTTTATTGATGAGATACAGGATATCCCTGAATTTGAGAAAGCTTTACGATCATTACTTCTACAGGAAGATTATGATATATATATAACAGGCGGTAATGCCAAAATGTTATCCGGAGAATTAGCTACTTTGCTGTCAGGAAGATATGTCGAGTTTCCGGTTTACAGCCTCTCTTATCCGGAATTCATATCCTTTCACGGTTTAAAAGAGAGTGAAGAGACTTTGGAAAAGTATGCAGATTACGGAGGCCTTCCATATTTGATACACCTTGAACTTAAAGGAACTGTTGTGTATGAATATCTCAAAAATATATATAATACAATCGTCTTCAGAGATATAGTCAGCAGATACAATGTAAGGAATACACAATTTTTAGAAAAGCTCCTGCAGTTTCTCTCAGATAACATCGGGAATCAGTTTTCAGCAAAAAATATTAGTGACTATTTAAAATCCCAAAGCACAAACATCTCTGTTAATCAAGTCCTCATATACATCAATTATCTTGTTAATGCTTTTATTGTTCACAGAACAAACAGGTATGACATTACAGGTAAGCGGATATTTGAATTTGGAGAAAAATACTATTTCGAAAACACTGGGATAAGAAATGTTATCCTCGGAGGATACAAACCCAAAGACAGGGGCAAAATGCTTGAGAATCTGATTTACAATCACTTAAGATTTAATGGCTATAAAGTTTACACCGGTGCATTGGACAATCAGGAGATCGATTTTGTCTGCGAGAAAAACGGAGAGAGAAAATATATTCAGGCTGCTTTGACTTTAAACTCAGAAAAAGTCATAGAAAGAGAGTTCGGAAATCTCATGAAGATAAAAGACCATTACCCAAAGGCTGTCGTTACAATGGATCCGTTCACCTCCAGAAGCGAGGAAGGGATCAGCCATATTCCTGTAAGAGAGTTTCTGATGAATACTTTCTGATGTTTATATCGCCAAATCTTCTTCCTGCTCAAAAAGGGGTTTTGTCCTTTCCTTCATCCTCATTAACATTGCAAATCCGATTGTAAGAACTCCCACACGGCCAAAGTACATAAGGAATATCAATACTATCTTGCCTGCGGCAGACAATCCTGCGGTTATTCCGGTTGAAAGCCCTACCGTTCCCAGTGCAGAGGCTGCCTCAAAAATAAGCTGCATATAATCTTTGTCAGGATCTGTTGCCGAGAGCAGATACGAGCCTGCCAGAAGAAAAAATGAATAGAGTATCAGGGTAGTGAGAGCATTGTCCACTCTGTATGTGGGGAGCCTGTGACCGAACAGATATATATCCCGTTTCATACTTAGTTTGCTTTTCACAAATGCGAATACGGCAGATGTGGTTGTCGATTTGAGACCGCCGCCGGTTCCTGAAGGAGATGCACCAAAAAACATAATGAGCGTTAAAGTCATAAGTGAAATCGGTATCAGATTTCCTAAGTTGACTGTATTGTAACCTACAGTGGTAAGAGCAGACATTGTATGAAACAAAGAGATCAGGAATCTGTCATAGTAAGCATAAGGTTTGAGAGCCGGTTCAAAGAGATACATCTCAGAGGTGCCCCATATTGTAACTGAAAATCCCGCCCTTTTATAACCATATCTACTTCATATTTCCTGCAGAAGCGCCGTGCTTGCCCTTATAGATGTAGGGTATCCCGAAGATGTCGAACACGAGTCGCTGTGCCGTTGTGGGCGTTGTGTAAACGTCTTTGTATTTTCCCTCGAAGTGCACCATGGCGAATGTCTCCACCTTGCGTAGCATATCGTGCTCCGACCAGTACCTGTGTTTCTTCCCTTCGACGGCATTCACCATCTTTCGAAGCTGTGCGAGGATGATCAGGGAAATGAACGTCACGAAGATCTTGCCCTTGATTGTCTGCTCGTTATGGTTTTTCAAACGCCTCAGGTCCAGAAGATTCTTTTCGTCATCGAAGTACAGCTCCACTCCATTTCTCTCACGATATTGGTGAAGAGCCTCACATGCCGTCTTAGCCGAGGTCGAGATTAATATCCAGTAACAGCTGTCGCTGTCTATGAACTCCCGTATGGCATCATCGTTGTAGGTCACCTTGCTGCCACGTGCCGGAGTATCCTTGACTATAAAGTACCGGTCATACAAGGCGCTGTGAGATTCGACAAGCCTGTTGTCTTCCAGTTCGTCCTTCGCGATCCTGAGTCTCTGCATGAAAGAGGCAATGACTTTATCCTTCCTGGATGGGTCGAAGTACATATGATACCACGTGCGTCCGTGACAGGTGGTCTTGTAAACCGTCTTTCCGTACATTATGCTCCCTCTGTCCTCCAAGAGATTATCGGGGCGTACAAGGGCGTCACGATGCTCCGCTATCAGTTTCTTCTGCCAACCGATATTGGAAGGGACGGGAATGGTGAACTTGTACCCGTTGCCGGAGAGGAGCTGGAGATTGCGTTCGCTGTAGAATCCGCGGTCCCCGACAAACGTGAACTTGGAAACCTCCATCTTCTTCATCATCGACAATACATGATCCAGAACCACTTTATCAGACATACTCCCCGGAAGTATCTCATACCACAACGGGAGTCCGCTTCCGCAAGATGTCAGCAGTGCCAGATTGATCTGTTCGAGGCTTTCCCCGTCTCTGTTGTATCCGTACTCGGCATAAGGGATGCGCTTACCGTATGTGCTTACACTGGTAAGATCAAACAGCTGATTCCCACCCTCTGAATGCTTCTTCGCCCAGGATGTGAAGAACGTGTTGATCTTGTCGTCTTTCAGTCTCTCTAGCAACTCGGATACTCTTTGAGAGCTAAGTTTCAGGTCGCCAGAACTACGCTGGTCAAGCCAGTCTTCGGCATTGCTCAATGCCTTGCCGCGGCAGATCTGATAGTAAGCAAGACCAACTATCTTCTCCGTATCACTCTCGCCGAAGCTTTCGGCCAATATGCAAGAGACACCCGTTTTTCCTGCCACCTTGTCCAGAACGAGGGTCTCGCCGACGAAAGTGGTGGAAGAGACCTCCCTGGGCTTCTTCGCATCAGCAGTAAGCACCTGTATCTTTTCACGGGTTTTATAGTACTCGTTGTAGATCGGCTTGCCATCTGTGCCTGCCTTGCCGATACACGTGCGCTTGTGAGTCGAATAACCCTTTTCCTTGTCCCAATATGACTCATCCTCATAGAGGTAGACCGTCCCGCTTTGTTTTGTCTTTATTTCAATAATCCTTTTTCCCATGACAGTACTCTTGTTATGGTTATAAATGTAACCATATTATTTTAGAAAAACAAGAAATAATCAAAATATTTTCGCTGTTTTCCAGAAACTTACATGGGTATATTTTGGAGAGGAATATAATGGGGCGGGATTTTCAGCTGTTAACATCAATAAGGTAACTGATTTTCCCCTCAAGTCCGGAAAGTATATCTTCAATTATGCCTAAATAGATCAGAGCAATTTCTTATGTTTGCTCTCCCTGAGAGATAACATAGATGATGTTTCCTTCAATAAGAGACAAACTGTTTTCTTCCACAATGTATTCAATATCACTTATTTATTTTATTTGAGTAGTATTAGCCATTTTTTGTTTTATAACTTTGATATGGCTTTTAGTTAATGTCTCTAAGACATTTGTATATAGTTTGACAAATATAACAAAAAACGACAACCCTAGTTGTCTATTTCAGGTCAAAAAAAATTATCCCTTTTGTGACAGATCCAAATAATTACCAGATACCTAATTATTTACAGAACTCCGAAACTGAACCGCTTCTGCGATGTGGATCGCTGCGATGCCGGCGGAAGAGTCCAGATCGGCAATGGTACGGGCGACCTTGAGAATTCTGGAGTAGCCGCGGGCAGTGAGGTTTAAACTGTTGATTGCTGCTGAGAGGAGTCTCTGCCCGCTCTGATCCGGTCTGCAATATTTTCTGATATCAGCCGGCCCCATTGCTGAGTTACTGTTGATCTGCCCCCCGAACCGCTCCTGCTGAATCAGCCTGGCTGCAATGACTCTCTCCCTGACTGAACCGCTGTTCTCTCCCCTCTTCTGGTTCATAAGCCTCTCCCCAGGAACCGGATTTACCTCTACTATCATGTCAATCCTGTCCGTAAGCGGGCCGGAGATTCTTGACAAATATCTTTTGACCGCATACGGAGTGCAGGTACACCTGTCACCCGGTTGACCGTAAAAACCGCAGGGGCATGGGTTCATTGAGGCTATCAGCATAAAATCACAGGGATAGGTGTATCTGTGCTTAAGTCTTGAGATTGTGATAACCCTCTCCTCCAGGGGTTGCCTGAGCAACTCCAGCAATCTGCTTGGAAATTCCGGCAGTTCATCCAGATAGAGTACTCCGTTGTGAGCAAGGGATATCTCACCGGGGGTAGCACTTACCCCGCCTCCGGTGATTGCGCAACCCGAGCAGGAGTGATGGGGAGCACGGAATGGCCGCTCCCTCATTAACCCCTTGAGAGGCTCTCCTCTGCAGGTGACTGAATATATTGTACTGGTTTCCAGCGACTCCTCTATTGTCATTGGAGGGAGAATTCCCGCTGTAGCTTTTGCCAGCAGGCTTTTACCCGAGCCGGGCGGTCCTGTCAAAAGTATGTTGTGAGATCCTGCCGCTGCAATTTCCAGTGCCCGTTTAGCCCTCTCCTGGCCCTTTATCTCAGAAAAATCAGGAATGAAAGTCCTTAAATTTGCTGCTTCATTGCAAAACAGTGTGTCCCGTTCAAGCGGACTCCAGTTCTCTGCTCCGCTCAGGAACGAGATTACCTGGCTGAGATTTTTCATTCCATAAACATCAATCCCTTCAATCACTGCTGCTTCGTAAGCAGAAGACTCTGGGAATATGCATCTTTTGAAACCGGCTTTTTTTGCTTGCATTGCAACCGGCAAGGCGCCGGGAACATCTCTGAGAGATCCGTCCAGCGCCAGCTCTCCAATTATCATTGAGTTGTTCATCTCCATAAGATATTGCTGTTCAGAAGCAGCCACTATACCCAAAGCTATTGCCAGATCAAACGAAGAGCCCTCCTTCCTGATATCTGCAGGTGCTAGATTAATTGTAATTCTCCTGCCCGGGATTCTGCAGCCGATGGAGTGAAGAGCAGTGCTTATCCTCTGCTGACTCTCCCTCACTGCACTGTCGGGCAACCCCACAATATAAAAACTGATACCCGGAGAGACATCTACCTCTATGGTAACGATTATCGCTTCAATTCCTACACAAAAACTGCTGTGAGTAAGGTACAACATATATTATTTTTGTACAAGATATCAAACAGAAAAGAAGAGAGGCATACCAAAGCATCAAAAATACTTACGTGCCAAAAAAAGATATACAATACTAATATTTATAAGTTTTTGTTAAATTTGTTGAATATGGAAAAGTGTGCACAAAACCTGATATACTGCAACACTATTGCAGACCTACACTCCCATTTACCAGACAACTGCAAGGTCATAACCCTGATTGATCCTGTGGTTGAGGATTTATATAGCCAATATCTACCCCATCCCAGGATTATCGTTGATGCTTCTGAAAAAAATAAAAGCATAGCCAGAACAGAAGAACTGGCTCTTGAACTGTTAAATATGGGCGCAGACAGAGAGACTTTTTTACTTGGAGTCGGGGGAGGAATTATTACTGACCTCACAGGTTTTCTGGCTTCTGTCTATATGAGAGGTGTCAGGTTCGGATTTATCCCTACAACACTTCTCTCTCAGGTTGATGCCTCCATAGGGGGGAAAAACGGAGTTAATCTAAAGGGCTACAAGAATATACTGGGTGTTTTCAGGAAGCCTGAATTTGTGCTGATATGCAAGGATTTTTTAAAATCCCTTCCAGAAAAAGAGTTCAAAAACGGGCTCTCTGAACTGTTGAAAACTTTTATTATCTGTGACCGGGATAGTTTCTTTTCTGTTGTGGATGTGGTGGAAAGATACGGATACGATACGGGGATGCTATCACCATTGGTGGACAAGGCTGCCAATATCAAGTTCTCAATTACTGAGAAGGATCCCTGTGACCGAGGAGAGAGGGAGCTGCTCAATCTCGGGCACACTTTCGGGCACGCTCTGGAGAAAATATCCGGCATCCCTCACGGAGAGGCTGTCTCTATAGGGATTGTTACAGCACTTTCATTCTCTGAGAAGCTTGGCTTAATTTCAGACGAAGATGCAGATATTATAAGAAAAGGGATGGAAATATGCCATTTGAGTACAGTTTCCCCGGTTCCTCTGTCCTCATTGAAAGAAGCAGTTGTGCACGACAAGAAAAAAAGTGGAAGCACAATAAGGCTTATCCTGCCCACAGGCATCGGAAAAGCTGTTGTACATCCCATTGAAGTTGAAATATTAGAAAAATATATATATGATTTGTCTTAGTATCAGGGAGAGTGGGTTGGCAAAGGTTCAGGAAGCCCTTTCAAAGACTCATATGGCAGAGATCAGGTTAGACCATACAAATCTGACCAGGATTGAAACTGTTCTCTTGTTCCGCAACAAAAGAGACCTTATAGCTACCTGCCGGTTGTCGGAATTGTCAGAAGAGGATTGCAGAAGACGCCTTCAGTGGGCAATTATGGCAAGCCGGATAAAAAAATCCAAGGGAAAGCGTTATCTGGACATTGAGTTTGATGCTCCCGGACCATACAGGGATGAGCTGATCTCAATGGCAAAAAAAAGAGGCTTTAAAGTCATTGTATCATACCATAACTATACTGGCACAGACAGCTATGAGAGGCTTTCTGAGATTGTGAACAAATCCATAGAGTTAAATGCAGATATCGTAAAGGTGGTTACCACACCAAAAAATATTCAGGAGGCAACCAGGTTGCTTAAGCTTTATAAGGAGTTCCACGAGACAAAGCTGGTTGCGTTTTGTATGGGCTCTCACGCAAGTTTTACCAGAGTTCTCTCTCTGTATCTGGGAGCTCCCTTTGGATATGCAAGTCTGGATAAAGGAAAGGAGAGCGCAGACGGACAGTACACGATGCAGGAGATGGAGAAATATCTCAATTCAAAGAGTTACTCACACAAAGTCAATAAGAAGGTTTTAGCCGAAAATGTCATTGCCCCGGCTTCAAAAAGCCATGCCCAAAGGGCTATTCTTGCATCTGCCTGGGCAAAAGGAACTACCAAGCTTTACGCCTATACTCCTTGTGCAGACAGCGAAGCGGCAATTGAGTTAATCCGCACTTTGGGAGTTAAGGTAAAAATTGATAAGTGTAAGTATTTAAAACATAAGGTTGAGATTACAAGCCCTGGTATAGAAGAGATATCCAGAAGACTCTCCAAGGTTGATCTTTTCACAAGAACAGTAAAGAGCGTAGAACTACCTGTGGGAGAATCCGGCCTGCTCAGCAGACTGCTTATTCCCACATCAGGCCATCTGATAGGCAAGAGTAAAGGAGTTGACAAAGTTACCATCGTGGGAAAAGGGAGCCTTAACAAAAGAGTTCTTTTCTATCCCGGAGATCCCCTTTCAGAACTGGGATTAAACATAGAGACAAATGACGGGAGGCTTCCTGCTACAATCAGCGAATCAATTAAGGAGGGAAATATTACACTGGTATCCAGCGGAGGCTCTCAGCTTCTCTCCGGAATGCTGATGTCCTTGCCGTTATGCGAAAAAAACAGCAGTATAGAGGTAAAGGAACCCACCAGCACCCCATATGTAGATCTCACTATCCAAACACTCAAAGATTTTGGCATTATTATCACTAATAACGATTTCAGAGAATACAAGATACCGGGCAGGCAACGCTACAAAGCAAAACCTTTTTATGCCCTGGAGGGAGACTGGAGCGGAGCATCAATGTTGTTTGTAGGGGGAGCAATCACCCGCGGAATTACAATTACCAACCTGCCTGTCAACTCAAAACAGGCCGACGAAAAGATAATTGATGTTCTTAGGGGATGCGGCGTGGAGATTACAGTCACTGAATATCCAAAATATCTGGTTATGTGTGGAGATATTCCCTGTGCATTCAAAGAGGACAGTAATACTGAGGTAATTCTCGGATCAAAAATTGAGGTTGCAAAACCAAAAAGTCCGCTGCTTCCCTTTGAATATGATGCTACAAACTCTCCCGATCTCTTTCCTGCATTAGTTGTGCTTGCCATCAATTGTAACGGAACAAGCAAAATAAAAGGTATCAGCCGTTTGTCCAACAAAGAGAGCAACAGGGCAGAGAGCCTCTATTCAGAATTCACAAAACTTGGGGCAGACATAGACCTGGATGGAGACTGGATGATAATCAGAGGCAGTAATCTGCACGGAGGTTTATGCCTCTCCCACAATGACCACCGCGTGGCAATGGCCATTATTACTGCCGCACTCAAGATAAACGACAAAGTGTCAATTGATGACATCAGCTGCATATCTAAATCTTTCCCTGACTTTATTAAATACTTTGACTGATTCCACTAATTAACATTTAATATGAACAGCTTCGGGAAAAACTTCAGAATATCCCTTTTTGGAGAGTCGCACGGGAAATCAATAGGTGTGATAATTGACGGAACTCCTGCAGGGATAGAGTTTTCTGCGAATGATCTGATACCCGATTTGCTTCGCCGCAAAAGTGGTGCTACAGGCACAACCCCCAGAATTGAGAGAGATCTCCCATCTATTGTCAGCGGCATTTTTGAAGGATACACAACCGGTGCTCCTATAGCCATCCTGTTTGCCAATACGAACACCCGGGGAGAAGATTATAAGACCTTTTCGGACTGGCCAAGACCGGGGCACGCCGATTTTGTCTCAAGAATTAAGAGAGGCGGATTTGCCGATCTGAGAGGCGGAGGACATCACTCCGGGAGAGTTACTCTGGCCCTGATAGCTGCAGGTGCTGTTGCTAAAAAGATTATCTCCCCGGTATCCGTCAATGCAGAGCTAATAATCGCAGGGGGTAAAAACCCATGGGAAAAGGAGCTTGAGGCAGCAATGTCAGAGGGTGACTCAATTGGTGGAATTGTTCAGTGTACGGTTAGAAATATTCCGGCGGGTTTGGGTGAACCTTTCTTTGACAGTGTAGAATCTTTGATTTCACACATAATTTTTTCTATCCCGGGAATAAGGGGAATTGAGTTCGGAGATGGTTTTGCAGCTGCGGCAATGAGAGGTTCTGTTCATAACGATCCAATTATTGACAGCAGCGGAAAGAGTCTGAAAAACGGATCCGGTGGAATCAACGGAGGAATCACCAACGGGAATGAGATATTATTCAAGGTTGCAGTAAAACCAACTTCCAGCATATCCAAAGAGCAGAATTCATATAACTTTTCAACCAGTAAAATGGAATCAAAAGCCATTCCGGGAAGACACGACACCTGTTTTGCACTAAGAGTTCCTCCGGTTGTCGAAGCCGCAGTTGCAATTGTACTTGCAGATCTTATGAATTCAGCTTTTTGATGTAACACCTGCGGGTCATGTTTTTGTACAGTTTTTTGGGAAAGGTAATGAATACCTTTAGCTCTCTTGGGGTTTACCTCTTTAATTGTTATTGACATCTCATCCGGATTAATTTACTTCAGGGTTCTGAATCACAGAGCCTGCGACTATGTTTGCAACAAGGGCTCTTAGTCTGACAACGCTCCCCTTGTCGTATGGGTGAACCCTGTTTGTAAGCAGTATGACTGCTACTTTCTGAACAGGGTCAATTACTATCGAAGTGCCTGTGTATCCGGTATGCCCGTATGTGAGTGACGGAGTGAAAAGGTTTCCCAGATTGGAGGAGTATGACGAATAATTATCCCATCCCAATGAGCGGCCGAGCTCCCTGACTCCCTCCGGAACAGTTGTCATTGTTTTTACAGTCAAAGGGCCAAGTATTCTTTTGCCTTCGTACTCTCCTCCGTTAATAAGAGCTGCGGCAATAACAGCCATATCATCTGCGTTGGAAAAGAGTCCGGCGTTGCCAGAGTTGCCTCCGTTCATAACTCTTGCGAGAGGATCGTGAACGACACCAGCAAGCACTGTGCTGTCACTCTGAATTTCAGTGGGAGCAATCATGTTGAACATCTCTTTGGGAGGGTTGTACAAAGTATGCTTCAACCCCAGCACATCATAAATATTCTTTGCGGCATAATCTGCAAGAGTCATCCCTGAAATCATTTCAACTATATACTGCAGAGTAATGAAATTCAGGCAACTGTATTGGAATTTTGTAGTGGGTTTAAAGTCTCGCTTACATTTAGAGATATAATCCAGAAGTGCCTTTGGATTCGGGGAATCGTGCTTTCCTGCAAGCTCCCGGGCAGGTGCATAGGGAGGCAATCCTGAGGAATGGGTCAGCAGATCAATTATCCTTATGTCAATCTCTTTACCTGTGTCAGGATCCCTATATCCGTCAAAGCCCGTCAGGTACATTTTAACATCATCGGTAAGCCTGAGTCTTCCACTTTCGACAAGCTGCATTACTGATATTGCAGTGCCCATTGGTTTGGTCACAGAGGCCAGGTCAAAGATTGTACCTGTCTCCATTTTCACCTTTAAGGGAAATACAGATTTGTTCCCGTAGGCTTTCAGATATGCCATCTTTCCATCTTTTACAACAGCGAGTACTGCACCGGGAATTGTTCCGTTATCTATCGACTCTCCTATCACAAAGTCTGCCTGAGAGAGTCTTTTTGAATCAAGTCCTACATCTTCAGGTGAAACTCTGGTAAGTGGCTGTGCTGCTATTGATACTGATAAAAGACTGGTTAAGAGAAAAAAATTTAGTTTTTTCATAGTGATACAATAATATATAAAAGTACAAAAAAAGAGACACCTTTTTAAGATGTCTCTAAATATTCATTTCATAAAAGTATTCTTACGAACCTCTTTGAGTGCGTGGTCCTGAGCCGGAATTACCGGGACGAGGCCTTGAAGGACCTCTTGAATCACCACCCGGACGGCCACCTTCTCTGCGATCACCATCTCTGCGGTCACGACGGTCAGGACGATCACCACCACTTCTACGATCACGTCTTTCCGGTCTTCCTCCCTGCTGATGCTGTGCACCTGTCTGATTCAACGACACACCGGAATTTGGAGAGAGATCTCTCTTTCCAAAAACTTCCCCGTTACAGATCCATACTTTTACACCCAGTACTCCCACTTTTGTGTGAGATTCTGCGTGTGCATAATCGATATCTGCCCTAAAGGTATGAAGCGGAGTACGTCCCTCTTTGTAGAGTTCTCTCCTTGCCATTTCTGCACCTCCTAAACGACCGCTGATAAGCACTTTAATGCCCTCTGCGCCCATTCTCATTGTAGATGCCATTGCCATTTTGATTGCACGTCTGTATGATACCCTGCCCTCTACCTGTCTGGCGATATTGTTGGCCACGATATTTGCATCAATCTCAGGCCTCTTAACTTCAAAAATGTTTATCTGAACCTCTTTGTTTGAGATATTCTTGAGTTCCTCTTTAAGCTTGTCAACTTCCTGTCCGCCTTTACCGATAATAATACCGGGACGGGCAGTGTGAATGGTAACAGTTATAAGTTTAAGAGTTCTCTCGATTACAATCTTGGAAAGAGAGGCTTTTGCAAGCCTGGTATTAAGATACTCGCGTATCTTTGCATCTTCCAGAATTTTTCCTGCATAGTCGGTTCCACCGTACCAGTTAGAGTCCCAGCCACGGATAATACCAATGCGGTTTGATATAGGATTTGTTTTTTGTCCCATCTTATTGCTCCTCTTTTACGGTTTGACTTTTCTTATCCAGTACGATAGTAACGTGATTTGAGCGTTTGCGGATTCTGGCGGCCCTGCCCTGTGGAGCTGTGCGGATACGCTTAAGTGCGCGACCCGGACCTACCATTATCTCTTTAACAACTACATTTCCGTTTTCAAGTTCTTTGCGTTCAGTCTCATTCTTTGACTCCCAGTTGGCTATTGCCGAACGAAGAAGTTTTTCAAGACGTAATGACGCCTCTTTCTTGGTATATTTCAATATATCCAAAGCGCGGTTTACCTCCACACCTCTTATTATATCTGCAACTAAACGCATCTTTCTGGGTGAGGTCGGAACATCATTCAGCTTAGCAATAGCTGTTTGCTTCCTTATTTCTTTATACCTTTCGGCTGTTTCTTTTTTTCGAGCTCCCATTATTTGACTTCGTTTTACACATTATTTATTAACGATTACCCGAATGCCCTTTGAAGGTGCGTGTGGGTGCGAATTCACCGAGTTTGTGTCCAACCATGTTCTCGGTAACATATACCGGAATAAACTTGTTGCCGTTGTGAACAGCAATGGTATGTCCTACAAAGTCGGGAGAGATCATGCTTGCGCGTGACCAGGTTTTTATCACCTCTTTCTTGCCGGATTCATTCATAGCAAGTACTCTTTTTTCGAGGCTGGCCTGTATGTAAGGCCTTTTTTTTAATGAACGACTCATAATTCTCTTCAGTTAATTCCGTTATTTTTTCCTTCTTTCAATGATAAACTTCTTGGACGTTTTCTTAGGGTTACGCGTCTTGTAACCTTTTGCCAACAAGCCTTTTCTCGAACGGGGGTGACCACCTGAAGCCCTTCCTTCACCACCTCCCATAGGGTGGTCAACAGGGTTCATCACAACACCTCTGGTACGAGGTCTGCGACCAAGCCAGCGTTTGCGACCGGCTTTGCCGTCCGACTCAAGATTGTGATCAGGATTAGATACTGTACCCACTGTTGCACGGCAGGATACGAGCACCATTCTTGTCTCTCCCGATGGAAGTTTGAGAATAGCGTGGTTACCCTCTCTTGCAGTAAGCTGGGCATAGGTTCCGGCGCTGCGTGCCATTGCGGCACCCTGACCGGGACGAAGCTCAATATTATGGATAAGTGTTCCGAGCGGAATTTCTGACAGAGGAAGTGTGTTCCCTAATTCAGGGGCTACACCGGAGCCTGATGATATTACTTGGCCTACTTTGATCCCGTTGGGAGCAAGAATGTAGCGTTTTTCTCCGTCTGCATATACTACCAGAGCGATACGAGCGCTTCTGTTTGGATCGTATTCAATTGTTTTAACTGTAGCGGTGTAGTTGTCCTTGTCACGAAGGAAATCTATCACACGGTACATTCTTTTGTGTCCGCCACCGATGTAGCGCATTGTCATTTTACCTTGACCGTTCCTTCCGCCACTTCTGCGGATTGGTTCCAAAAGCGATTTCTCAGGCGTGTCTGTGGTAATCTCGGTAAATGCGCTTATAGCTTTATGTCTGGTGCCGGGTGTTGCCGGCTTGAATTTGCGTATTGCCATTTTCCTTAAATATTACTGTAGAAATCAATCTTATCTTCACCGGCCAGGGTAACTATTGCTTTTTTGTAGTGGTTAGCGCGGCCTGACAATGTACCTGCTTTTGTAAAGCGGCTTTTGCGTTTTCCGTGGTAGTTAATAGTGTTTATATCCAACACCTTAACACCGTACATCTCTTCAACTGCTGACTTGATCTGAAGCTTGTTTGCATCTCTGTCAACAATAAAACCGTAACGATTCAATTTTTCGCCCTGAATCGTCATCTTTTCTGTAACTATTGGCTTAATTAATATACCCATCACTCTACGGTTTAATTGTGTCTGTTATCTGACTGCAGCTGGTCCTGAACTCCCTCAACCAACACAAGACTGGTAGCATTTACCAGATCGTAGGTATTGATTTCGTTAACGCTGACCACCTTCACATTCTGCAGGTTTCTTGACGATAAGTAAATATTGTTTGAATTTTCAGGAAGCACAAAGAGTATTCTTCTGTCATTCACTTTCAACTGCTTGAAAATATTGATGAACTCTTTGGTCTTTGGAGCTTCCATAATAAAAGGCTCAACAACTGTAAGAGCGTTCTCCTTAATCTTGTATGAGAGCGCAGAGAATCTTGCAAGCTGCTTGAGCTTTTTGTTTAGCTTAAAGCTGTAGTCACGCGGCTTCGGGCCGAATATTCTGCCACCACCTACATAGATAGGGGCTTTTATACTGCCGTGGCGCGCACCGCCTGAGCCTTTCTGGCGAATAACCTTCTTGGTGCTGTATGCAACCTCCCATCTCTCCTTGGTCTTGTTTGTGCCCTGACGCTGATTGGCGAGGTATTGCTTAACATCCAGATAGATAGCGTTATCGTTTGGCTCTATTTCGAATATTCCCGGATCCAGAGTCACTTTTTTGCCTGACTCGGTCCCATCTATTTTGTAAACTGGTAATTCCATAGTTGCTTAATCCTCCACAATTAAAAATGAACCCTTTGCACCGGGAACAGATCCTTTTACAATAAGCAGATTATTTTCAGGAATGACTTTGATCACCTTGAGGTTAATCATTTTCACCCTGTCTCCGCCCATACGGCCTGCAAGCTTTTTACCTTTAAATACTCTGGATGGCCAGGAAGATGCACCCATAGAACCCGGAGCACGAAGTCTGTTGTGCTGTCCGTGTGTAGCTCCTCCTACTCCAGCGAAACCGTGTCTTCTTACGACACCCTGGAATCCTTTACCTTTAGATGTCCCAACTACGTCAACCCATTCCAGAGGATCCTTGATGAATACATCTGCAACGGTGACAGTATCGCCCAATTGTAGCTCTTTTGTGAAATCGTTGGGGAATTCAGCGAGCTTTCTCTTGGGTGTGGTGTTTGCCTTTTTAAAATGGCCCGACAGGCCTGCGCTGGTGTGCTTCTCTTTTTTCTCGTCATAGGCAAGTTGTACAGCGGCATAACCATCAATCTCTTCTGTACGAATTTGCGTGACAACACACGGACCAGCCTCAATAACAGTGCATGGGATATTCTTCCCATCAGCACCGAAAACGGATGTCATCCCGATTTTCTTTCCAATTAATCCAGGCATTGGTTGTTAATTTGGTGTTTTATAATATATTAAACAATCCCGCAATAAAATTTGCGGGCAGCAAATATACGATAATTTATTGTAAATGCAATAGGAAGGGCTAAAACTTGTTTATCCTGCCGAGCAGCTGCTCCTTCACGGGAGAGTCCTTGAGCATATTCACAAAGTAAAGGGCATCCCTTCTGTTTGACTCGTTCGGTTTCTTTTCAAACTTTGATACATAGTGGGTAGCGTGCTCAGGAAGATACTTCCTGCAATCAATGTTCATCATCAATCCCTCTTTGTAATCTGCATACGAAAACCCTGTAATCATGTTACCTGGGCTAAGAGATACTATATTTTGCTTACTTATGCCTTTGAGATTAACAGTAAGCGAAGGATAATAGAAATATAATCCCGAGGGCAGAGTAAGATTAATTGTCAAAGAATTGTATATAATCTTTTTTCTGACATTAGCATTGACTCTGTAATAATTGTATTCGTAGTACTCTTCCATGCTTGGCATCCAAACAGAATCACTTCCGCCTTTCCCGTGGACGTCATTCAACCAAAGTAAAAGTATTGCCATATCGTACCCTGTACGGTGAACCCCCATATGTAGAGCATATCTGTCATCTCTGTTGTATTTGAGTAGCTTTTCGACCTCGTTGTCAATATTTTCTGCAGAATAAAAACCTCTGTTGATTAAAGAATTATTTAAATCATCCTGCACTTTGAAAGGATACAGAATCTCTGTGCCTGACTGAGCAGTCATTATCTGAATTGGACCGTAATTATATGCAGCGGTTACATATGATTTATTACCGTTTGGCTCTGCCAGCATTTTGCAGCCTCTTCCGTTAAGCTTCTCCCTGATGATTCCCTGAGAAATTACGTAGTGCTTTACGAGCGAATCAATATTATTGACACTATTGGTATTCATATCGTGAAAAGCAATACCAGTCCCAAAATTCACCATCTCTGCAATATCGTCCCAAATCAGTCCTGACTTCATAAAAAACCTATAGTAATTAGATGTCCATCCTTTCTGGACCGATGGCTCAACATTCATCCACTCCCACTCGGGAGAGAGTGTGGTAGTAAAAGCAAATCTGACTTCGTTGCCAGCCCCGTCTGTACTTCCCAGTGTCTTACCCAGATAATAGACATCTGGAGGTAGATCTTCAGCATCCAGGTGGGCCTGGTCATAAAAATACTCTCTTGAAAGAGGCCTGCCGTGAATTGCAGCCCAGGTGTTTGAAAATGCATCTTGTCGGCAGTCATCCTGTGTAAGCATAAACAGCCATGACTTATTGTATTTTAATGCAGGGATCTCAACCGTGACATTGTTTAGGTCAACACTTCCGTTTGTTTCAATAATAATCTCAGCCTCAATGTTCTGAACTTCTGACTTGAAAGGATATAGGTAAGGAGGAACCTTAACCTTCGGAAAGTCATCAGGGTCGGGAAATTTCACACACGAACATATTTGCATTAGCAACAGAAATAAAAGTGTAGCTCTTGTATACATTGCGTACATAATCAGCTAATGAGGGTATGCAGGTTGGATACAATCAGTTTTACGGCTATTGCCAGCAGAATTATTCCGAAAAATTTTCTTAATACATATATCCCTCCTTTACCAATCTTTCCCGAAATAAATTCCAGATTGGTGAGAACGAAATAGACGATTATTATGTTCAGCAGTAGTGCAATTATAATGTTTTGATTCTGAAACTCTGCTCTTAGAGAAAGCAGGGTTGTCAATGATGCAGCACCAGCAATCAGAGGGAAAACAATCGGTACTATAGTGGCTGAATTTGTAGGGCCGTCGTCTTTGAATATCTGTATTCCAAATATCATTTCAATGGCCAGAACAAGAAGCACCAGAGCTCCGGCCACTGCAAATGAGGAGATATCAACCCCAAAAAGGCCCAGTAGTGCCTGCCCCAAATAAAGAAACGCCACCAGAATCGCAAAAGAGATAATTGCAGCACTTAACGGGCTGAACTGCTTTTTGTTTTCCTTCATACCAATAATTATCGGCACAGAACCAAGAATGTCGATAACTGCAAACATTACTATGAATGCACTGAATATCTCTTTAAGGCTGAAATTCATAGAAACAAATGTAGGGAAAAAAAGAAAATCATCTACTAAAGTTCCCCACATAAATGGTTTTAGGACGGGGGACAGACATGTCAGCAAATTTTGCAATCATGTGTTAATGAGTGATATATGGATTTTTCAAAAACTATAATTTTTGAAATATTTTGCAACAATCAGAATATATGAGACATACATAATTTGCTGACATGTGGCATTTTCGCAGAATATCGTGGTAAAGATATAATATGTTTTCTAGTGTTGAGGTGTGCTCGGGACGGGAATCGAACCCGTACGGACATTGCTGCCCACAGGATTTTAAGTCCTGCGTGTCTACCTATTCCACCACCCGAGCAATTTGGGTAAGCACTGGAATTTTGGGATTTCAAAGGTAATTATTTTTTCCCTTCCAGCAAATGTCAATTGATAACTAGGATCTTTAACCGAGTTCCAGAGTAAAAGAGTAAAATATCAAACTCAAAATTCATCAAAATTCACCTGAATTCATCCGGAAGAGAAACACATAGTGTTAATTATTAACAGGAAAACCAAACCTTACTTAGTAATTACTATACGTGTTGCGTTAATCCCGCGGATTCCGCGTTCCAACTCGAAAGTAACCTGTTTGCCCTCAGCAATATCCTGAGGTGCACCGCTAATGTGAAAGAAATATTTTTCGTTATTCTGCAAATCTTTGATAAAGCCATAACCTTTCTCTGAATTAAAATACTCGACCAGCCCCTTTAAGGGTTCAACCTCAACATATTCCTGCCTTGGTGTTGAGACATCAATGTCTTCCAGCTTGATTTCAATTCTTTTTCCATCTCTCTCTTCAGGAGGGATGCTTGTTAAATTTCCGTTTTCATCTACCCAGGCAATCATATTGTCCATAGATGACGGACCTGTAGCCTGACGCTCCTCTTTTCGTTTTTGTTTGTCGACGCGTTTAGCCTGCTTTTTCTTTTCGTTTTCTCTTTTTCTGAATGATTGTGAACCTGCCATTTATATTTGTTTGGTTAATTATTATCGTTGTGTCGCAGCCTTTGAGAGCAGGAAATCAGCCTTTAATTTTTCTATTACCTCCTTTACACTGCTTATTTTCTCTGCAAGATAAGCGTTAGACCCGGCAAAAGCATATCCTTTTTTCATATTTCCCTTAGCTGCATTATAGAGGGCTTTGATTATGCAGTAAGGACTCCTGGAGTAGTCGCAGGTTTTGATACAGTGATAAGGACAGCTGCGAGGTACCTCTTTCCCATCAGAAACATTTTGTAAAAATTCCCCGTCAAAGGCACGACCCGGGAGACCTACCGGACTTTGTATAATACGAATGTCCTTTTGAGAAGATTTTAAGTAAACCTTTTTGAACTCCATCGCCACATCACATTCGTCAGTCGGAACAAAGATGGAACCCATCTGCACACCAGCGGCACCCAGATCCAAAAACCTTGCAATATCCTCACCGGTTGTAATGCCACCTGCCGCAATTACAGGTATTATTTTCTTTTCTTTGTAACTCTCTGCCACTGAAACCACCCCCGGTATTAACTCTTCAAGGGAATAGTGTACGTCTTCGATTTGCTCACTCTTAAAGCCCAGATGGCCTCCGGCTTTTGGGCCTTCCACAACAATTGCATCGGGGAGATAATCGTAATTTGTCTGCCATCTGTTGCAGATAATTTTTGCTGCGCGGGACGAAGATACTATCGGCACCAGCATAGTTTTGCTTTTGGGTTGAAGATAAGAAGGCAGATCCAGAGGTAATCCTGCTCCTGAAAAAATAACATCAACACTCTCTTCGATTGAAGTTTTCACCATATCCGCAAAATTGGAAATGGCTACCATTATATTTACGCCAATTACACCCTGAGTTTTTTCGCGTGTTTTGCGAATCTCCTCCTTTAAACCCCAGATGCTTTTTTGCTGATAGTTGCCTTTATGTTCCGGATAGAGCAACCCGATACCGGCACAAGAGATAACACCTATCCCCCCTTCGTTTGCCACTGCCGATGCTAGCCCGTTAAGGGAGACACCAACACCCATACCACCTTGAATTATTGGTAGTTTAATTTCGTATTTTCCGATAAAAAATGATTTCATAAAATTTAATGATATTACTGTTAAACCCTCACTGTTGCACAAAGCCATAAACTGGCTTTGCCGAAACAAAGAAGCTTATTAAGGTCGATTTCAACTTGGAAAAAACACGGCAGATTAAGTGCCGTGAATGACACAAAGGAGATAAAGATCCGGATGAACTCCGATTGTTCCCGGCGCGAAGATAGGTAAAAATATTCAACGATGAGCGGAAAACGAGACTCGAACTCGCGACCCTAACCTTGGCAAGGTTATGCTCTACCAACTGAGCTATTTCCGCATTTGCTATTTATGCATTTGTTTACCCGCCTTACCCTCGTTTACAGCTAAACTTTTGCATCCCCACATTTTGGACTACAAAACTAATAAAATTTTTGCAGGCGCCAAAAATTTTATCTCCGGAGACTTCAAACAATTATGAAATTGGGCCAAAAATCTTAACTTAACTTCATTTTAGAATTTATACTTTGCTTCAATAGTCCAAAATCTACCTAAAAACCAAGAGGATGATGTCTTGATATAATTATCCACAATGCTGATCCGGTTTGTATTGGTCTGGTTGAGTATGTCAAAGATTTTGGCAGCTACTTCCAGTTTGTTTTGCTTACCGAATTTGCGCCCGAGTTCTGCATTCCATATAACCTCGTTCCTTCTGAAACCGGGCATTGCTTCATAATACTGATAGTTGTACCTGGCATTGGTGCTTAAAGTGTACCGTTTCTTTATCACAGAACGGATACTTAAATTAACATACTGGGTATAATAGTAGTTGCTATTGTTGTAGACAGCGCTGTTAATACTGTTGTAAGTACCGCTGTTATTTTTTGTCAGGCTTTTTGTCGTTCCGGCACCTGAAACAGAACTTAAGTTTATGGTGATCTTTTTGGTGATCTTTTTGGAAAAACCGCTGTTGAAACCAAATAAATGGTTTGGTGCTTCACGCGGAAAGTGCCACCTGTCAGCTAATTTTGCAAACAGCTGTTATTGAGCGATATAGGCAATTTTTCAAAAACTATAGTTTTTTGAAAAATTTGTACAACCCTTATAATCTGTGCTTTATAAAATTTGCTAACATGTCTGTCCCGTCCTGAAGTCGGTTGACTTCAATGTCCCATTCCGAAACAGGCCGACTTCAAAACTCAAATATAACCCTACAGGACAAGGAATATTCTGTAGGAACAGCAGACTTTCTGCAGATACCTCAGGCTTTCTGTCGAAACCATGGGTTTTCTGAAGAAACTCCGTTCAGATTACGGTTGAAAATTCTCCGAGGAATCTTACATCGTTTTCAAAGTAGAGGCGGAGGTCTTTTACCTGCCATTTTAGCATGGCGATTCTCTCGATCCCCATTCCAAAGGCAAATCCGGAGTAAATCTTACTGTCTATACCGTTGACTTCAAGCACATTGGGATCAACCATTCCGCATCCCATAATCTCCAGCCAACCTGTTCCCTTACAGACATTGCAGCCTTTTCCCTTGCAGATGTTGCAATTAACATCCACCTCAGCACTTGGTTCGGTAAAGGGGAAGTATGAGGGACGAAGGCGGATCTGAGCATCCTCCCCGAACATCTCTCTGGCAAAGAGCAGAACTGCCTGCTTAAGATCGGCAAAGCTCACACCCTTATCAATATACAATCCCTCGACCTGATGGAAGATACAGTGTGCCCTTGCAGAAATCGCCTCATTTCTGAAAACCCGGCCCGGGCAAATAACCCTAATCGGCAGTTGCATATTTTCCATTGCCCTCACCTGTACAGAGCTGGTATGGGTTCTGAGCAGAACGGGATTCTCTCCGGATGTGATAAAGAAGGTATCCTGCATATCCCTGGCAGGATGTTCCGGGGGAAAGTTGAGAGCTCCAAACACGTGCCAGTCATCCTCAATCTCCGGCCCCTCTGCAACTGCATATCCAAACTTATTGTAAATGGAAATGATCTCTGCTCTTGTAATCGAGATCGGGTGACGGGATCCGAGCGGAAAATGATCTCCGGGTTTGGAAAGGTCTTCTGGAGAAATCCCGGATTCGTTCCCGTCCATTGAGTTCTTTAACTCCTCTATCTTTGAAGCTGCCGCAATTTTAAGCTTATTCAGAACCTGTCCCAGCTCCCGCTTTTGTTCGGGGAGTACCTCTCTGAACTCCTCAAACAACTGTGTTACAAGACCTTTTTTGCCAAGTAACTTAATTCTGAGTTCTTCAATTTCGGACTCTTTTTGGGCCGCATAATGTTCTATCTCATCGAGTAACTTATCAATTCTCTCTCTCATCTGAATGATTTTTGATTCACAAAGGTAAAAAAAGATGCATCTATTCCGGCCATTCAACGGCAGCTCTTCTCAAAGGCATTGTCATACACCTTGGGCCTCCCCCTCCCCTAGGCAGCTCTGATCCATCGATTGTTACCACACACCTTTTGTAGCTATCCAGATTTTTCTTTGAAGTAATTACCTCCTTTGCAGTGATTATCTCAAATCCGGAATCGCTTAACTCGTTAAGTGTATGAACATTTCTGGCGTAGCTCATAACTTTGCCGGGTGCAAATGCAAAGAAATTTGACCCACTGTGCCACTGCTCCCTCTCCTGATTCCACTCATCGGCACCACCTCCGCACAAAACAGGTTCAAGATCCATCCCGAGTCTTTTAAGAACCGATATAATGTTGTTAACCGATTTTATCTTTGTAACCTTTCCGCCTTCAATTATCATATGAACAGTCTGATACTGGTTCTCTCCCAGAATTAACGGTTCAAAAACCATAGCTTTGTCAACATCCAGAAGAGTGAATACCATATCCAGATGGATGAACGATTCAGGTGTTTCGGGAAGCTGCTGAACAATAATATGTTTTTTCTCTCCACCGGATGATTTGCACAGTCGGCTGACTAGCATATCTATCCCCTGGCTGCTTGTACGTGATCCGTTTCCGATTACCAGAATATCTTCTCTGGCAACGAGTACATCTCCCCCTTCGATAAATATTGAAGCGTTGCCAGGCTGAAAATCGTGTGCATTAATTAGTTCTGTTTCAAAGAAATTACTGTTTTTAAATATTGCTTCTGTTATAAGCGACTCTCTAAGGCGAACTTTGCTTGCCATCCTGCAGATCAGCATTCTGTTGCCTATGGAGACCGATGCGTCACGTGTAAAATAGAAATTGTATAACGGAAGAAGCGCATAATAGTCATCTTTGAGATATGCTGTCAGTGTGTTTATCCTTGCAGGCAAACCTTCAATAAGAACCTGTGCAAGAGATTTGGAGGACATATCCATCAGATATTCAAAATAATCTGTGACATTTTCTGTGACACAGATTTTTCCTACCAGAGCTTCCCTCTCCTGATGGTTCTCCAATAACTTAATCAACAGATCCTTAACCTGATAACACTTTGACACCTTGTTTAGTACACCCGATAATTGTTCATACTCCCTTTGGGCTATTGAGAGATTCAGGATGTCACTGTAAAGTGCTCTCTGAGCATTCCTCGGAGTCATATTCTCGACTTCATAACCGGGAGAATGCAGCAAAACCGCTTCCAGCTTGCCAATTTCAGACTGAACATTTATTTTCTCCGGTATCTTTTCTGTTTTGTTTATCATAAATCTTATTGAAACTTCGTAAAATCCTTTAGAGTCATATCTGTAATTATCTCTTTAAATGCAGAGGTATCCCTCGGACAGATTAAAAGCACATCGTCTGTATTGATAACCATATAATTATCAAGGTCGGATAAAACAACTAACTTGTTCTTTTCTCCCTGGATAACTATTGAGTTTGCAACTTTGTCTATCATAGAGGATTGAGCATTAATGTAATTTCCGTTGCTATCTTTGTTTACGTGGGCATATAGTGATTCCCAGGTTCCTAAATCAGACCATCCGAAAGATACTGGATAGACAACGGCTTTATCTGTCTTCTCCATAACAGCATAATCTATGGATATACTTTTGCACTGAGAGTAAACTTTATTGATGAACTCCTGCTCTTTTGGACTGTAATATAGCTTTTTATCCTCTTTGAACAGATATGATATCTCTGGTTCCCGGATTTCAAGCTCCTGGCTTATGGTAGCTAAATTCCAGATAAATATTCCGGAATTCCACAGGAACTCTCCGCTATCCACAAACACTTTGGCCAGATCGGCATCAGGCTTCTCTGTAAATGTCTTGACACCGTAGGCGATATTACCGTTAAGATCTACGGGTGATGATTTATTCACCTGTATGTATCCGTATGCAGTCTCAGGTCTTGTTGGTTGTATTCCAAGAGTTAACAGTACCGGATTCTGAGAGGCGTATTTGAGGGCGTTTGTAATATCCTCAAGAAAAAGATCTTCCTTAAAAATCAAATGGTCAGAGGGTGCTACCACAACAGTAGCTTTTGGATTGGCAGAGAGCAGCTTATAAGTTGCATAAGCTATGCATGGAGCAGTGTTTCTTCTGTATGGTTCAAGCAACACATTTTCCGGAAGGATCTCCGGTATCTGCTCAAAGACCAGGTCTTTGTATATTTCAGATGTCACTACCAATATGTTCTCCGGTGGAACAACAGTTTTAAACCTGTCGAATGTCTGCTGCAGAAATGTTTTTCCCATTCCCAGAATATCCAGAAATTGCTTTGGTCTGGAATTTCTGCTAACCGGCCAGAACCGGCTGCCGATTCCTCCTGCCATTATTACGCAGTAGTGGTTTTTGTTCATATTCGATCTCTTTTGAATAATTTCAACTATGGCAAAAATGCTCCGGGTATATATCGGATAGCCGCTCCCCGGGCTCCGAAAGTAACTGACACAACATCAAACTGTACCTCACAATTCAAATGACTCTCCCTTAAGTAATCGGCAGCGGCCGAGATTAAAAACCTTCTCTTTTTTTTGTCGACACCTTCGTAGGGTTCTCTGCATACAGGTTCATTCAGCGATTTTACTTCTACAATGTGCAGCCTCTTTCTGTCGGAACTCATCATTATCAGGTCCAACTCCCGGTGCCCGGCCCTGAAGTTTCTTTCCAGTAGAATCAGACCCATATTAACAAGATAATCAGCAGCTATGCCCTCAGCTCTCATACCGGTTTCACCTCTCGCCTCTGCTCTCATCTTATATCAACATCATCTGAGCAAAGATAATAAAAAATTATATAAGCGACAGAAGAGCGTCAAAACCACTGGGAGCTGCTCCATCTTTATAACACGTGTCCTTCTTTTACTGATTTTACCGGAAAAATTTGGTGACAGCAAATTTTGTAAAATACACATTATATGCTGTTTGTGTATTATTTGAAAAACTATAGTTTTTCAAATATTCCTTATATCGCTCTATCACAGGTGATTGCAAAATTTGCTGAGATGTTTGCCTCTGATGAACCACAAAGAAAGAGGGGTCTGAAAACTCAGGCCCCTCTTGGTATTCAATGTTTTTCGGTTTCTAGAATGAAAGGCGGATTCCCAGTAACATTCCCCAGGTGCTGCTTGTGGTTAGCTGATTGATCTGCTGATTTTTTGCGTCAAAATTTGCCAGATCTGTAGCGTTGAGGGTGAATGTAGGTGCTCCTCCGTTATTTACTCCTTTATAGGTGAGAGGCATAATCACACTGTAATTGTTTGACAATCCAGAGCGGGTATAGAGACCCCAGTTCTTGCTCAGCAGGTTACCTGCATTCACAATGTCAAGACTCAGTTGAAGAGTGTAACGGTTGTTGGTTCCAAAGTTGGAGAACACATCCTGAAGGACCTTAACATCCCAACGGTTCTTCCAGGGGTTAACATAGCCGTATCTCTCTGCATATTCTCCTTTGCGTGTCTTGAGATAAGGATCGTTGTTAACATATTCCCAGAATTTATCTGCCTGCTCGGCTGCGGTCATTACGACCTGTCCGCTCTTTACAACATCGACAAAAGAGATCTCATTTTTGCTTTTGGGCACATAAATCAGATCGCCTGAAACACCGTCTCCGGTCATGTCGTTACTGTATGCCACAGAAGAACGACCTTGAGATGCGCCATTGTAATAAATTGACAATGTAGTTGCAAAATTCCTTAAATACTCTATTCTGTAACTGAGAGAACCAACTACTCTGTGAGGAACCGCAAAGTTGGAGTAGCTAAGTTGCGGATTATTGATACTGAATGCATCCAAGTTGCTCTGCCAGGCAGAGTAAGCTGCTGAGCCAGGGTTTGCCGAAAGGTCTTTTGAATAGTTGTAGGTGTAGGCAAGCATACCAGAAAGGCCGTTGGAGAAGTTCTTTGTAAGTTGTGCAGTGAAAGCTGACGAGAATCCCTTGTCTGAGTTCTCAAGTACCATTGCACTTCCCAGTGTACTGATAATCTTTTTGGTGGACCAGTAAGCTCTGTTATCTACTCCGGTAAATACCCTGTCAGCTTCGGGCAGATTGATATTTTTCTGTACTACAGAATTGAGATCTTTTGAGTAAAGCGCTTCCAGTGTAAGAATCATATTGGCAGGAAGCTCAATGTCTGCAGCTATGTTGGATCTCCATACCCTTGGCATTTTGAAGTTCTTTGAAACCTCTGCAAGGGCAGCGTTGTTTGGAAGTGTACCTACTGTGGTTGGGAAGAGGTTGGGATACTTTGCTACCTGGGCTACAAAGTCAGGATTGAACCTGAAATCAGCAGGCAGGCCGTTAGCAGGAATGCCAATCTCCGGACTTTGAACCGTTCCGGATCCTGATGGCTGATTTGTGAACCATACAAACGGAAGGTTACCGGTAAAGAGACCGGTTCCGCCTCTAACCTGAACGCTTCTGTCTCCCATTACATCCCAGTTGAATCCCACTCTCGGATTAATCTGGAGTTTGCTGTTTGGCCAGCTTCCTACATCCATCCTGTATCCGTTAAAATCAAACTCAGATATCACAGGGTTGTCTATAAGCTTGTTGTGGTACAAAGGAAGTTCTGCCCTAAGTCCGTAGGTGAGCTTGAAAGAGTTAGATACCTGCCACTCATCCTGCAGATAGGCACTTGCCAGGCCAAAGCTCATTTGTACACCGGTAGGCATATTTCCGTCATAACCGTAGGTGATACCAAAAGCGGTGGGTTTTGCATTGTTGATGAAATCATCAACCGAGCCGTATCTGTAATAACTTGTTCCCTCTCTGATATATCTGTTGTTTACATATATGTTGTCATAAGAGAGTCCTGCAGTGAGAGTGTGGTTGTCAAGAGCTATCGAGAGGTTGTCAATAACAGAGAAAGTGTTGTTTTCTACCTGATTGCCGTATGTAAAGAGCTCATAACCGAAAGACATATAGGGATTGCCGTCTTTGTAAATATCCACGAACGGGAAATACTCGCTGTCGCTCCTTCTCTTAGGATCTGTTGTTGCGGTATATGACACAAGCAGTTTGTTTGAGAATTTTGGCCCGAATGTACTGTTCAACTCTGCAGCAAATGCATCTATTGTATTGTCGCTGTAGTAGAATGAATTGGAGAATGATATTGCATATTCAGATACCCTGGAGTAATTTGATCTGGATACGTTTGGAGGACCGCTGGAAGCGTTTGTAAGAGTCTTGCTGGAGTTTTGCAGACGGTTGTATCTGAAGGCAAATTTGTGATTATCGGCAATATTCCAGTCCAGTCTTGCAAGAATCTTATAGTTCTGCGAAGGGAATGCGCTAAAGTTCTGGTATTCTCCCGGATCATAATCATAAGTGTTTAGAAGATGTGCTTTTACACGCTCAAGATCTGCAACGGTAGTGCGGGATTCTTTCTTCTTCTCGTCACCAACACCGTTGGTAGTTGGTTCATAGCTGTTGCTGGGAGACTGCTCATCTTCAAACTCACCGCTGACAAAGAAGAATAATTTGTTTTTAATAATCGGACCACCGATTGTCAATCCAAAAGTTTTGCTGCTTCTCTCGTTTGCATTGGTAATTTCCAGATCACCAACCTTGCTGCCGGTAAATGATTTTGGCCTGAGGTAAGAATAAACAGAAGCCTTAAACGTATTGTCACCACTCTTTGTAACTGCGTTGATGGATGCGCCGGTAAATTGTGACTGACGTACATCATAAGGAGCAATATTCACAGAAACTTCTGCAATAGCATCCAGAGAAATCGGCTGTGCAGAACCTCCGGGAAGAGCATCACTGGAAAGACCAAAATTGTTGTTGAATGCTGCACCGTCAATAGTTACAGTGTTGTAGCGTCCGTCACGGCCTGCAAAAGAGGTACCGTTGGCCTGAGGAGTAAGTTTTGTAAAGTCTGTTATGCTCCTGCTGATTGTTGGCAAAGAGGCTATTTCCCTTGTACTGATGTTCATTGAAGCACCTGTCCTGTCTCTGTTAAGAATAGGATTAACTACTCCTGCAGAGATGATCACTTCGCTGAGGCTCACAGACTCTTCTGTAAGCTGGACATTCTGGACAAAGTTCTCACCCAGGCGAAGAGTGATGTTACCAGATTTGTAGGTTGCATAACCCAGAGATTTTGCTTCCACAACATAAGGGCCTCCTACACGCATATTGAGTATGCGGTAGTTTCCGGAGTTATCCGTAACTGCGTAGTATTGGGTGCCGGATGGGGCGTGAACAGCAATTACGGCTACACCGGGGATTGGGTCACCCTTAGTTTCTGTAATTCGTCCGCTCATTGATGAGGTTGTAACCTGGGCAAAAGCTGCAAAGGCCACAAACAAGCTCACAGTTGTCAGGGCAAATTTCTTAATTGTTTGTTTCATAAGTATTTAGATATAAAGTTAGATTGTCTGCCCAAAAGTACAAAAAAGCAATCACAAGTTAAAAACAACTTAATTATTTTATCAACAATTTAACAATATCTTAAATTTTTCTTACATTTGCACTTGTTACAATGTGGAGAGATTTGCCTGCTTGCAACCACACGAAAAAATGCTAAAATGATCACTCATCTTCTGCTTTTTCTGTTGCAATCATTGAACACAATCCCCACGATAATGTTTAATTATTAAATTTTATAAACATGTCGTATCTATTTACTTCAGAATCGGTATCCGAAGGACATCCTGACAAGGTATCCGATCAGATCTCAGATGCAATCCTTGACGAGTTTCTGCGTCAGGATCAGAATTCAAAAGTGGCCTGCGAAACTATGGTCACTACAGGGCTGGTAGTTATTGCCGGCGAGGTTCGTTCAAATGCCTATGTTGACATCCAGCAGGTGGCCAGAAGGGTCATCAACCGTATTGGCTACACAAAAGCAGAATATATGTTTGACGGTAACTCCTGCGGGATTCTGTCTGCCATTCACGAACAATCAGAAGATATTAGGAGAGGAGTCGAAAAGTTTGACGAAGCCGGCAATCCGGTAAATGTTCCGGATGAACAGGGTGCCGGTGATCAGGGGATGATGTTTGGTTACGCCTGCACTGACACCGAGGAGTATATGCCTCTTCCTCTTACACTGGCACATATATCCCTGCTGGAGCTCTCCAGAATCAGAAAAGAGACCTCTCTGATGCCATATCTCAGACCAGATGCTAAATCTCAGTTCACTGTGGAGTATGACGATGACAATAATCCAGTAAAGGTTCATACAATATTGATATCAACTCAGCACGATGAATTTGCAAAAGATTCCGAAATGCAGCTGAAGATAAGGGCAGACATTGAAAAGATATTGATTCCAAGAATAATCAACCGCCTTCCTAAACAAACACAGAAACTTTTTACAAAAGGATACACTCTTTTAATCAATCCTACTGGCAAGTTCGTGATTGGAGGACCTCACGGAGACAGCGGCCTAACAGGCAGGAAGATAATTGTGGATACCTACGGGGGAAAGGGGGCACACGGCGGAGGAGCTTTTTCAGGCAAGGATCCGAGCAAGGTGGACAGATCGGGTGCATACGCAGCAAGATATATTGCCAAGAATATGGTGGCTGCTGGAGTGGCTAAGGAGATTCTGGTGCAGATTGCATACGCTATAGGAGTGGCAAAGCCTGTAGGAGTTTTTGTAAACACCTATGGTACATCTCTTGTAAAAAAGAATTCTTCGGATAAAATGACTGACGGCGAGATTGCAAAAAAGATAGAAGAGCTTTTTGATCTACGTCCTGCTGCAATAATCTCAAAGTTCCAGCTCAAAAATCCAATCTACGAATCGACTGCATCTTACGGCCACATGGGCAGAGATCCCTTTGTACGGGAGGTTGAATTTTCTGATAATGGTGAGCTTGTAAAAAGAGAGGTTCAGTTTTTCGGTTGGGAAAAACTGGATTCGGTGGAGATGATCAGAAAGGCATTCGAAAGTCAAATTTGAGGTTTTATAGCCTTATGTCCGGTGTCAGTTGTCCGGCATTTTTCTCTGATGTGCTAAGTTTCCAACATAAATGGTTCATCGGGAAATGCCACATGACAGCAAATTTTGCAATCTTCTGTTGTTGAGAAATATAGAGTAATTTTCAAAACTATGGTTTTTCGATTTTTATATATAATGTTAATTATGTGCGTTTTGCAAAATTTGCTGACATGTAAAACTTTCTCATAACAAGCGGGAAATCGTTTGAACAATCCCAGCAATTAATCCCGCTTCCAGATTAGCTTTGTACCGAATCCCAGACGGTTATCGGTAAATTTAATATAGTCCATACTTACAGTCCAGAGATCTCCACTTTTAAAAACTGCATAAGGGAATTTTTTTAAATAAAGCATACTAAAAGGGTCAAACACAGAACCTGAGCAGGGTTTCATATTTCCGGTAAACTGAAGACCTCTTATCAACCCTACAGTTTTAGTTTCGAGAGCAATCCCCCCTGTTACAATACATTGAGGATTTTCTCTTATTATCTTAACATGTTTAGTCTTTTCCTCCGATAAGATAACAAACAGGGCATCATTAGTAGAGTAGGCATAAAAAGCGTGAAAGCACCACAACTGCTCATTGCTGCAAACCGTGAGTGTCATCAGGTGATGCTCCTGAATGAATTCAATAATCCTTTCGGGAATGGGTCCACTGTTTTGAACTGATTTTGACATAGGATTTCACTGATTTGGACATAGGATTTCACTTAATGGGGATATTCTCTTCCCAAATATAAACCTTGTCTGACCTTCTGAGCTTTGAACCCTTGGGTACAGCGACTGAACAGAATTCTCCTTTTATGCTTTTTTGGGTGCTTTTCAAATCTACCCTTATTTCATCTGCCGTAAATTCGAGGACTCCTGTGTTCGGGCCGATAATCAGCAACTCCTGCCCCCTGTTAAGTTCTCCGGTTTCTATCAGTATCTCAACCACCGAAATGTCTGAGAAATAATTGGTTATCTTGCCAATATATCTTTTGCGACGTGTAGCACGATTTCCGTAAACATCGCTCCACTCTCCCAATTTTGCTCCCTGATAGTAGCCGTCCCAGAATCCCCTGTTGAATACCGATGACACTCTCTTTTCGAGCTCCTCTTTGAGCTCTTTGGTGTAAGTTCCGTTACAGACCGCATCGGCTGCATCCCTGTATGCACGGGTAACAATTTTTACGTACTCTGCAGATCTTGCTCTCCCCTCAATTTTAAATACACGTACTCCCGATTCTATGATTTTATCCACAAAATTAATTGTAGATAGATCCTTGGGAGACATAATATACTTGTTGTCAACTTCAAGGGATCTCCCGGTTTCCAGATCGGTAACCTGATAGCCTCGTCTGCACAACTGGTAGCAGGATCCCCTGTTTGCAGATGAGTTATATTCGTGGAGGCTAAGATAGCACTTTCCGGAAATTGCCATACAGAGAGCACCGTGACAAAACATCTCTACCCTCACAGCCTCGCCGGTAGGCCCTTTTATTCCCTCACTGCTTATAGCATCGCATATTTTTCTCACCTGCTCCAGATTAAGCTCTCTGGCCAGTACCATTACTTCTGCAAACTGTGAGTAAAACCTTAAACTCCCGATGTTGGAGATATTCAACTGGGTGGAGATGTGAACCGGAAGCAAATGTTTTCGGGCTGCAGTAATGGCAGCCATATCAGAAGCAATAATTGCAGATACACCTTCTCTGGCGGCACTCTCCAGCACCTCTTCCATTGATGCAAAATCTTCATCGTAGACAACAATATTAAGTGTCAGATAAGATTTTACACCGTTTTCCCTACAAATCCTGACAATTTCAGGCAGGTCTTCAAGAGAAAAATTGTTTGCAGAGTGTGAGCGCATATTCAAATCCCCAATGCCAAAGTACACAGAATCGGCCCCTCCCTGAATTGCAGCCGTGAGAGATTCAAAGTTGCCGGCAGGAGCCATGATTTCTATATCCGAAGGATTAATCTCTCTTTTGTTCTTCATCTTTGATTTTTTGAATAAAACCTTCTACTCTTTCCAACACATCTGAAACCTGAATGTTCATAAGGCAGGCGTAATCTTTCCGGTAACATTTTTTGTTCCCGTAAACGGAGCAGGGACGGCACTCAAGAGGCACCTGCACTGCGTATTCCTGCGGTTGACCTAATCCGTAAAAGCCGGCAAAAGGGTGAGTAGCTCCCCAGATGGAAATTACCGGAGTTGATGCAAATGATGCAAGGTGCATATTTGCCGAATCCATTGTAACAAGCAGATCCAGCTCTCTGATTATCTCAATCTCTTTGGAGAGGGAGTGCCTGCCGGCCATTGATTCAACCGAAGAGTACTTCTGCTCCATTGCCTGAAGCATAGCCGACTCTTTATTTCCTCCTCCAAAAAGAAATATTTTTATCCCCGGATTTTTTGAAAGAGTGGATATTACCTGTTCCATCCTCTCCAGAGGCCACATTTTTGCCTTATGCTTTGCAAAAGGAGCGATTCCGATTTTAATAAATCTATCCTCTGTTTTCTGAGCAGAGTTATCGGGAAATATGTACTTCCTGCCCCCATTGAGTATTATCTGCTCATTTTCAGGAATAACTATTCCGGTCCGTTGCAGAACAGCTGCATATTTTTCGTACACAGGGGTTATCTGTTTAAGTATTTTATTATCTCTTCTGGTAAGTAATCTTCTCTCTTTTCTACCCTTTTTCATATACTTAACAGGGACAAAAGATAAAAAGAACAGCGTTCTCAGAATCCAGGTCCGGGTAACATTGTGGAGATCGGCTATGTGTGTTGGATTGAGCTTCATAAGAGAAAGGAACAGCCTTACAAGCCCGGGTATTCCTTTTAATCTGCCGGTAAAATCGACAGGATAGAACCTAAGGTTGGGAATACCTGTAAAAAGCGGTTCAATATATGGCCTTGAAACCATTGTAAAAAATGTATCCGGATTGGTTTGAGCTGTGGCTCTGACCACCGGTGCAGCAATGGCTATATCTCCCATTGCCGAGAAGCGAAAAATTATGATATGTTTTTTATCACTTTCCACCGGAATATAATACTGGATTTAAAGAGGGGTCGTTATACATCTTCATTTGCCTGTAGGATTTTATCACTTTTTCCCCAACGGCTATCTCTTCGAGAAGATTATCAATGGCTCCGGAGAGATCTTCTCTTTGTGCAAGAAGCACCTGCAGTTTCAAAAGGCACGCTTTCCTGTGTTCAGAGGTTGCTCCCTCTCTCAAAGTTTCTGCTCTCATATGAAATATCTTCAGAGCAAGTATAGAGAGACGGTCTATTGCCCAGGCAGGAGTCTCGGTGTTAAGGCGGGCATTTTTATCAGGCTTCACACTGCTGTATATTCCAATAAAATACTGATCGATTTCCTCTACAAGATCTGTTCTTTCCTGATTAGATTTATCTATCCTGCGTTTAATCCTTAGAGCCTCCGCCGGATCAATTGAAGGGTCCCTTATAATATCCTCCAGATGCCACTGAACGGTATCTATCCAATTCTTTTGATAGAGCATATGATCAAGACTCTTGACTTCGTATGGATTATGAACAAGTGCATCCACATTGTCTGTTTTATGATAATCCTCTACAGTTCTGTCAAATATAGCGTTAAATCTCTGACTGAAGGTCATAATTGCAACTGTTTTAAAATTTTATCTGATTATTTATTTCTCTCAGCAAGCGTCCTCCCGAATGTGATCAGCCGCTCCTTCTGGAGAGCAGAAAAATCTGCTGTCTCTATCTCTGATACTGCTTTGTTGAAATATTCCTCTATTGCCTCCTCGGCAGCATTTTTTACTTCAAGTGCCTGATAGAGGTTAAGCACTCTTTTAATTTTCTCTTCAGGCCCAATTTCAGTGTTGTCAAACAGGGAAAAAAGTTCCTTGTTCTGGCCGGGATCCATCTTACGGAGGGCATAAACCATCAGCCAGGTCTTTTTATTGGATAGTATGTCGCCTCCGATCGCTTTACCAAATGTGGAGGTGTCTCCAAAACTGTCAAGATAGTCATCCTTTATCTGGAAAGCCAGCCCAAGCCGGTATCCGTACTGATACAGGCAGTCACACTGGTTTTGGGTTGCACCGGCAATCATTGCTCCTGCTTTTGCCGAACAGGCAATCAGAACAGCAGTCTTGAGCCCTATCATTGAAATGTAGTCCTCCATAGTAATGTAGGGTTCTCTCTCGTAATTCATATCAACCTGCTGACCTTCACATACCTGAGCTGCCGTAACAGTAAAGAGAGAGAGGAGTCCGGAGAGTTTCTCAGGAGGGCATTGCGAAAGATATCCGTATGACTTTATGCACATTACATCTCCGGAAAGGATTGCAGTGTTCTCGTTCCATTTTTTATGCACTGTCATCTGGTTTCTTCTGAGACTTGCTCCATCCATAATATCGTCGTGGATAAGTGTAAAGCCGTGAAAGATCTCCATTGCCAGTGCAGGAGAAAGAATGGAATTATCAACCTTGTCGGAAAAAAGGTTGAAGGTCATAAGAGCCATTTTGGGCCGGATTCTCTTGCCCCCTATGGACATCAAATATTTTATAGGATCATACAGTTCAGCAGGTTCCCCTTTGAAGTCTAAATTTAAAAGTGCTTTATCAACTATCTGGCTTATCTCTTGAAGAGTGTACATGGTTAGTAAATTTTACCAACAACAAAGCTAATCCTTTTTATACAATTTTGCATCTTCTTTGTATCTTCGTGCCCGTGGAAAAACTGGAAAGAGAGAGCGCAACGGTTGTAAAGCATACAGGCAGCCATTACTGGGTGAGCCCTCTCCCTGTCTGGGATCCTGTATGCTGTGTGGTAAGAGGAAAGATCAGGATCAAAGAGCTACACACGACCAATCCGATTGCTGTGGGTGACATTGTAGATTACGAAAAGCAGGAAGACGGAGGCGGTATAATCACCAGAATTCATTCCAGAAAGAATTATATCATCAGAAAATCTGTAAATCTTTCCAGACAGGCACATATAATTGCAGCCAATATTGATATTGCCTTTCTGGTCTATACGCTGGCATTTCCGGAGACCATCACAACTTTTGCAGACCGCTTTCTTGTAACCTGCGAGGCATACCGTGTACCCGCCGTAATCATTCTGAACAAATCGGATCTTCTGGAGAATTTCCGTGAAAATGTGGAAAGATTTAAAGAGATATACACCTCTGCAGGCTACAGAATAATTGAAACATCTTCTGTTACAGGAGAAGGCATAGAAGAGCTCAGAGAGGTCTGCAAGGGTAAACTTTCACTTGTCTCAGGCATCTCCGGAACCGGAAAATCTTCTTTGATCAATTGTCTGGACCCTACCCTCAGACTCAGGACAGGCGAAATATCCGGATATCATCTTCAGGGTAAGCATACTACAACTTTTTATGAGGTTCATCCTTTAAGCACCGGTGGATACATTATTGACACTCCGGGAATCCGGGGATTCGGACTGATTGAAATTGAAGAAGAGGAACTGAGTCATTATTTCCCGGAAATGCTCAGGATTCTGAAAGGATGCCGCTTTGCACCCTGCACCCATACTCACGAACCGGGATGTGCAGTAAAAGAGGCTGTTGAAAAGGGGGAAATTTCACCGGAAAGATACAGCTCTTACCTGGGTATGTTGGAAGAGGAGGGTAAATACAGGTAGTGATGAACAAAAAAATTCTTCAGCTTGCAGGGCCAAGCATACTGGCAAATATTACTGTACCGCTGGTTGGAATGGTGGATGTCGCCATTGCGGGAAGACTGGGTGATGCTGCAAGCATAGGTGCGATTGCTATAGCCACTATGCTCTTTGATCTTATGTACTGGAATTTCGGTTTTTTGAGGGTTGGTACTGGAGGCATCACAGCACAGGCTTACGGGAGAAGAGATCTCACAGGGGCAGCCGGCACTTTGGTACAGGCTGTTGGAACCGCTCTCTTTGCTGCTCTTTTCTTATGGGTTATTCAATACTTCTTTGTTGAGACTGCTTTTCTGCTGATTGACACCTCCGAACAGGTGAGATTATTTGCCACACAATACTTTTATATTAGAATATGGGCTGCCCCCGCAACACTATCTCTGTTTGCCATAAAAGGCTGGTTCATAGGAATGCAAAACGCAGTTTCACCAATGATTGTTGACATCACGGTCAATGTACTCAATCTGTTGTTCTGCATCTTTTATGCAATTTATCTGGATATGGGGGTTAAGGGAATTGCACTGGGTACTCTAACGGCACAGTACCTTGGGCTGACTGTTGCGTCAGGGTTGCTTTTCATATATTACAGAAAGATTATCAGAAAGGTAAGCATATCCGGCACTTTTAAATTCTCTAAGATGAAAGACTTTTTCCTTATCAACGGAAATCTGATAATCCGTTCTGTATGCTTCTTACTGGTCTATTCCGGATTTACGGGCCTTGCTGCGAAATACGGCGACAACTTGCTGGCAATAAGTACAATAATGATGAAGTTGATGCTTTTGTACTCCTACTTTGTTGACGGATTTGCATACGCCGGAGAGGCACTGGCAGGAAGGTATATTGGAGCAAAAGATATTGTCTCTCTTAAAAAAAGTGTAAGGCTGCTCTTTTACTGGACAATGGTGATCGCATTAATATCCACCGTTGCTTATGCAATTGAGGGTGAGGCACTGTTCAGACTTATGACCAACAACGAAACTTTAGTCAGCATAGCAAGAAGTTATTTCCCCTGGCTTATTGTTATCCCTTTGGTCAGTTGCACAGCTTTTCTGCTGGACGGGATATTCATAGGAGCCACAGAATCGGCATCGCTCAGAAACGCAATGATAGTATCTGCCTTATCGTTTTTTGTCACTTACTATCTTTTCAGAGGTACAATCGGACACCACGCTCTCTATTTGGGTTACACAGTCCACCTGATTGTGAGAACCATTATGATGTCCCTTATGCTCAAAAGAAAAGTTTACGGCAGGATCTCAGCAAGCTGATCAATACCTTTCTGAAACCCTCTCCCAGTCAATTATATTCCACAAAGCAGCAATGTAATCAGCCCTTTTGTTTTGATAATCCAGATAATAGGCGTGTTCCCACACGTCAAATGTAAGTATGGGCACAAGATTCGAAGTTAAGGGGCAACCTGCGTTACTCTCTTTGATAATTGAAAGTTCCCCCTTGTCGTTTCTTACCAGCCAGGCCCATCCAGAACCAAATAGCGAGGCTGCAGCACCGGCAAACTCTTTTTTGAAATTTTCCGGTGAACCCCATTTAGCTTCAATTGCATCTGAAAGAGCACAATGACGCATTGCGGAACCTCCTTTTTTGAATGAGCAAAAGTAGAAGGAGTGGTTGTACACCTGTGCTGCGTTGTTGAATATCGCACCATCTGACTTTCTGATAATCTCTTCGAGATTCATATTCTCGAAATGTGTTCCGGGAATCAGAGTGTTGAGGTTATTCACGTAGGCCTGATGATGCTTTCCGTAGTGAAAATCAATTGTTTGCCTGCTTATTACCGGCTCCAGCGCATCGGCAGCATAGGGTAATTGTGGTAGTTCGTGTTTCATAACCAATTATTTAAATTGTTCACTTATATTTAAATACAAATATAAAAATTTGTACCTTTGGTAAGTTCATCATTTCTTCTTCAAATGTACAGATTTTTTTTAACTGTTTCTGCAGTTTTGCTCCTGATCTCAACTTCAGCTGTTGGTCAGGATCAAAAAGATATGACAGTCTCTGGCTCCAGAAACAATTACAGCAACCAGGGAGGTCGGGGAATTCTTATCATATATGCTGAGGACATTGAACTTGAAAGAGTGAGAGAGTTCTCTTCGGGATTCACCTCATATCTTTCAAATAAAAATATTGACTGCAGAGTGCACACCAGGAGAATCGACAGGCCGGACTCTCTCTCGCGCGAGGAGAAGCTCAAAAGGTTGTCACTGACTCTCTCCAACAAGCTACTGTTAGATAATACCGATATCATAATCACACCGGACCGGGAGAGTTACGATCTGGTTAAATCTCTGGATTCTCTGATACCATGCCGCATCAGGATTGTCTCACTTATTACCGGAACTGTTGATGATCCAATTTCCAATCGTTATTCAATAATTTCTACATTTCATCCTTTCGAGCAGAACTTAAGACTTGGAAGGGATCTTTTTCCTTTGGCCAAAAAAGTTTTTGTCCTTTTTGACGATGTTGAATACGGCAGGATGGAGAGTCTTCAGGCCAGAACTGTTCTGAAACAACACGAAAAAAATCTGGATATCAGCTATCTTCTGGTTAATCCGGACAACTGCGATTCAATTATAAAAAATTTAAACTCTTTTGAAGGAAGATCATTTGCGATTTTGTCATCCTGGTCTTTGGACAAAAGAGGGAACTATATTTGTGATGAGAAAATTACTCCCTTTTTATCCCGAATAAAAATCCCAATATTGGGAATTCAAAGTCTGTCGTTAGGTTCCGGAGTGTTGGGAGGATACCTGCACTCTGTTTGGGATGCAGGTTATCATACAGCATTCAGGGCAGCCAAGGTGCTTGAAAATCCGTTGCTTTGCTACAGAGAAAAACTTGACAAAAGCAGGTTGATTTTAGATTACAATGTTGTCCGCAGATTCAACTTAAAAAAGGATTTCATCCCATCTGTCGCAGAATACATCAACAGTCAAAAAAGTATTTTTGACAGCTACTCGTCTGAGATAAATTTTATAATTTCTCTGATTGTTCTTCTGACTTCTTCTTTGGTAATATTTGCCCTTTATCACTTCAGGTTTATAAGAATCTCGAGGAACAATCTTAAGCTGCAGAAGGAGAATGAGGAGAGGAAAGAGGTGCTTAACAACACCCTGTCTGTTATGAGTGAGGGCGTTATCTCTTTCGACAACAACCTTCGTATAATTGACATAAATTTCGCTGCCAGACAGTTGTCAGGCAGTGAAGGTGATTTTATTGGAAAGGGCTTTGATGATGTTTTCAACACATCTCAGCCCAAAGGGCAGGACTCGGTTGTTGCAATATTGGAGAGGGTTTTGAGAAACAAGAGAAGGTTTCAGATTCCCGTTACAACAAGAATCAATTACACAAACCGTGAATCGAAGGTAATCAACGGAAGCATTTCTCCTGTTGTGAACTCAGACGGAACTGTCTCTCAGCTGGTTTTTGTTTTCTACGATAAATCTGACTCTTTTAAGCAGACACGGTTTTTAAATCTTGCGCTGGAGTCTGCCCGAGCTTATACCTGGTACTACAACACTTTTAGCAACAGGTTTTTATTTGATGACCATTATAACATATTTGCGGGCGAAGAAAACCAGCAGGAAGTTTCGATGAGTTTCTTTATCAAAAGCATTCACCCAGAAGACAGAGAGAAATTCTTACTATGCCACCAAAATATTATTGAAAAGAAGACCACGGTGTTTATGGTTGAGTACAGGGTAAGGTTTAATAACAAACAGAATTACGAATGGTGGGAAAGAAGAGGGATATCTGTCAGGGACAATTCTACAGATGAAGAAAATGTCTATGTTTATGGTATGGACATCAACATTGCAGGTCATAAGGAGAGGGAACTTGAGCTGATAAATGCAAGAAACAAGGCTGAGGAGTCAGATCGTCTTAAAAGTGCTTTTCTGTCGAATATGAGCCACGAGATCCGCACACCTCTCAACGGCATTGTTGGATTCTCCAACCTGTTGACAGACAATGACTACACTCCAGAAGAAAAAAGCAATTTCATAAGAATAATAAATGAAAACTCAAAGATTCTTATGTCACTGATTAGTGACATTCTGGATCTTTCCAGGATTGAGTCTGACTCAATGAGTTTTAACTTCCGCCCTGTGAATCTGAGCCAACAGTTCAAAGAGATTCTTGACAGTTATCAAATTTATTCAAATGAACATCTCAGGATTGAAACCGATCTGCCGCAGATGCCTGCAGTTGTCACCATTGATCAGAGCAGGAACCGTCAGGTTATTACAAACCTTTTAAATAACTCATTGAAGTTCACTGAATCCGGGCACATTAAATTCGGCTACTCTGTAAAAGATGACTATGTTGAAGTTTTTGTAGAAGACACAGGCAGAGGCATTGAGAAAGATCGTCTGAACTCAGTTTTCGACAGATTTTACAAAATTGACGATTTTGTATCCGGCACCGGTCTGGGTTTGTCAATATGCAAAGCCATTGTTGAACATCTAGGAGGAAAGATCTGGGTTGATTCTGCTATCGGAAAGGGAACAACAGTGAGATATACAATAAAAAGCACGAATAAACAACTATATAAAATATAAAAACAGCGTTTAAGTATTATGAAACATCCATGACTAAAA
>DIXE01000029.1 GCA_002428635.1 Bacteroidales bacterium UBA6088
TGGCAGTTCACCACGGATGATGCCCAAATCAAATTGAAAAGGCTTTATCAGTCATATGATTGTTGACATGACACTAGATTTCAAAATTTTTCTTTTTAGCGAAATACATTATTTTCTCAAGTAGCTCTTGTTGCAATCTTGATATTAGCGTGACACAGCAGTAAATAACTACAAGATTAAAATTATCATACCCTTGCTTAGAAAATTATCATAACTTTGGGTAGAAATTACTGGGTGACAGAATGGAAACATTCAAATTATGAGTAAACCAAAAATATCCATACGTTTTTTTGACGACCGCGAAGTACGAGCCCTATGGGACGAGCAAAACACCAGGTGGTGGTTTAGCGTGTTGGATATTGTATCTGTGCTCACTGATCAGGACGACTACACCAAAACCCGCAACTATTGGAAGTATCTTAAAGCCAAGTTAAAGAAAGAGAAAAACGAGTTGGTTAGTGCCACTACCCAACTGAAACTTTTAGCAAGTGACGGCAAACGATATTTAACCGATATGTTGGATTACAACGGTATTATTGCTTTAGGCAAAGAATTCCCGGGCAAAAAGGCAAACCGTTTTATTGAATGGTTTACTTATAGCGAAGAGAGTATTGACGGAAAAAGCAAAACAAAAGCGTATGCCTTGTTTGAAAGTTCTTTTATCAACAGCATAGAAGTTGGGACAATCAAAGGTATGCAACAAATACACGCTTATCTGTTTGGCGGATTGTATGATTTTGCAGGGCAAATAAGACAAAAAAATATTTCAAAAGGAGGTTTTCAATTTGCTGTATCACGCTATTTAGGAGACACATTAAAGCAAATAGAAGCAATGCCTGAAACTACATTTGACGAAATCGTAAATAAATATGTAGAAATGAACATTGCACATCCTTTTATGGAAGGTAACGGCAGAAGCGCCCGGATATGGCTGGATCTGATACTAAAAAAACACCTCAGAAAATGCGTAGATTGGAGTAAGATAAGCAAACAAGACTACATGAACGCAATGAAGCAAAGCCCTACCAAAAGCGATGCTCTCAAGACACTTTTGGAGCAAGCTCTTACTACCAAAATAAACGATCGTGAAATGTTTATTAAAGGTATTGACTACTCCTATTACTATGAGGAAAATGATTAAAGAAAATTTCGGGACAATTGATTTTAAAAGAAATACTTACTCTTAAAAAATTAAATTATGTTTTGTCCAAATTGTGGAACTGAAGTACATGAAAAAGCCGTTGTATGTATTAAATGCGGAGTTGGTTTAAATAATCCGACGCCCAAATATTTCTCAGATCAACCACAGCCAAAAACTTGGCTCGTTGAATCAATTTTAGTAACTCTTTTCTGTTGTATGCCATTTGGAATAGCAGGAATTGTGAATGCGGCCAATGTAAGTTCCAGGTTAAGTGTTGGCGATGTAGAAGGGGCCCAAAAAGCATCGCAGCAAGCAGGGAAATGGACTAAATGGGCCTTTTGGATAGGTGTGGCCGGCGTTCTTATATACATTGCGGCAATAGTGGCTTTAGTCAGCTTTACAGCACTGTTGGATAAGCGATGGTAAGAACAAAAAAAATAGTTATTTTTTGTTTAGTCATTCCCTTATTTGTCTTTCTGATAATAATATACGGCAACCTGGATCCAGAAAACATCGGCTTGTTCCCCAGATGTCCTTTTAAGGTACTTACTAATTATGAGTGTCCCGGTTGTGGTTCTCAACGAGCTATACATCATCTGTTGAATTTGAATATCGGCAGTGCAATTAAAGCTAATGCACTATTAGTCTTTTCTATACCGTATGTATTACTTCTGATTTCTGCTGAATTCTTTAAGTCAAAAAGCAGATTTTTTAATCGTTTATACAAAATACTGTTCAGTACCGGAGCAATCTGGGGTGTATTGCTGGTTATAGTATTCTGGTGGTTTGCCCGAAATGTTGATTGATTCACTTTTACTATATTTGTAGGGTAACGATTTATAAAACAATTAAACGCTAACTGTCATATTCATGTAACACCAAAACAGAAAAATATACAGGAAATTATGGCAAAATGTCGGAAACAATCCAATGATATGCGATGTAGAGGCAGGAGAGTTTATGTAATAACAGGAATAACCGTTAAGCTACATTAGAGAAATAAACATAAGATGAAAAACAAAAAAATATTGGGCTTAGAGAAGAATGCTTTTTTCACTGGGCTAACAAGCTTTTTTACAGACACTTCTACCAAAATGGTGTATAGTGTTATGCCCTTATTTTTGTTATCTTTAGGAGCATCAAAAACTTCAATATCTTTAATTGAAGGTATCGCCGAAAGTACTGCATCATTGTTAAAAGCAGTTTCTGGATACTGGAGTGATAAGATTGGTAAAAACAAGCCATTTATGATTATTGGCTATGGTATTACAGCTATTATTACTCCCTTGTATGCATTGGCAAGAATACCGGTTCAGATTCTGTTTTTTCGTTTTTTCGAACGTATTGGAAAAGGTCTGAGAGCAGCACCGAGAGACAGCCTTATAAGTGGCTCAATCAAAAAAAATGAAGCAGGTAAAACTTTTGGTTTCCAGAAAGCAATGGATAACAGTGGGGCTATTGTCGGCCCCTTGATAGCTTTTTTATTGCTATCCGTTTTCCCCTTAAATTATTCCAACATCTTTTTATTGGCAACCATTCCGGCAATTCTGGGTGTATTGACGATTATTTTTTTCATAAAAGAGGCAAAAGCAGAAAAGAGTGAAATTGTCAATAAGATTTCATTAAAACAATTACCCAAAAAGTTCTATTTCTTTCTAATAATTATTTTCGTGTTTACACTTGGTAATTCAGCGGATGCTTTGCTGCTTGTAAAAACGAGCGAAACAGGCATCGATAAGTCATACATCCCGTTTGTCTATATGATATTTAATACTGTTTCCGTTTTGCTTGCAATACCCATAGGAAAATTATCGGATAGAATCGGTCGTGAAAAATTGATTATTCTTGGGTTCTTTGTATATGCCGTTGTTTATTATTTTTTCGGCAGATTTAATAGTTTAAATGTTTTTATCTTTTTGTTTGTGCTCTATGGATTATATAGCGCATTAACAGATGGAAGCCAGAAAGCGATGATCTCGGATATTGTAAGCAAAGACTTAAAAGGGACAGGGTTTGGAATTTATTATGCTGTACTTGGGATTACATTATTACCTGCGAGTTTGATTGCAGGTGTGCTTTATGACAAGGTCAATTCAAATGCTCCGTTTTATTTTGGTTCTGTAATGGCATTAATTGCTACGATGCTGATGATAATATTTACGTTTTATGACAAGAAAAAAATTAGAATGCAAGTGAGACAATGATTTGCTTTTTTGCAGAAAAAAAATTACATTTAACATCATTAATTTTAAACTGAAAACTAAAACAATAGACTATGGCAACAAAGAAAAAAATTACCCGTGTAGAAGGAGGGTCAACTGAATCTGTACCGGAAACTCAAAAAACATTTGTACCCACAGCAGAGGCAAAAGGGAAGGCCACCCGTCTGCGTCTTATAGCCGGCATACTTTGGTTCTTTGCAATTGCAGCGCAGCTTGGAGCTATATGGTTTGTGCTCAGAGGACAATCCAATCCTAATTTTATGTTATGGACCATCGCCCTGATTGTGATTGATTTGATTCTTGCCATAATAGGATCTGTACTTTGGAAAAAATCTAACCGCTTTGACCCTGCATCCAAACAAAATTCTTTCAAATTTTTTATGCAAAGTCAGCTTGGTATGGTAACTGCGGTTATTGCATTTTTACCTTTGGTAATTGTAATTCTCACCAATAAAGATTTAAGCGGCAAGCAAAAAGGGATTCTTGGGGGTATTGCCGGAGTTGCCTTGTTGATTGCAGGTATTACCGGAGCAGATTTTAATCCTCCGTCAGTAGAAGAATACACAGAACAAACTGCAAGAGTAGAAGAACTAACAGGAACAAATCTGGTATATTGGACAAAGTCCGGCACAAAATACCATTTATATGACGACTGTCACGCTATCAACAAAAGCGTAACAGATGAGATCTTTAGCGGAACAGTTCCACAGGCTCGCGAACTTAAAAACATTACAGAGCTTTGCAAATTCTGTGAAAAGAGAGCCCTTGATTTAAAGAAGGAGATTCCTGAAAAAGTTGAAGACAAGCAGGAAGAGACAATACAAATAGTTAATTGATCTGTAACTGTAAAATTTCGTTCAGAGTGGACTAAATCACTCAAAAGTGTTTATGAAAAGTGACGAGGAGATTCAGATGAAAGAGGTATTTGCCGGTTCGGCATTACAGGCAAATATGGTAAAAAGCCTGCTGGAAGATACAGAGATTGAGGTTTTCCTGAAAGATGAATTTATGGGAACATTAAATCCTTGGTACACAGCACCCGGAGGAGCCGGGGCGGTGACGGTTTGTGTTTCCAGTAAAGATTACGAGAAGGCAAAAATTGTAGTCAGGGATTATGAAAATAACTTGAAATAATCCTTCATAAAAATCAACCGGTATGAAAAATTGGTAAGAGATACTTACTTTTTTTGCAGAGCCGGAATTAACATTGGTTCTGTTCTTATAGACGGTTCAATTTCTGCTTGTCCAAATATTGACAGAGCATTTTCTCAGGGTAATATCTACACCGACAACTTATTTTCTCTTTAACATCCTGCCAAGAAACGATGTTCCCAATTCAGCGATATCATCCATAATATCGCCATCATTGTCCCTGTCCAGAATTTGGTTGATAATGCTTTGAGATTTGGAACCTTTCTTCTTTTCGGTTTTAAGATAAGAATCGAGGATTTATCGCAGGAAAACTATTGTAACAGAAATATTTTTTTTATATTCGCAGTCGAAATAACGCACAAATAATGTTTAAACGCACCAACAATCTTCTCAATAATAATCTGAATAATAATCCTGTTCAGACGGGGAGGTTGTGGCATTAGGTGTTAAATTATAGATGCATAAGACAGCCTTCCGATATGGGAGGCTGTTTTTTTTTGTGCCATAACCATAATAATCTGCTTAAACCTTTAAAAAAAATAAAATGAACTATTCACAAATTTTAGAAACAGAAGAGGCAATTTCGCTGGTAAAAGAGTCATTTCAGAAACACCTTTCCGCAAAATTGAACCTTGCAGGAGTATCGTCGCCAATTGCGGTGTTGGAAGGAACAGGCATAAATGATGATCTCAACGGTGTGGAGCGTCCGGTATCTTTCCCTGTTAAGGCTTTACGTGAACAGAGGGCACAGGTGGTTCACTCGCTGGCAAAGTGGAAGAGGATCAGGCTTATGCAGATGGGCATTGAACCCGGAAGAGGTATTCTCACAGATATGAGGGCACTTAGACCAGACGAAGAGTACACCAACCTCCACTCTGTTTATGTGGATCAGTGGGACTGGGAGCAGTGCATAGAAGAGAACGAAAGAACTCTGGTTAAATTAAAGGATGCTGTGGCAAAAGTTTACGGCTCCCTTAAAGAGACCGAAACTGACGTCTCGGAAAGGTATCCGTGGATAGAAAGAGTTCTTCCGGAGGAGATAAGATTTATCCACTCAGAAGAGCTGCTCAGAAGATATCCGGGTTTAACGGCAAAGGAGCGGGAGAGTGAAGCTGCAAAAGAGTTTGGGGCGGTTTTCCTTGCAGGTATCGGTGGAGAATTGTCAGACGGAAAGCCTCACGACGGACGGGCTCCCGATTACGATGACTGGAGCTCTGCAAATGAAGATGGTTATTATGGGCTAAACGGCGATATAATTGTCTGGCATCCGGTTCTTGAGTGCCCTCTTGAGCTCTCTTCGATGGGCGTGAGGGTTGACTCTGATGCGCTTATCCGGCAGCTAAAGATCATGGGGTGTCAGAAGCGCTCTTCCCTACTCTACCACAAACTATTGCTGGAAGGTCGCCTTCCTCAGACCATCGGAGGTGGAATAGGACAGTCCCGGGTTTGTATGTTTATGCTCAAAAAGCGCCACATCGGGGAGGTGCAGGTGGGCATCTGGTCAGATGAACAGCGTCAGAATATGTCGGTCAAAGGAGTGGAATTACTTTGATGCTTAATTAGTTACAAAAATAGTTATCCAATACTTACTTCCATTTGAATCGCTCCGGGGAAGAGTAAATATCCACTATCAAAACAAGTGATGAAAAGTTTTTTCTTAAAGATAAGATAGATGTTTTGCAATAACAACTAAATAATGGTATCTTTCGCAAAATACTACTCTCTTATGGACGTGCAAAAAGAAATACGGATTCTTACATGGATTGAACTGCTTCAATCGAGGGGAGCTTTCGCATTTTCTATTGAATCGGCTAAAAATGAATTGCCCGGTTATACCGAAATTGCCCTAAAACGAGCGTTAAGCCGCTTAACGGAGAAAGGAAAAATTATTTCTGTTTACAAAGGGTATTACCTGATTCTGCCACCACAATATGCTTTAAAGGGTATATTACCCCCTTCCCTTTTTTTAGATGCATTCTTTCAGTTTCTTGAAAGGCCTTATTATGTCTCTCTTTTGAATGCTGCCGCATATCATGGAGCATCGCACCAGCAACCACAGGAATATTATGTAATGACTAATTTCCCGGCCATGCGTGCCACTCAAAAAAAAGGGTTAAAGATTAACTATGTAAGCATCGATAAAATTCCTGAAAAACTATTAGAGAAACGCAAAACCGAAGCAGGGTATCTTACCATTTCCAATCCGGTGCTTACAGCTACCGACCTTGTGCAGTTCGAAAGGCGTATTGGGGGCTTAAACCGTGCTGCCACAGTATTATTTGAATTGATGGAAGTTCTTAAACCTACTGATTTTAATGAGGATATTCTGGCACATGCAGCCGTTACCACGCTTCAACGATTGGGTTACCTGTTGGAATTTGCCTGTTCAAATACCGAATTGTCCAATACTTTATACAAAGCGATGGAGAAGAATAAATCCAGGCTGTTCCGGATACCGCTAAAAGCATCGGCGCAAACCAAAGGCTTCTCTTCCGACAATCGTTGGAAAGTAATTGTAAACACCGAAATTGATATTGATTTATGATTCCACCGGCATATATATCAGAATGGAACCAACAAGTACCCTGGCAAACCATGGAACAGGTGGAACAAGACCTTGTTATTTGCCGTGCCCTGGTTGAGATATTCTCCGACGATTTATTGGCTAACAGCCTTGCTTTCAGGGGTGGAACGGCATTGCATAAGTTATTTTTCAGCCCTCAACAGCGTTACTCCGAAGATATTGACCTGGTGCAAATCACGGCAGAACCATTTGGCCCTTTAGTTGACAGGATTAGGGAAAGGCTTGCTTTTTTGGGTGAACCAAAACGAAGCCCCAAAGTCCACAATTTCACTTTGTATTTTAGGTTTGTGTCTGAATTTCCGCCAACGATGAACCTTAGGTTAAAAGTGGAAACCAATACCCGTGAGCATTTCACGGTAAGTGATTTGATTAAAGTGCCTTTTGAGGTCAATTCAAAATGGTTTAAAGGCAGTTGTAACCTTACTACATATAAATTGGAAGAATTCTTGGGTACCAAATTGCGTGCATTGTACCAACGTAAAAAAGGCCGTGATTTATACGACTTGTATATTGCCCTTAAACGCAATCCTTCGCTCGATAAAGATTTGCTTTTAAACTGTTACCGGGAGTACATGAAATTCTCGGTTGACAACCCGCCCAGCCAGAGAGAGTTTATCCTGAATATGGAAGCCAAGATAAACGACCCTGAATTTTTGGGCGATACAACGGGTTTGCTACGGCAGGGACAAACATACGAACCTCTACCTGCATACGAATTGGTTAAAGCGGAATTAATTGAGAATATTTAATTCAAATCATCACGATGAAAGCACTATTAATCGGCGCTACCGGGGCAACAGGAAAAGATCTCCTGCAAGTGCTAATAAATGATAAAGATATTCAACTCATTGAGGTATTTTCAAGAAGGAAGCCCGACATTCAGCACAACAAAATTAATATTCACATAATTGATTTTGACAAGATCGATGAATGGAAACACCTGATAAAAGGCGACGTTTTATTCTCCTGTCTGGGGACTACACTCAGGGCTGCCGGCAGCAAAGCTGAGCAGAAAAAAGTTGACTATCAGTACCAGTATGAGTTCACCAAAGCTGCCAGAGAAAACAATGTAGAGAGCTATATACTTGTCTCTTCTGATTATGCTTCTGCAAAATCTCCTGTTTTCTATTCCAGAATAAAGGGTGAACTGGAGGAAGATGTAAAAAAGTTGAATTTCCCGAAACTTATCATATTTAATCCTCCTATCCTGGTCCGTAAAGACAGTGACAGAAAAGCAGAGGTCATCTCTGTGAAAGTCCTACGATTCCTCAACTCTTTAGGGCTATTCAGATCTTTCAGCCCTCTGCCCACAGAGAAACTGGCAACAGCAATGGTTAATTCTTACAGGAGATTGGGTAACGGTGCATATTCAATAAAAGGAAGACAAATTTTTGAATATGCGCAATAAGCGTCCGATATATGAAAAAAACAGAATTAAATAAGAATTTCTTAAGATTTGGCTATTATGCCTCGATTGTCACTGCTGTACTGACTATATTGACTTTTACAATCGCAATACTTACACCGCCGTTGTCTGGCCCCTTTTGCACAACCGGTGGTTTTGTTTATCCTTTTTACGACATTGCGGGCAGATTTCCACGAGATTATTACTGGATGTACCCGGCAATGATTCTTTCGGCAGCATTTCTTGTTATGATAATATGTATTTATCAAACTGCAAAAAAGGATAAAAAGCATTTCGGGCTGATAAGTGTCTCTTTTGCAATCATGGCAACGATAGTCTTAATTGTGGATTATTTTCTTCAGGTATCTGTAATTCAGCCGAGCATCCTGGCCGGAGAAACGGATGGAGTTTCAATTCTGAGTCAGTTCAATCCTCACGGAGTGTTTATTGCCCTTGAAGAGATCGGATTTATATTTATGAACATCTCTTTGTTTGCCTTAATTCCTGTTTTTCCTGAACGAAACATATATCAAAAGGCGGTAAGATGGGTATCGTTTATTGGGTTTGTGCTGATTATCATTTCTTTCACACTTATTTCATTAATTTTCGGCATAAACCGGGAGTACCGGTTTGAGGTGGCTGCAATCTCAATTACCTGGCTCGAATTAATTATTCTGGGATTGTTATATTCAAGATATTTTAAAAAGCTAATAATATGTCCCGGAGGCAAAAGCAAATCAATTATCTCTTAAACACTAAGACAGAAATAACCAATTAATTACTATGAAGCTAAAATCAAATTTTTTTACTCTGTTCACTCTCTCCCTTTTCTTATTTTCAATGCTTGAAATATCCCAGGCAAAAGGTCAGAATATAGATGAATATGTAAAGGATGATATTCACAAACAGGACGAAATTATTAAAAAGATTGACGATGTTCTCTGGTACAACAAGCTTGGGGACATTGCCCACATAGACAAAGTCAGGCTGACAGGCCCTCCCAGGTGGAGAGCCAAAAGCAGCGATGACAGGTTTGCGTCAAATCCTTTGCAGTTCTGGTGTTATACTTTTATCCCAAAAAATGTTAAACTCAACCGTAAATATCCTCTTATTGTGCTTCCGCACAGCGGAATACACGCAGATTTTTCCACCTACTACGCCCACATAGTAAGGGAGCTTATCACTCAGGGATATATAGTTGTTTCTGCGGAGTACAGAGGATCAACCGGGTACGGCCGGTCTGTATATGAAAACATCGATTACGGCGGATTGGAAAACGAGGATGTTCTCACTAGCAGAGATTATATGGTTGATAACTACGATATTGTGGACAGTACCAGAGTGGCAATCATCGGCTGGAGCCACGGTGGAATGATATCTCTGATGAACATTCTTAAATATCCCGAAAAATATGTCTGCGCCTTTGCCGGGGTTCCGGTAAGCGATCTGGAGAGCAGACTTACTTCACACGAAGAGAGTTATGAGGCTTACTTCACCCCTGAATACCACATTGGAGAGAGCCTGAAAGAGAATCCGGCAGAGTACAAACGCAGATCCCCCTCCTTTTACGCCTCAAGGCTGCAAAAACCGCTGCTGATTCATACCAACACAAACGACAACGATGTTTATGTAGAGGAGGTTATATGTATGATAGACTCTTTGAAGGCTCATAACAAGCAATTTGAATTCAAAATTTTCGAAAACTCCCCCGGGGGCCACGGATTCGACCGGATTGACACAAAGATTGCAACTGAAATTCGTTTTACAATATACAAATTTCTTGAGCGTTACCTCAATCCTCCAAAGCCTTTTAAATCTCCCGGAGAGATGAGAAAAGCAGCATACAGGTTCTGAACATCATAAAATTTGTCTATATTTGATAAAATTCCGGCAAGTATGAAAATTTTTTATATATCTCTGTTTGTCATTTTATTGGGTTATACCACAGAACTTCAGTCACAAGAGAGAGAGACAAGCTCTTCTGGCATCCTGTTGTCAAAAAAGAGCTCTGCCGGAATCACATACTCCTTTGGATCAGCCGACCTTTTTGCAGACAGTGACATAATCGGAGGACCAACCTATATCGGAAGAGGGTTTAACCGCATTGGTCTGTGGCTGGTAAGAGATCTGGGCAGTAATACTGATATTCATTTTACTGCCTCATATACAGATAACCGCTTCACGATTAATCCTGCTCCAATCGGCACACCTGTAGCCAGCAGGCCGGGCAATGTAAAGTTTTACGGTGTTTCTGTGTATGTCAGGTATCATTTTTTCAAATATCTTTTTGCAGGAACAGGTCCGATTCTGGGAATAAGCAGCGGAGAGAGGGATATTAGCGGAATTGGTGCAGGAGCAGTCTTAGGGGGAGAATATACCTTTAATAACGGAATCGTCATTTCTTTTGGTCCGAATGTATCTGTTCAGGGCTTACTGCCTGTAAAATCGTACAAATTGATTAACTCCGGAGTTTCTTTTAGTATAGGATACAAACTTTAAGTTCATTTAGTTATGGATATGCTGGAGTGTGCATCCTGGATTGGGATGGCACAAAGTCTTTTTGCGGGGATACTTATCGGGACAAAGAACAATCTGAACAACTCCGACAGAATTTTGTCCGGATGGCTCTTTTTGATGTCCATTGTCTTTTTGAGCACTTCACTTTACTTTCGCATTTACGACAATTCTCTTTTGTCTGCATCGTTCCTTCTCTTTAATCCGGTAATTTTCATATATGTAAGATCTCTGACAAACAGGAAATTTTCTCTTAGATATATTCACTTGTTGCATCTGCTTCCCTTTGTAATTTTCGAGATTCTTGCCTTTAACAAGCACCTCCCCTTCTCTCCCCTTACAATACTCGAACCGGGACCCGGCTTCAACTACAGAATTGCATTCATTACCGCAAATCTTGCTTCGTGGATAACTTATTTGCCTTTGAGTATCATAATCGTACACCGTCACAGGGTAGCATTGAAAAATGAGGTCTCAAACATAGAGAGCAACGAAACTCTGGGATGGATTATGTTTATCACAATCTTTTATATTTTTTACTGTCTGACAATATTTGCCACCGGTGCTACCGAAATTTTTTCACGATTCACTTCTCACACGACCCAGATTACAAACTTTGCAATACTGCTTGCACTGGTGTATATAATCAGTTTTTACGGACTTCGGCAGAAGGAACTAACAAAACTCTTCAATCCCAGAATGTCCTTACTTGCAAAAACATACAAAAACTCATTGCTAAGCGACAATCAGAGGGGCGTTATCAAAGAGAAGATAATCGCTTACTTCAGGCAGAGCAGGCCGTATATGGACCCCGCACTCAATATGGATTCTCTTTCAGAAGCGCTCAATACTCCAAAATATCAGTTGACCGAGGTTCTGAACCGTGACCTTGGCAAAAACTTTTTTCAGTGGGTAAACCACTACAGGGTGGAGGCTGTAAAGAAGATGCTTTCTGACAAATCTATGCCCTACTCCATTGAGGCTACCGGTTATGAATGCGGATTCAGCAGTAAATCTTCATTTTATTCCTTCTTTAAGTCTGAAACCGGAATGACCCCTAACGAATATCGTAAAAAAGCATTAAAGACCAATTCAGACGACTAAGCCCGTCCTTCATAAACAGTACAAAGCTGCATTAAAACAATTTGCATTTGCATTTAAGGGTAACTTTTTGTATTATTGTAGATAATACTTACAACAGGTACAAATGATAGCAGTACAATATCTGCTTCTCTTTTTTGTTATTTTGCTTTTTGCAGTTGCATATCCCCTGTCCGGCTACTATCAGCAAAAAATTCTCTCCGGAAGGAATTCCGGACAATTGCCACGTAAGATACACTGGTACAAAATGACAATGCTCTGGGCATGGACTCCTACAATTATTGTCATTACAACTGTTCTGCTTGGAGGATTCAGGCTCAGGCACTTGGGATTAAAGCCATTAAACCTGTCAACATCTGGTCTGGACAACTGGATAATTATTCTATTTGTTGCTCTCTATATTGTTTACATCTGCTATAATTTCTATTCCCTGTTCAGCCTTAAAATCAATCCTGAAACAAGAAGCAGATCTTTAAAGCAAATTCCCGCCGGGATGAGAGCTATGCTCCCTGTAACCGGTCTTGAGAGGAGAGGATGGATACTTGTATCAGTAACTGCCGGAATCACCGAGGAGGTTCTATACCGGGGCTATCTCTTCTTTGCAATTGCCCTGCTTTTTCCGTCAATCCCAATATGGGTAATATTGATCATCTCATCGTTTCTGTTTGCCCTGGGACACATATATCAGGGAAAACATTCACTCAAGCCTGCACTGGCAGGTATCTTTTACGGGGTTTTCTATATAGTGTTTGATTCAATAGTGCCTGTGATATTTGCTCATCTTTTACAGGATGCTGTAGTACTATGGCTTATGAAGGATAGTGAGTGACATTCTCTCTCTGGCCAAATATTTGTACATTTGTCAGAATTATGGACGAAAACAATATGTTTAAAATAGATACCGCCTACTGCTCAGACAAATACCAGTACACAATGGGAAAAAGCTTCCGGGATGCAGGTATGACTGACAAAAGGGCAATTTTTAATCTTTTCTTCAGGAGTGCTCCTGACCATAACAACTGGGCTGTTGTGAGCGGTATTGAGGAGGTTTTGCAGATGATATCGTCTCTGGGCAGCAAGGATTCTTCCTTCTTTGAAAAATTTATACCGGGAGATGAAAATGCTGATTACCGGGAGTATCTGTCAAAAATGAAGTTCACAGGTAATGTGTATGCAATGAGAGAGGGAGAGATCGCTTTTCCCACACAGCCAATCATTACTGTGGAGGGACCTGTAATAGAGGCTCAGGTACTGGAAACTCCCTTGCTTTGCATTATGAACCATCAGATGGCCATAGCCACAAAAGCCTCAAGGGTAACCAGGTCAACCTCAAAACCAGTAAACGAATTCGGCTCCAGAAGAGCACACGGTCCCTGGGCTGCAATATACGGAGCCAAAGCCGCATACATTGGCGGTTGCAACTCAACCTCCAACATTCTCACTTCTGACATCTTTGGAGTTCCGGTAAGCGGAACAATGGCCCACAGCTTTATTACCGCATTCGGATGCACAGTTGTAGGTGAACTGGAGGCGTTCAGGGTATATCTCAAAGGACACTACGGGGAGCCTCTCATTCTGCTCGTAGACACTTACGACACTTTAAGGTGCGGAATTAAGAATGCAATCAAAGCATTCAAAGATGCCACAGTGGATGACAACTACCCTCAACCTTACGGCATCAGACTCGACAGCGGCGACCTCACCTATCTCTCTGTAAAGTGCAGGGAAGAGCTGGACAAAGCAGGACTTACAAAATGCAAAATCTTTGCTACAAACTCACTCGATGAATACATAATCAGCGATATTGAGAAGCAGGGAGCAAAAATTGACGCCTACGGGGTTGGTGATGCAATTGCCACCAGCAAGCACAATCCTTGTTTTGGCAATGTTTACAAATTGGTGCAGATAGACGGACAGGGGGTTCTGAAACGGTCTGAAGACAAGGCAAAAGTTATAAACCCGGGGTTTCAGGTATCATACAGAATAATCAAAGAAGGGCTCTTTAAGGCAGATATAACTTGTCTCAGGGGTGACTCGCTTTCAGAATCTATTGAAAAGAGAGAAACAATTACAATAAGAGATGAGAGAGATGATACCAAAATAACAACATTCATCTCTGGAACCTACGATTACAGGATTTTGCAGCAGCAAGTGATGCAAGACGGAACAAAGATTCTCAAGGATATTCCGGTAAAGGAGCGGAGAGATTATTATCTTAACAATCTCTCATCTCTTAACGAAACAGAGAGAAGGCTTATAAATCCTCATTTTTACAAGGTGGATATTTCGGATGATCTTTACGACCTTAAGCAGAGCCTTATCAACTCATTGATCAAAGAGATAAGAGAAAGTTATGGAACTGAACAGTAAAAAAGTGACTCATATTGTCGTTGATATGCTCTACGATTTTATAGACGGAAGCCTGGCCTGCATTAACGCAGAGGAGGCTGTCAGGGAATCGGTAGATTACATTAATGCAAATCCCTCTCAGAGAGTGATATATGTATGCGACTCTCATCCTGCAGATCATTGTTCCTTTGTGGCAAATGGCGGTATTTGGCCTCCCCATTGCATTGCAGGCACAAAAGGAGGTTCTGTTCACTCAGACTTTTATCAAAAAATTACTAACGAAACACAGAGACCATCAGATAAAAATATATTCAGAAAGGGGCAGAGTTCTTCTACCGAACAATATTCCGGCTTTCAGGCAATAAACAAAGACCGTGAGAGAATAGGCGAGAATCTCTCAGGCACTTTTAAAGGAGGAGATAAGCCTGTTGCAGTGGTGAGCGGAATAGCAACCGAGTTTTGCATCAACGAAACAGTCTCAGATCTTTTGAAAGAGGGATTAAAAGTTTATATTTTGAAGAAAGGGCTGGGGTATGTAGATTACAAGAACCATCTGAAGACACTGAAGGAGTTAAAGATAAAAGGTGCAAACCTAATTTAATAAAGGCAATATGCGTTTCAAAATAGAAGCCGGGAAACATAAGTTTTTTATTGCAGCCATTGCTTTTGCTGCTATCCTTGTTGTATTGCCTGAACACATTTCGGGCAGGGAATTCAGGCTCCGTCCTGTGAACTATCTTCATCAGAACAAGGACACTCTGATAAAGGACACCCTTGTAAAAGACACTCTGCCGTCCACTGTTGATACAATTTTAACCAAAAAGGAACTTAAAAGAAAGGAGAGAGAGGCTGAGAAAGCAGTCAGGGACAGCATAAAATGGCTTGAAGACAGCATCAGATGGGCAAAGCCAAGGTATTTGAATACATACATCCTGCCAGATTCGCTTAAGTATAAAAGGATAATAATGTGGAGTTTCAATCAGTATCTCAACTCCATAAAGCCAGAAAAAATGGACACTGCCTACAACGAAAACTTTTACGATTACAAATTTCTTAAAAAAGATGCAGGCGCAACTTATCTTGGAATTTCTGGGTCTGCAACACTATTGCACAACTATTTCCTAAGAGAAAAGCTATATGAGTTCAACGACTTTTCTCCATATCTGGTTTGGGGCTACACTCCAGAAACACTTCCCAATTACAATGCAAAAACTCCTCACACCGAGATGGGATACTGGGGAACTCTATTCGCAAACAGGGACAAAGAGGAGACCAACATAAGGTTTCTACACACTCAGAACTTCACTCCCAACCTTAACTTTGCCCTAAATTACGAAAGGTTTGGGGCTGAGGGACTGCTTGGTGAGGAAAAAACCGACAACAGAAATTTCTCTGCGGCAATAAACTATCTGGGAGAGAGGTATGTAATGCACGCAGGATACATCTCTCAAGGGATCAAACGAGCAGAGAACGGAGGTGTTATTGACGACAAAATTATACTGGATACGCTTGTAGATGTAAAAACAGTCCAATTCAGACTTCTGGATGCTGACAACCGTCTTAAAAGAAGCACTCTTTTTCTGACTCACTCATACGGAATACCCATAAAGTTCGGTAAAAACAGACACAAGAATGATTCTACCGGAACAGAAGCCAAGGATACCCTCAGCCCGGCAGAGGGAACCGTGACCTACTTCGGGCACTCATCCGAATACTCCTCATACAGACGCACTTATACCGACAAAATCGGTCGTACAGATACAACCGGTGCAAACCTCTACAGCGGATGGTTCAACATCAACAGGGATCTCTCCTTCGATTCTACAAGGGTAAGCAAGTTGGACAACAAACTCTTTATAAGACTGCAGCCCTGGGCACAGGACGCAATTATTTCAAAACTGGACGGCGGTGTTGGCTACGAAATTTATAATGTTTACATTTTCAAACCGGAATTTTTTCTCCGGCCTTCACGCAACACCAACTATTCAAATCTTTATTTATACGCCGGGGCTTCCGGACAATTCAGGAAATACTTTGGCTGGAGCGGATTTGCAAAACTGACAATGAGCGGTTACAATGCAGGAGATTTAACTGCAAATGCAAAGGTAAGATTGTCGGCTTACCCCTTTGATCAACCTGTCCATCTTACCGCCAGTCTTAAAATGGATGTCACTTCACCGGACTGGTTCCAGCAAAGCTATTACTCAAACCACTACAAATGGAACAACAACTTTGAAAAGATAAATGAGACCAGAATAGAGGCTCAACTGGATATACCTGGATTTGATATGCAAGCCTTTGCAGGTTATTCTCTTCTGACAAACCAGTTGTATTACGGCAGGAACGGAATAATTGCACAGCACAATCACACTGAAAGCATCTTTGCTGCTGGCATAGAGAAGAACTTCAAACTGTGGATGATACATTTTGACAACAGAGTACTGTACCAGTACACCACCAACAGAGAGGTATTGCCTCTGCCTGCATTGAGTGCAAGGCTCAGATACTATCTGCAGTTTGATGTTGTTAAAAATATTATGAGGGCTCAGCTTGGAGCATCAGTGACATATCACACCCAATACTTCGCTCCCTCATACAACCCGGCATTAGGACAGTTTTACCTGCAGAGCGACAGGAAGATAGGTAATTACCCGTATATTGATGCCTTTTTAAATATCCAGTGGCACCGCACAAGTATTTTTGTAAAGTACATAAATGCAGCACAGGGCTGGCCTGACGGAGACTACTTCTCGGCCAACCATTACATAATGCCTCAGTCTGCTTTAAAAATCGGAATTCACTGGCCTTTTTACGTAAAATAAAAAATATGGGATGAAAACTCCCGCCAAGATTTTTGTCTTTACTCTTATTACCCTGATAATGCTTCTGCTTATGGGGCCGTCAGAAATTTACAACCCTGACCGGAGCCTCTCCTGCCTGCATAGTGACACCTTGATTGCGGGTATAAAAATTCCTGAAGGTATATATTTAAGGGATGGTCACGCAGCAGGTTTTCATTATGATTTGCTCAAGAAGTTTTCGGTAAAAGCAAAGTGTCAGGTCAACATCAGACCCTGTAGAAGCGAAGATCCCTGGAAAATGCTAATTGACCGGGAGATGGACATTATTGTCGCTGACTCCGAAAATGATACTATCCCGGAAATCTATCAGGCAGAAGTAATATCAAGCATTGACCTTAACCGTGAAAAACAGGTATGGGTGGTAAGAAGAGAAGACTACCAACTGTTGGAATCTATGAATCAATGGTTCGGCACATTCAAACAAACAAAAGAGTATTCAGACCTCTCGTCCCGTTATCACAGGAACCTGGCTGCACCTGGGATAAAAATTTTTTCCGGAACAAAATTTCTCTCACCTTATGACACTCTTATAAGAAAATATTCTGCTACAATTGACTGGGACTGGAGGCTCCTGGCATCTCTCATTTACCAGGAATCCAAGTTTTCAATGGAAGCGAGAAGCAGCCGGGGTGCTCACGGTCTGATGCAGATTAGGCAGGCAACTGCCAAGGAATTCAATATTGAGAATATTTACGATCCGGAACAAAATATTAAAGCCGGCACACTTATGATCAGGAGGCTGAGCAGGATGTACAGCGGACTTAGTCTGGACTCAATAAATTCACTCAAGTTCGTGCTGGCTGCATATAACGCCGGAGAGGGAAGAGTTGAGGATCTGCGAAAATTTGCCGTGCATAAGGGAGCAAACCCAAACAACTGGGAATCTGTTGCAAGTGTAATCCCTTCTATGAGATACAGCGAAAACATACCTGCAGGACTCCTAAGACTGGGTTCGTTTAACGGAAGAGAAACTATCCGTTTTGTGGATGAGATACTTGAGAGATACGAATATTATAAAGAATTTATTTGACAGCCAGAGTTTTACCGGGAATTACACCCGCTATGAACACCGATGGGAGCAGCATTAGCAGGATCACTGCCATATAAGCTGAGATATTGACGGAGAGTATCTTTAACAAATCTATGTGAATCGGGACAGCCTTAACAAAGTAGTTTGCCGGATCAAGCTGAATTATATGAAACCATTTCTGGACCAGAGCAACTGTAAAAGCGGCAACGTTGCCATACAACATCCCTTTTAACAAGATTGAAGATCCTTTGCGTAAAAAAATCTTATGGATATCAAGATCCCTCATTCCTAAAGCCTTAAACAATCCAATAACAGATATTTTTTCAAACAGTAAAATAAGTAGCCCCGATATCATATTGAATCCTGCAACAGAGAGCATCAGTATCAACACAACAACAACATTGTAATCCAATAGTTTAAGCCAGTCAAAAAGATGCGGGTACATCTGGTCAACTGTGGATACCTCCACCGAAGGGTCAACAACAGTTGCCTGAGAGTATATAATGTTCAATATTTCTGATTTAACTGAGAGTGCATCAAATCCCTTTTTAAGGTGTATCTCAAATCCTGAAATCTCGTCCTGAGCCCATTTGTTCAGTCTTTTTACCTGGCGAATGTCAGCTATAATCAGAGTTTTATCAATCTCCTCAAGCTGAGCATCATAAAAGCCCGAAATCTGAAATGAGGCAACTCTGACACTATTGTCAATAAAATAGATCCTCACCCGGTCACCTACATCCAGATGCATAAGGGAGGCAAGCCTTTCAGAAACAAATATTTCATTTGACAGGAGAGAATCAGAGAAGTCAGGCAAACTACCCCGGGAAAGAGATTTTTTAAAAAAATCCCACTCATAGTCCATGTCAACACCTTTTAGTACGACTCCCTGAATCAGATCTCCGTTCTTAACCATACCGGAGCGGTAGGCAAATCCGGTAATCTTCTCCACCCCTTTGACAGATTGCAGTTTTTCGTAATATGACAGCCCGGACGATATCGGATAAAGGCCGGAGACCGGATCAACTCCCGGTGCTGTTATGGTCAGATCACCCGTAAATCCTGCTGCTTTATCCCTGACCTCGTGTCTGAATCCGTCGGATATACTGATTGCAAGCACCATAACAAAAAGGCTGACACTCACCGATAAAGTGACAATGAATGTGCTCGAGGAGGAGAAGCCCCTCTCCCTCTTCTGATCTCTGTTTTTCCACAGATTCGTTGCAAAAAACCGATAACTGCTCAATATTAAAATATTTTACTATATTTGTCTATCATTAGTTATTAGCTATTACTTAACCTAAAAACTAAAACTTCGGAGCCTCCGCAACTGATAAAAAAGTTCCGGAGGTTTCTTAATATTCTCCAAAGCTTTTTCTCCCTCCCATTGCTTCCAGAACCCTGTCCAGACGCAAAACCTTTTTGTGCTCGCCCTCCCTTGAATACAAATCAGAAAGCACCTGAGTATAGATTGACAAAAGCAGAAGATCCTTCTCAACCACCAGAGCATCCTCTCCGTAAGTGCTCTCCATCTCGTCAATGAAATCCCTGATGGCTTCCCGCGGCAGAATCTCAAAGTTATAGGCCATATTCAGGTAAAAGAGCATTTTGTTATCCGGCCCAAGGTAAACAGGGAAAAAGCCTTTCTGTGCCCACAAAGGATATACCGGCAATCCCACCTCTCTTGCTATCATAAAATAAATGATTGCAATTGAGATGTAATTGGCCTGCCTCAGCTCCAGCACCATATTTAAAAGTGTATTCTCTTTTTCTGGTTTGATACCGGTAACAGAGTAGCGGAATCCCATCCTTTTGAAAAGTATATGATTAAAGATTTCAACTTTCTCAACTTCGGTCATTTTATCAGATATCTCCGAGGAAATCTCATCAGAAAGCATTCTCAGGGTTCTCTCAAAAAATATGTTGTCAGCACTTTGGTCTGCAAGCCTGGTAACAAGATATGCTCCCTTGCTCAGAGAGGGGTCAACTCCACTTAGATAGTTCAGCACCTCTTCTTCTGCTCTGGTTTCTTCTGCTTCCATTAATGCATCATTCAGATAATCCTGCTCAAATTCACCAAAATCAGAGATGATTGTAGTTTTCATAAGACGAATCTCATCGTCGTCAAGGGATAAAATCTTTTGGGATACAGCCTCAGTTACGACAGGGTCGTTGTCGCTCATCAGCAGTATAAGTGATCTTATTTCCTGTTCGGTTATCATAGTCGTTTAGAGAGTGCTGAGTCTGTCGAGTGATTTTATGATGAGGTCGTTCATCAAAGGTTTGTAGTTGGTTTGGCTCTCGCCCAGGTACCGGTTGGCAATTATGCAGCAGATAGTTGCAGCTTCGTGTCCCATTAGTGCAGATAATCCGGCTATTGCAGACCCTTCCATTTCAAAATTTGTAATCCTGTGCCCGTTAAAGCTGAATGTCTCCAGATTGTGCAATAAATCTTTTAAAGCCAGCGGGAGTCTAAGGACTCTCCCCTGAGGAGCATAAAAGCCCGGAGCTGAAATAGTTATACCTGTAGTGGAAAAATCGCTCAATACCTTTGCCAGTTTTCTTCCGGAACTGATAAAATATGGCGCTGGAAGAGAAACCGGCCAATTCATATGTGTTGTAAAAGCCTCTTCCATCTCCAGATCACAAACAGAATCCCTGCCTCCGTACCAGTTAAGAAGCCCGTCAAACCCCACAGACATATCAGAGAGTACATAAGTTCCCAGCGGAATGTCCTTCTGTATTGCTCCGGATGTGCCGATTCTCAAAATGGTAAGCGATCTGCGCTCCTGCTTTGCAATTTTTTTATCAAGGTCGATATTCACCAGAGCGTCCAGTTCATTCATAACAATATCTATGTTGTCGGTACCTATCCCGGTGGAGAGAACTGTCATTCTTTTTCCTTTATATCTTCCTGTCACAGAAACGAATTCTCTGGATGATCTTCTGAATTCCTTTGATTCAAAAAAGGATGCAACAATATCAACCCTTCCGGGATCTCCCACCAGAATTACTGTGTCTGCCAGTTCGGCGGGTGAAATGTGAAGATGGAAAATAGTTCCGTCACTGTTGACTATCAGTTCAGAAGACTCGATTACTCTCATTTGTCATATCTTTAAACTACAAAAATAACCTTTATTTTATACATTTGTAAAAAATTAATTATGGTACAAAGGATACAGACACTTTTTCTGCTCGGAGCTTTTTTTCTCAACGGTAGCCATTTTTTTTCAACAATGGCCTACAGTGTGAGTGAACAGGTAAAATATACCCAGTTCACCCCATTTTTAATTTTGATAATCCTTTCAACAATCATATCTTTTCTCTCTATTTTTCTGTACAGACACAGGATTGTTCAGATAAGGGCATCTGTTTTCAATTCTGTAATTCTTGCAGCATATCAGATCTGGATACTTTACCTTTTTTTTACAAGGCCTCAGGAGAGCGTTTTTAGCGTTACAGCCCTATTTCCTTTTGTATCACTTGTGTTGACAATACTGGCAATTAAATATATTGCAAGAGATGAAGCTCTGGTGAGATCTTTGAACAGTCTCAGAAAAAGCAGGAAAAAATAGAATTGAAATATCTGTAAGTGGAAAACTAAGGATTCTCTTTAATACAATATTTTTTAATAACACTGTATGCGTCCTCAATTCCCAGCTCACCTGCCTTGCTCAGGTCAATGCAGCCTTTCTCTTTATCTTTCAAATAAATAAGTACAAGTCCTCTGTTGTAATAGGCCTCCCCAATGTGAGGAAATAACTCCAGTGCTTTGGTGTACTGTACTATTGCCTCCGGCAGATCATTTGAAAGGCAGTAAAGGTTTCCGAGATTGTAATAGAGATAAGGAAACTCCGGCGAAATCTCCGCAGCCCTCTTCATATCGTGAATTGCAGCAGTGTAGTCGTAACTTCTGGTTATCTGGTCCTGCACCTTGGATCTGGTGGCTCCTGCGTTGTCCAGTGTAAGAACCTGTACGTTACTTTCAATAGAGGAGATAAAGTCAATCATCTCTGCCTGCAATGCACCTCTGTTCAAATAGTAAAAAGGTTGCCCCGGTTCTGAAGCGATTGCCTGATTGTAACACTCAAGTGCAGTGTTGTATTGTTTGAGATTTGACTCCAACATTGCCTTTGCAAACAGATTTCTTGCGTCTTTGTACTGCCTTAGCCCTTTGTCGACAGACTGAAGAAGTATCTGTAGCCTGTCGGGAGAAAGTTCAATACGGGCAGATGATAACCTTGCAGGGACTGGGATCTGTGAGACAAACTCCTCTGACGGCTTATGATGATACCTTTTTTCCAGAGCCACCGGTTCAGAAGCAGACTCTGAGGCTCTGAACTGGAAGAGTGGTTTGAGCCGAATATCCACATCTTTGTACTGTAAAAGATTATTGTCAAACTCCTTCCTGGCAAAGTCTGCATCAAGTGCAAGGAGCCGGTTGTACTTTCTGGTAGTGTCGGCAAAGGCAGAGACACCCGCCGAATCACCCTTTATCTGCTTGTAATCCCTTATTTTACGCTGTGCAATTTCATAATCCTGTTTAGCGGAGTTGAACTGACCGAGCTGATTCTTGACGTAAGACCGGTTAAGATATGCATTTGCAAAGTCCGGATAGAGGTTAATTGCCTGGGAATAGTCATCCATAGCATCTCTGTATCTGCCAAGCTCAAAAAAAAGTGATGCCCGGTTGTAGTAAGCCAGTACATTGTTTGGGTTGAATTCAAGCACTTTGTCGTAGTCATCGAGTGCGTTGTTATAATCACCTATCTGTGAACGAATAAGCGCCCGGTTATATAAAGTCAGAGCATTTGAAGGATCTTCTTTTAGCACCAGGTCAAGATCTTCGAGAGCTCCCATTATGTCCTTGTTGTTATACCTTGCCAGTGCTCTGTTAAAATGGGCAAAAGTGTTGGAAGGATCAAGCTTTATCGCATGATTCAGATCGTCTATTGCCTGATCGAGTTTGTTCTGCATAGAAAATATCCTCGATCTCCTGATGTAGCCCTCCGGCTCAAACCTTTCAAGATTTATGGCAACATTGTAATCTTCAAGAGCCCGCAGAGTATCTCCCAGGAACAGGTAGGATGCTCCTCTGTTTAAGTATGCGTCGGCAACCTTGGGTTCATATCTGATAAAATGGTTGAAATCTGCGACAGCCTTATCGAATTGCTGGGAGAGAAAGTAGGTCACTCCTCGGCTGAAATACAATCCGGTGTAACTTGGACGGAGATCTACTGCTTCTTCAAGATCCTTAAGCGCAAGATCGTATTTACCAATCCTGCTGAGCGTTATGGCCCTGTAATGATATGCGGGTGTATATATAGGATTGATTGATATAGTTCTGTTGAAATCAATCTGTGAACCTAAAAAGTCTCCAAGATTGTATTTTGCTATCCCTCTGAAAAAGTATGCCTCATAAAAGGTTGTATCCAGCTGAGTTAAAATGTTGAAGTTTTCTATGGCTCTTGCATACTTGCCTTCAATCAGAAACTGTCTTCCCCTTAAAAAAAACTGTCTTTTGTCATACTGGCTGTACAGAGACCCGCCGGTCACTGCAATTAACATAAATATTGTAAACAACCATCTCTTCATCCTGAGTCATTTTTTTCGCTTTACTTCTCTCTCTTTCCTAAGCCACTGAGGAACCTCTATCATACCCATAAGCCGCTGTATGTCATTGGCTCTGGAAATTACATACTGAGAGGGCCTGTTTGCTCTCCTTTTAAGCGGATTGGGAAGCGTAGCGGCAATCAGTGCACTCTCTCGTGATGTCAAATTCTGTGCCGTTTTGCCAAACAGGTTTTGAGCCGCAGCCTCAGCACCGTACAGGCCTTTACCCATCTCTGCAACATTGAGATAAACTTCAAGAATTCTCTCTTTTCCCCAGATGAGTTCAACAGAGAGTGTAAACCACGCTTCTATCCCTTTTCTTATCCATGATCTGGACGGGAGCAGAAAGACATTCTTTGCCGTCTGCTGTGAAATTGTGCTGGCCCCTCTGAGTCTTTTTCCCCTTTTGCCTGCATCCAGTGCCTTGTCAATCTCAACCCAATCAAAACCATTGTGTTCAAGGAACCTGGTATCTTCAGAAGCCATAACAGCCATTTGCATCGAGGGAGAAATCTTCTCCAGGGGCTTCCAGGTTTTATGGGTATCAAATTCTCTATCTCCTGCAAACTGAACAGATCTGTATGCCATAAGTGGTGTGTACAGTACAGGAACCCACTTAAGTATCAGAACTGCAAGAGTAGTAGAGAAAAAGAAGAAAAGAGGAACATAGAGAAAAAGATATTTTATCCACACTCCCAGCCTCTTCTTAAATTTTTTTTGCATATTTATCTGCAAATAGATTATTTTTGACAAATATAAACAAATCTTGATGAAGATTCTCCGCATCCTTGCATCCCTCTCCGTACTGATATTTCTCAACGCCGGCATCTTATCCGGTCAGGACTTGATAAAATACTCCTCTTCGATAAGCATAGAGAGGCTCAAATCACTTGTTTCGTTCCTTTCCGATGATATAACTCAGGGAAGAGGGCTGGCCAGTCCGGGACACCAGATTGCAGGTCATATGATACTTGGGAAATTCAATGAGAGCAGCATCAATCCATTTTACAGCAACAGTTATGTCCAAAGTTTCAGGATAGATTCTCTCCCCGGGAGAAACATTATTGGAGTGATAAGGGCTAAATACTACACAGACAAATATATTCTCATCTCAGCCCATTACGACCACCTTGGAATACTGGCGGGGAATATCTACAACGGAGCTGACGACAATGCCTCCGGAGTGGCTGTACTGCTTGAACTCGCCAGGGTATTTGCTACAATGAGAGAAAACAGAGAGGGGTTGAACAAAAATCTGATCTTTGCGGTATTTGACGGTAAAGAGAACAATATGGCCGGTTCTCTGGATTTTCTAAAAAGACTTCCCATAGACAAAAAAAATATTATCTGTAATATCAATATCGATCAGATAGGATGCACTTTTGCACCTCCCGGTAGAAACAGGGACTATCTGCTGATACTTGGTGCAAACACATACAAAGAATACAGAAAACTTGCAGTCAAGGCTGTAAGGGAAGCCGGACTTATCACCGAACTGGATTTTGATTTTTACGGAAGCAGCGAGTTTGCAGAGATATTTTACACTTCCTCTGACCAGTACACATTTCACAAGGCAGGAATACCATCTTTGCTTCTGACATCAGGTGTTCACATGCACACCTACAAACCTACCGATGACTGGTATTTTATAAACTTTCCGGTACTTGTCAACAGAGCACGGTTTATCTACAACTTTATCTGCCAGGTTGCATTTTCCCTTTGAGCGCAGCTGCTGTGTAGCTCTCCGGCATAAGAACCAGCTCCTCCGGCCTCCCTTCAAATACTATTCTTCCGCCCTCGTCTCCACCTTCCGGGCCCATATCAATCACCCAGTCAGCGCATTTTACCACGTCCATATTATGCTCAACCACAATTACGGTGTGACCTTTTTCTATTAGGGAGCTAAATGAGTCCATCAGTTTTTTTATGTCGTGAAAATGCAATCCTGTTGTAGGTTCGTCAAAGATAAAGAGGATGGAACTCTCTGCCTGATCCTTTCCGAGGAAAGAGGCCAGCTTGACTCTCTGACTTTCGCCTCCGCTCAGGGTGCTGCTGCTTTGTCCCAGTTGTATATACGAAAGACCAACATCTTCCAGTGGTTTCAATTTTTGGGCTATCCGCTGAGAGTGAGCCTCCTGGAAAGAGGAGAAAAATTCAATAGCCGTCTCTACACTCATCTTGAGAATGTCATTGATATTTTTCCCGTGGAATTTGACTTCCAGGATTTCAGGTTTGAACCTCAATCCATTGCAGGCCTCGCACACCATTTTGACATCGGCCATAAACTGCATTTCAATGGTGATCATCCCCTCTCCCTGACAATCAGGACATCTTCCTCCCTCTATGTTGAAAGAGAAGTGAGAGTGCCCAAACCCGTTTGCCTTTGCATAAGGCTGTTCAGAGAAGAGTTTTCTGATCTCATCGTAAACTTTGAGATATGTAACTGCGTTGGAGCGTGTTGATTTACCAAGAGGATTCTGGTCAATGTATTCGATAGATGTAATCCTGTTCAAATCTCCCGCGAGAGATGAAAATTCACCCGGTTTCTCTCCAAACTGATTGATTTTTCTGTTAAGCGCAGGATACAATATCTCCCTTACAAGAGTAGATTTACCGGAACCGCTCACACCTGTCACGGCAGTCAGCACCCTTAAGGGAAACTTAACATCTACATTCTTCAAATTGTGCTCACAGGCACCTTTGACCTCAATAAATCCAGCCGGATTCCTTCTCTTTACAGGTAAGTCTATCCTCCTCCTTCCGGAGAGATAATCCAGAGTATAACCTCTTTGCAAAGTATTTGGCTCATCCGGTGACGGAGAGCCCTGATATACCACCTCACCACCGTGTATCCCGGCATCAGGCCCGATATCTATTATCTGATCTGCATCCCTGATAATCTCTTCGTCGTGCTCAGCCACAATTATCGTATTTCCCAGGTCTCTTAACTGCCTGAGCACCGATATAAGCTTTTTGGTATCTCTGGGGTGAAGACCGATGCTTGGCTCGTCAAGGATATAAAGAGAACCCACCAGATTGTTTCCAATAGAACTTACCAGGTTTATTCTCTGGCTCTCGCCTCCGCTCAGGGTTTTTGAAGCTCTGTTGAGAGTAAGATAGGGAAGTCCGACAGCAATCAGAGCCGACAATCTTTTGCCAATCTCCTCCATTGCCCTCTCTCCCACTTTTTTATCATAATCTATAAGTTTAAGCTCATTAAAGAAATCGTGCAACTTTTCTATGCTCATCTCAAGAAGCTCATCAATACTCCTACCACCTACTTTCACATACAGCGCCTCCTTTCTGAGTCTTTTGCCCTTGCACTCAGAACAGATGCTCCAACCGGAAAATCTTGCCTTTAGATACCGATACTGAATTTTACTGTATATTTTTGAGTCCAGCATCTCAAAAAACTCGTTGAGCCCTGTAAGGTAATTGTTTCCTTTCCACAATAGCTCCTTTTGTTCAGAGGTAAGATCTCTGTATGGTCTGTGCAGCGGGAAGTTGAATTTATGAGCATTCTCGATGAGTTTCTCATTGTATTTCTTCATTATTTCACCTCTCCAGCAGGCAATAGCCTCCTGATATATGCTCAGATGAGTATCCGGAATTACAAGAGATTCGTCAATACCGGGCATCTTTCCCAATCCTGAACAAACAGGACAGGCACCAACCGGATTATTGAAACTGAAAAGCAGTTCTGTGGGCTCCTCGAACTTAATCCCATCGGCTTCAAAGCTTGTCGAAAAACTCATAGCTTTATGACCCTCAATACCAGTGTGTATAATAACAACTCCTTTATCCTGCACAGATGCACTCTTAACTTCCATTGCAGTCTGTATGGAGTCGCACAAACGATCTCTCAGTTCGTCGTCCTCGCTTTTGAGAACAACTCTGTCAACCAGTAAATAGAGCTCATTGTAGCCGCTTATCTGGCCGGTGAGCAAGCTCTCAATCTTTTCAACCTTGTTGTCACAAAACACCCTGCTAAAGCCCTCTTCCTTAACTGAGAGCAATTTTTCCACCTTAGAGCGGGGGTCAGCAATATTCAGAGGAGTAAGTATATAGAGAGGAGTTCCCTCTTCTAAAGAGTAAATATAATTGAGAATATCTCCCAGAGTATCCCTCTTTACCTCTCTTCCACTGATGGGAGAAATTGTCTTTCCTATCCTGGAATAAAGCAGTCTTAGATAATCGTATATGCCGGTTGCGCTGCCAACTGTAGATCTTGTATTGCTGGTGTTTACCTTTTGCTCTACCGCTATTGCGGGAGGTATTCCGGTTATGCTGTCTGCATCAGGTTTAGACACTCTGCCCAGAAATTGTCTGGCAAATGAAGAAAGACTCTCTACATATCTTCTCTGCCCCTCAGCAAATATTGTGTCAAATAACAAGGATGACTTTCCTGAGCCTGAAACTCCTGTAACCACAATCAGTTTGTCCCTGGGGATTTTGAGGGAGATATTCTTGAGATTGTTGACTCTGGCTCCTGTAATATTTATTGTGTTTTCAGACATTTGATATCCTGCTTACTGATTTAACCCCTTTTATCTTTTTAAGGCTGAATAGCAACTTGTCCAAAACCTGATTATCAGGAACATATAGTTGAACTTTTGCCTCAAACATACCCTTGTTGTCATTAATTGAAAAATATCGCACAGAGAGAGAGAAGCTATTTACCAGTTCTGTAATCTGACGGCTGAGCCCCTGGTCGGTGTAAGAACTAATCCTGATTGTCGCCTGAAAGTTTTCTCCGGCAATACTCTCCCGCCACTTTACTTTCTGAATCCTGTAGGGATAGTTGCCAAGCAGCCTCGCAGCATTGGGACAGCCGATTCTGTGGATTTTAATCCCCTCTCTTATGGTCACAAATCCAAACACTTCATCTCCGGGAATTGGATTGCAGCACTTAGAAAGCTTAAATCCCACACTTTTAAGCTTTTCATCAATCAATAGATAATCTCTATCCTGTCCTTCATCTTTTTTTGGAACCTTTCCGGCTGACGTAAGGTTAATCTGTGCCTCCTTCTGGGCGGCACTATCCGGTTGACGCTGTCTGGCAGTGACCAGCGACTTGACCTCTGCAGGATCGATGTCAGAATGCACCAGAGCAGTATAAAAATCTGTAACTGTCTTAAACTTATAATGTTTAATCAGAAAGAACAGAGTGTCGTCGTTCAGATCCAGCTTCCAGTTGGTCATTCTTCTCTCGAAGAGCTCTTTTCCCTCTCTGGCAACTTTGGTCTCCTCCTCCTTAAGCTTCTGTTTTATTTTTGCCCTCGCCTTTGATGTTACTACGCAGGATAGCCAGTCCTGAGAAGGTTTCTGATTTTTGTTGCTGAATATCTCCACAACATCTCCGGTTTCAAGACAGTCTCTTATAGCGGCCGGTTTTCCGTTAATCCTGGCTCCGGAACATTTGATTCCCAGATTTGTATGTATGTCAAAGGCAAAATCGAGAACAGACGCACCTTTTGGCAGCCTTCTCAGATCACCTTCAGGAGTGAAAACAAAAATTTCATCCAGTTGCAATGGAATCTCTCCGGTTTTATCGTTGTTGAAAGATGATTCCAGCATTTTTTTAACTCCGGTCAACCACACATTAAGACTCTTGTCGTTCTTTACCCCTTTGTATGACCAGTGAGAAGCAAATCCGTTTTCAGCCACCTCATCCATCCTTGTGCTCCTAATCTGAACCTCCACAACCTGCCCCTCAGGAGTCTTAACCGTTGTATGCAGTGATTCATAGCCGTTGGGTTTCGGGAATGTTATCCAGTCTCTGAGCCTGGAAATGTCGGGGGCATAATGTTCCGTAACAATGGAATATGTTTTCCAGCATAGCTCTTTTTCTGTCTCAGGAGGTGTCTCAATAATAATTCTTATTGCAAAGATATCTGCTATGCTCTCAAAAGGTATCTGCTGGGACTGTATCTTTCTGAATATCGACCAGGCAGTTTTTGTTCTGCTTTTAAGCACATAACTGATATTTGCTGATTTCAGACTCTTCTCCAGAGGCTTTACAAATATCTCTGTAAGTCTCTCGCGCTCCTTCTCGCCTGCCTTGAGCTTGTTGGTTATTATCCTGTACTGCTCAGGTTCGGTGAACCTGAAAGATATATCTTCCAGTTCGCTTTTAAGATTGTAAAGTCCGAGCTGATGAGCCAGCGGAGCGTAAAGCAACTGCGTCTCTGCTGCCTTTTTTATTTGAGAAGCTTTTGAAAACTTATCGAGACTTCTCATAATTTCAAGCCGGTCAGCCAGTTTTATAAGAGTGACTCTCGGATCCTGAGAATAGGAAACAATCAGCTTTCTGTAATTGTCAGCCTGCAGTCCGGTATCCTTTGGCTTAATTTCAGAAATCCTGTTTAGGCTGTTTACCATCATCACTATCTCATCTCCAAACTCCTTTCTTAATCCCGGAATTATCTGAGGATCTATTCTGGAAGCTTCGTGCAAAAAAACTGATGCAATTGCAGAGGGCATCAGCCCCAGCTCAAAGGCAACAATTTCTGCAACAGCCAGTGCATGATCAATAAAAGGGGATCCATCTCCGCGGGAAAGCGGTTCGAGAGCACGCTCAGCTATTCCGTAAGAGAGCATAATGTGCGAAGCTTCCTCCTCCGAACAATTCAATAATATCTTATCCAGCCTCTCCTTAATCATTTCTGTTTGCTATTTTCTTAAGAGCATTCATCTCATCCCTGAACTTGGCTGCTCTAAGGAAATCCAGAACTGCAGCAGCCTCTTCCATATCTTTATGTGCTTTTTCTATGGCTTTTTCAAGTTCACGAGGGCCCATGCTGAGTATCACCGGATCATTAATTACCGACGGCTCCCTTTCAGACTCATAATACTCAGTTCTCTCCCTGCCAAGAATGTTTCTCAAACGCATCTCAATCTGTTTTGGTTCAATATTGTTTGCCAGATTGTACTCTTTTTGTTTCTTTCTTCTCCTTTCAGTCTCATCTATTGTTTTTTGCATTGACTGGGTTATTGTATCTGCATACATAATCACCCTACCGTCCACATTTCTGGCTGCCCTGCCGGCAGTCTGTGTCAATGCTCTCTCAGACCTGAGGAATCCCTCTTTGTCGGCATCAAGGATTGCAACAAGGGAGACCTGAGGTAAATCCAGACCCTCTCTAAGCAGATTGACCCCTATCAGCACATCAAATCTCCCTGTCTGAAAATCTTCAAGTATCTCTATCCGCTCCATCGTATCCACATCCGAATGGATATATCTGCTTCTTATATCAATGGTTGTAAGGTATTTGTCAAGCTCTTCGGCCATTCTCTTGGTAAGGGTGGTTACAAGTATTCTCTCATCCTTAATCGTTCGAATCCTTATCTCTTCCAGCAGGTCGTCAATCTGGTTTCTGGTTGGTCTGACTTCAACCGGGGGATCAAGCAATCCGGTCGGACGTACAACCTGCTCCACTATCAAACCCTCAGAGACATTCAGCTCGTAATCAGCCGGTGTTGCGCTTACAAACACCCTCTGCCCGACTATCTCTTCGAATTCACTGAACTTCAAAGGTCTGTTATCTGCTGCTGCCGGAAGTCTGAACCCGTACTCGATGAGAGTTTCCTTACGGGAGCGGTCGCCTCCGTACATTGCGCGTATCTGGGGAATTGTTACATGGCTCTCGTCCACAAATGTCAGAAAATCCTGAGGAAAATAATCTATAAGGCAGAATGGTCTGGTTCCGGGAGCCCTTCCGTCAAAATAACGGGAATAATTCTCAATTCCGGAGCAGTATCCCATCTCCCTTATCATTTCCAGATCATACTCCACTCTTTGTTTAAGTCTTTTTGCCTCGGAATATTTGCCAATCTCCTCAAAGTAGCTGCATTGTCTGACCATATCATCACCAATGGCATTGATTGCCGACCGTGTTCTTTCTCTGGTGGTTACAAAAATATTGGCAGGATAGACAGTTACCTCATCCAGCTCATCAAGTGTCAATCCCGAGAGAGGTTCAAATAGTGCAATGCTCTCTATCTCATCACCAAACATAATTATTCTTAAAGCATTGTCGGTGTAAGCAGGATAAATGTCCACACTGTCACCTTTGATACGGAAGGTTCCCCTTTTGAATTCAGCATCATTACGGGAATACTGGCTGTCCACCAGAGAGTACAATAATTTGTTCCTGGATATTCTGACACCTCTCTTTATCTTTATTGTATTTGCATGAAAATCTTCCGGATTTCCAATTCCGTAAAGGCAGGAGACGCTGGAAACCACTATTACATCTCTTCTGCCAGAAAGCAATGAGCTTGTTGCAGAGAGGCGAAGTTTCTCTATTTCGTTGTTGATGCTTAAGTCTTTCTCAATATAAGTATCTGTAACAGGAAGGTAGGCCTCCGGCTGATAATAGTCATAATAAGAGACAAAATACTCAACTGCATTCTCCGGGAAGAAAGATTTGAACTCACCGTACAACTGAGCCGCCAGAGTTTTGTTATGGCTAAGTATAAGAGCAGGCCTCTGCAATTTCTCAATTACATTGGCCATTGTAAAAGTTTTCCCGGAACCGGTTACTCCCAGCAGAGTTGCAGAGGTCACTCCGCTTTCTAGCACCGATACCAGTTGTTCAATAGCAGCCGGCTGATCTCCCTGAGGAGAGTAATCTGACTTAAGTCTAAAATCCATAAACAATATTGGTATCTATTCCGTTTATCTGTATATTTGACCCCTGAAAAGCTATGGCAAAAGAAAAATTTTTCATGGCTCGGAATTTATTGAATTAATGTAATTGCAAAATTAACCAAATTATGGAAAGAAGCCGAGAAAACAGAACTCTCTTTTCTGCCCTTTTTTTAATGATAGGGCTGATAGTAGTAGGGTTGTCCATCTACTTTGGTCTCAATTCGTTCAGGTCATCAAACAGGGTCGTATCAGTAAAAGGACTGGCAGAGGTAGAAGTACCTGCCAATAAAGTAATATGGCCGCTGGTCTACAAAGAGATCGGAGACGATCTTCTGCTGCTCTACAAAACTATCAACGAGAAAAACAAGTTAATTGTCAACTTCCTTAAGGAAAAGGGACTGGATGAGTCAGAAATCTCCCTCTCCGCTCCCAAGATAATTGACCTGAATGCAGAACGATACCAGAGTCAGGTAAGCAGGTACAGATACAATGTTACCAGTGTCCTCACAGTTACTTCAGAAAAGGTGGAAATGGTGAGGGACATGATAACCAGCCAGTCAGAGCTTCTGGCAAAAGGTGTGGCAATAAGTGCCGGAGATTATGAGTATCAAACCGTTTTTCTCTATACAAAACTCAACGAAATTAAACCGGGGATGATTGAAGAAGCTACCCGTAACGCAAGAGCCTCTGCCGAAAAGTTTGCCAAGGACTCAGGCAGCAAACTGGGTAAAATCAAGAATGCCAACCAGGGACAGTTCACGATTTCTGACAGGGATGCAAATACTCCTCATATCAAGGTGATAAGGGTTGTAAGCACAATTGACTATATGCTCAGAGATTAACTATTAGATAAATAAACAAGTAATTAACGTATTATGGAAATCAGTAATGTAACAGCACGCGAAATTTTAGATTCTAGAGGAAATCCCACCATAGAGGTTGAAGTTGAATTGCTATCCGGAGCATTCGGAAGAGCAGCAGTTCCTTCCGGAGCATCAACAGGAACCAACGAAGCACTTGAGCTCAGGGACGGAGACAAATCAAGGTACATGGGAAAAGGAGTCCTGAAAGCAGTAAGCAATGTAAACGACATAATTGCACCTGCCATTCTTGGTATGAGTGCTCTCAACCAGGTTGAACTTGACAAGTTTCTGATTGAACTTGACGGCACCCCCGGCAAATCCAAACTGGGAGCAAACGCAATTCTGGGAGTTTCACTGGCTGTTGCAAAAGCTGCTGCAGACTACCTTCAGATACCCCTTTACAGATACATTGGAGGCACAAACGCAGTAACCCTGCCTGTACCTATGATGAATATCATCAACGGAGGCTCACATTCCGATGCACCAATCGCATTCCAGGAGTTTATGATAAGGCCTGTAGGTGCAAAAAGCTTTAGAGAGGGTCTAAGGATGGGTGCCGAGGTTTTTCACAATCTCAAAAAAATATTCCACGACAGAGGCCTGAGCACAGCTGTTGGCGATGAAGGAGGATTTGCTCCAAAGCTTGACGGAACAGAAGATGCACTCGACTCAATAATTGCCGCAATTAAGAAAGCCGGTTACGAACCAGGAAAAGAAGTAACTATTGCCCTTGACTGCGCCGCAAGCGAATTTTACAAAGATGGGATATACGACTACGGCAAATTCGAAGGAGAGAAAGGAGTAAAAAGAGATTCAGCATCTCAGGTTCAATATCTTAAGAGTCTGGTGGACAAGTATCCTATAGACTCTATAGAAGACGGAATGTCTGAGGATGACTGGAACGGATGGAAACTTCAGACATCAGTGCAAGGTTCTGATATACAGCTTGTGGGAGATGATGTTTTTGTAACAAATGTTAATTTCCTCCAAAAAGGAATAGACAACAAGTGTGCAAATTCGATCTTGATTAAGGTGAACCAGATTGGGACACTGACAGAAACTCTTAATGCAATTGAACTGGCACACAGGAATAAATATACATGTGTAATATCTCACCGTTCCGGAGAGACAGAGGATTCAATTATTGCAGACATAGCTGTTGCAACTAACTCAGGTCAAATCAAAACCGGCTCTCTCTCCCGCTCAGACAGGATAGCAAAATACAATCAGTTACTGCGTATAGAAGAGGAGCTTGATGGTGTTGCTGTTTACGGCTGGAGAAGGTAATCAGTCAGATGTAGATATCAGCAACCGTAAATATCGCAAAAATTACAGAAGCCACTCCGTTTGATGTAAAGAACGCTTCGTTAAGCCGGCTTATATCGCCGGCTTTTACTATTGTATGCTGATAGACAAGCAAAAGCGAGAAAATTGATGCTCCCGTAATGTAGATCGGCCCAAAGCAGGGAGTCACTTTGTAAAGTTGAAGTAACAACGGCAGCACCAAAAGGTGCCCTGCTGCGGAAATTACAAGGGAAGCTCTCCTTCCTAGTAAAACAGGTATTGAATGAAGCCCCTCTTTTCTGTCAAACTCCTCGTCTGAGAGGGAGTAGAGAATATCGAAGCTGCCTGACCATAGGAAAACAATCACAGAGAGCAGCATTGCAGGCGTGCTGAGATTCCCGGTAACACTTATATAAGCGGCAGATGGTGCAATTCCCAGTGCCAGACCGACTCCGTAATGTGACAGTGCTGTAAATCTCTTAAGATAACTGTATCCAAGCAGTACGACAAGTGCAGGAACGGAAAGAAAAAGGGTAGTATTATTGATCATACCTGCAACAATTACAAAGAGAGCTGCATTGATCAATACAAATAAGACCACAGATCTGGAAGTGAGTTTGGAGGCAGGAAGTTCGCGGGTGGCTGTCCTTGGATTTTTTGCATCAACTTTTTTATCCACCAGCCTGTTAAATCCCATTGCACTGTTTCTTGCAAAAACCATCGCAAGTAAAATCAGCACAAAAAGACGAAAGGAGAACTCTCCTGCCCCTTGAGAAATTGCCAAAAAGAATCCGATTAAAGCAAAAGGAAGGGCAAAGAGGGTGTGGGAAAACCTCACAAGCGAAAAAAACTTTGCTACTTTCTCTATGTATCTGGCAGCCATTTATCTCAGAGTAGCCCCAAATTTGGATGAAAAAGCATTGAGCAGCCTGTTCATTGTGTCCTCAACATATCTGTCCGTAAGTGTTTTATCCTGATCCTGCAAGAGAAATGCGAGAGCGTACTGTTTTTTGCCTTCCGGAATTTTGTCTCCTTTGTAAACATCAAACAAAGCAACCTGGCGAAGAATTTTTTTCTCAGTTGCAAAAGCTGTGTCGCGCAGTTCAGAATAGGTAACACTCTCATCAACAAGCAAAGCCAGATCTCTTCTCACCTCAGGGTATTTGGGCAACTCCCTGAACTGTACTCTCTGTTTTTTTGCCAGAGAGGTAAAGTTTTTCCAATCAATTTCTGCAACAAACACCTCCTGCTTAATCCCGAATTTTTTCAGCAATCTGGTGCTTATACTTCCAAGCATTCCTATTGTTTTTCCGGAAGGTGTTGAGATGGTCATCCCCTCCTGAAATATATCCCGGGGTGCCGGAGAAAACGAGAGAGAGGAGAACTGAATGCCAAATCTTGACATAACAAGTTCCAGGTATCCCTTAAGCATAAAGAAGGTTGCGGGGCTTGCAGGGTCCCTCCAGTCTCCGGTGCTTACGCCGGTAACTGTGAGCGAAAGCTTCATCTCCTCTTTGTACCTTGACAGCCCCTCCCGTTCCGGACTAAGGTCTAGACTATAGATATTTCCCAGCTCATAAAGCTTAAGGTCGCTTCTCTGACGGTTGATATTGTGCAGAACAACTTCAAGAGCATTAAGTATAAGAGTTTGCCTCATTGAGTTTAAATCTGAACTCAGAGGATTTATTATCTTCACAAGTTTGTCAGCAGGAAAAGTTTCAAGTTCTGAGTAGTAATCTGCCTTTGTCAGAGAATTATTCATTATTTCGAAGAAGCCGTTTGCCGTAAGCAGATCGCTGGCCTGCTCCCTGAATCTTTCAGGGTCAGGTTTTGTCCCAACATTTATCGAAGCCGTAACTCTTCCCGGGAGCTCAATATTATTGTATCCGTAAACTCTCAGCAGCTCCTCTACTACATCACATTCCCTTGTTACATCTACCCTGTAGAGTGGTGAAAGCAGAATAACCTCCTCTGTGCTGAGAGATTTAATTTCAAAATCCAGATATTCCAGTATCTCTACAATCTTTTCACTTTCAATCTTCTTCCCGATAAAATTGCATACTCGGTCAAAGTTCAAAGATATCTCAACCCTTTTGTAAGGTTCCGGATAGTGTTCAACAATATCTCCGGCAATTTTGGCCCCTGTGAGCTCATTCATAAGTATTGCAGCTCTTTTGAGTGCATAATGCAGTATCTCAGGGTCTGCACCCCTTTCAAATCTGAATGAGGCGTCTGTCTTAAGATTATGTCTTTTTGAGCTCTTTCTTATCGATACCGGGTTGAACAGGGCACTCTCAAAAAAGAGAGAGGTTGTTTCAGCAGATATCCCTGATCCCTCACCTCCGAACACACCTGCAATACACATAGGTTTTTCAGCATCACAAATAACAAGGTCTTCTGTTGAGAGATCCCTTTTTACACCGTCAAGGGTAACAATTTTCTCCTTGGGATTTGCCTCTCTTACTACAACCTTACCTCCTGATATCTTCTCAAGATCAAAGGCGTGCAGAGGATGACCTACCTCCAGAAGTACAAAATTGGTAATGTCCACCACATTATTTATCGGTCTTATACCTGCAGCCGAAAGTAATTTCTTCATCCAGTCGGGTGACTCCCCGACTCTAAATCCTGACATTGTGAGTCCTACGTACCTTGGAGCTCCTTTTTTTGTAAGGATTTCAATCTCTGCTGCACTTTTGCCGGATTCACAACGGGGCAATTTCTCAAAAGAGTCAACTGAAGGAATCTGCATTCCTCCTCCCAGCTTATTTAATCTCAGGTATGCAGATAGATCTCTAGCAACTCCTATATGGGAAGCAGCGTCTATTCTGTTGGGAGTAAGACCAATTTCAAAAACTGTATCATTCTCCAGTTTAAGATATATTGATGCCGGAGTACCTGTAACCGCATCTGCAGGAAGAACTATTATCCCGTCGTGGTTATCACCTAACCCCAGTTCGTCCTCGGCACATATCATACCGCAGCTCTCTTCGCCCCTGATTTTTGATCTTTTAATGGTAAGCTCGGCCCCGCTTCTTGTAAAAAGTGTAGTTCCAACAGTTGCAACAAAGACCTTTTGGCCGGCCGCCACATTGGGAGCCCCGCAAACAATGCTTAAATTATCTCCGCTTCCGGTGTTCACCCTGGTAAGGCTTAGCTTATCTGCATTTGGATGTTTGATACATTCGACAACTTCTCCAACCACTACTCCCTGCAATCCTCCGGGAATCTCTTCTACAATCTCCATTGCCTCCACCTCCAGACCAAGCGATGTGAGAATTCGTGCAGTCTCATCGGGCTGCAGATCCAGATCAATATATCTTTTAAGCCAGTTGTATGAAATTTTCATATTCTTTAAAATAAGCAGATTATGATATGAATGAATAAACTATGAAAAGAGCGACTCCACAAAATCCTTTTTGTTAAAGAGTTGAAGATCCTCTATCTTCTCTCCCACACCTATAAACTTCACGGGAATTTTGAATTGATCTGAAATTCCTATCACCACACCCCCTTTCGCTGTCCCGTCAAGTTTTGTAACAGCCAGAGATGTTACATCGGTGGCTTTTGTGAACTCCTTTGCCTGCTGAAAAGCATTCTGTCCGGTGGATCCGTCCAGTACCAGCATAACATCGTGAGGAGCATCCGGTATGAGCTTTCGCATAACATTCCTTATCTTGGTGAGTTCATTCATCAGATTGACCCTGTTGTGAAGCCTTCCGGCTGTATCGATAATAACAACATCACTGCCCTGAGAAATGGCAGATGATAATGTGTCGTAAGCAACAGAAGCGGGATCTGAGCCCATCTGCTGCTTTATCACAGGCACTCCGGCCCTCTCTCCCCAGATTGACAACTGGTCTGTTGCTGCTGCCCTGAATGTGTCTGCAGCACCCAGAAGGACCTTTTTGCCTGAGGACTTAAGCCTCAGAGCCAGTTTCCCGATTGTTGTGGTCTTCCCGACTCCGTTAACACCTACAACCATTATCACATAAGGCTTAACAGAAAAATCAAACGGTTCTCCTGATTCTGTGATGTTCTCTGCACAGAGCAAAGTCTCAATCTCTTCCTTTAATATCGAATTTAATTCAGAAACGTTCAGAAATTTATCACGTGCCACCCTCTCCTCCAGACTCTCGATGATTTTGAGCGTAGTCTCAACACCTACATCAGAAGCGACTAAGGCCTCTTCTATAGAGTCAAGAGTTTCGTCGTCAACTTTTGACTTGCCTGTCACAGCTCTTGCCAGCTTGTCGAAAAGTCCTTTTCTGGTCTTTTCGAGCCCTTGGTCAAGTGCTTTTCTCCCCTCTTCTGATCTTGAACTGAATATTTTAAACAATGACATTTTTTGTTTGTTAAAGAGTCAAAGATACAAATTATATATAAAATTTTTCTTAATTTTATCCCAAATAGATTCTTATGAAGATTCAGGAATACCAAGCCCACGAAATATTCCGAAAATACGGAATACCTTCTGTAAATGGCATTCTTTGCAAAAGTGTACCGGAAGCAGTGGAAGCATACCGGAAACTTGGTGCGGGAAAAGTAGTTATAAAAGCCCAGGTACTGTCCGGGGGAAGAGGAAAAGCCGGTGGAATTGCACTCGCTGCCGATGAGGAGCAAGTGGAATCTGCTGCAAAAAAGATACTAGGTCTCAGGATAAACGGACTTGAGGTAAATATGGTACTGGTTGCTCCTGCTGCGGAGATAAAATCCGAGTACTATCTAAGCTTCGTGATTGACAGAGGATCAAAGAGCACAGTGATGATTCTCAGCCGCGAAGGTGGTGTAGACATAGAACACGTGGCAAAGACAACTCCTGAGAAAATCGAAAAGATTTCAATATTTCCATTTGTTGGCATTCCGGATTTTCTGGCCAAAAAAGCTGCCTCATTTTTGTTCGATGATTATGAACACATTGTAAAGGGTGCCGGAGTCATAAAGAACCTTTATAAGATTATGGTTAATCTGGATGCCTCTCTTGTGGAGATAAATCCTCTGGTTATCACAAAAAAAGGAGAACTTCTGGCTCTGGATGCAAAAATGAACTTTGACGAAAATGCTCTCTACCGCCAAAGCGAAGTAGCAGCTATGCTGGCACCGGATGATGAAGAAGCAAAGGAGATAGAGGCAAAATCTCACGGTTTTAGCTATATAAAACTCAAGGGAGATATCGGATGTATGGTTAACGGAGCCGGACTTGCAATGACCACTATGGATATGGTTAATCTTTACGGTGGAAAGGCTGCAAACTTTCTGGATATCGGAGGTAGCTCAAATCCTCAGAAGGTTGTGAATGCAATGAAATTTTTACTTGGCGACAAGAGTGTCAAGGTTGTGCTGATCAATATTTTTGGAGGGATAACCCGCTGCGACGATGTTGCCAGGGGACTGAAAATGGCCTTTGATCAGATAGAAACCAATATTCCTGTTGTAGTAAGATTAACAGGCACAAATGAAAAAGAGGGACATCAGATTCTTTCCGGTTCAAAATTCCACATAGCCTCCACAATGAGAGATGCCATAAACAAAGCAATTGAACTGGGCAGGTCATAAAAAAAATACCTAAGATGAGCATACTTATAAATAAAAATACAAGAGTTCTGGTGCAGGGGATCACCGGAAGAGACGGAAGTTTTCACGCAACCAGAATGAAGAACTACGGAACCAACGTTGTGGCAGGCACATCACCGGGCAAAGGCGGCACTTCTGTAGAAGGAATTCCAGTATATAACACTGTCTATCAAGCCGTAAAACAAGAGAAGGCCGATACCTCGATAATTTTTGTACCCCCTGCATTTGTTAAGGACGCAGTGATGGAATCAGCCGATGCGGGAATTAAGCTAATAATAATTGTTACCGAGGGAGTTCCAACGCTTGATATAGTTGCAGCCAGACATTATGCAACGGCTCTGGGGTCTTCTATTCTGGGACCCAATTGTCCCGGACTTGTTACTCCCGGCGAGAGTCTTATCGGAATAATGCCGGGGCATATCTTTATGCCGGGAAGAACAGGCGTAATATCAAGAAGTGGCACACTAACCTACGAAGTTGTTTACAGCCTCACTATGAACGGTATAGGACAATCAACTGCTATTGGAGTCGGTGGTGATCCTGTAGCCGGATTGTACTTTAGAGATCTTTTAAAAATGTTCCAGGATGATCCGGAAACAGACTCTATAGTAATGATAGGAGAAATTGGGGGTGATTCAGAGGAGAAGGCTGCTGAGTACATTGCCGGAAACATCACTAAGCCGGTGGTAGCTTTTATTGCCGGGGCAACCGCTCCCGAAGGAAAGAGAATGGGACACGCCGGAGCAATAATTTCAAGTGGCAGCGGCACAGCTTCAGGCAAGATATCTGCTTTGAAAAATGCAGGAGTCAAGGTTGTGAAAGATCCGGCAGAAATTCCCTATACCATCTGATGTCTGGAGAGAATCTGACACATCTCACCGGCTGCCTCGGCAGCCTTTCTGGCAGCAGCAAGGGCAAAATCTTCTCCCTTTGATGCAAATATTATGTTCCTGCTTATGTTTACGATAAGGCCGCATCTGTTGTTCAATCCAAACCTTGCTACATCTGCAATGCTTCCCCCCTGTGTTCCCACACCGGGAACAAGAAAAAAGTGGTGAGGACAATACTCTCTGATTTCTGCCAGCTTTATGGCTCTGGTGGCTCCTACGACAAACATTGTATTCTCTGTGCTGCCCCACTTCATAGCTTTGTCTATAACAGTCTTGTAAAGAGGTTCGGTAGAGTAGTTTGGTTCTCTGTATAAAATTGGGTCGCTCTCGTAAAGAGCAGAATCTTCCAGTATCTGAATCACTCCCGGAACGGGAAGGGTTTCAAAATCATCAGCAGAGGGGTTGGATGTGAGGGCAAGAATTATCACCCATTTTCCCTTGTATTTGTAAAAAGGTTCAACTGAATCTCTGCCCATATAGGGAGCTATTGTAACGGCATCGCACTCCAGGTTTTCAAAAAAGCTTTTTGCGTAAAGTCCTGCGGTGTTTCCGATATCCCCCCTTTTGGCATCCGCAATGATAAACAGCGAAGGATCTTTGTACCTTATGTAATCCAAAGTCATCGCCAGTTGTCTCCACCCATCGGCACCCTCTGCCTCATAAAAGGCAAGGTTTGGCTTATAAGCTACAGCATACCTGGAAGTTGCATCAATTATCGCCTTGTTAAACTCAAACAATGGCTCTGAGCTGTTTCTGCGAATGTGTTCCGGAATCTGTCTGAGATCTGAATCCAGTCCAATACAGAGAAAACTCCCCTTCTTCCTGATATTTTCGTATAATTCGTTGTATGTCATCTATTCGCCTGAAGCTTTCAGTCTCTCAGCATTTTCTGCAATCTGCAAGTGGTCTATTAGTTCCTGTATAGCACCATCCATAAATACAGTCAGATTGTACATTGTGTAGTTAATTCTGTGGTCTGTAACCCGCGACTGAGGATAATTGTAAGTGCGTATCTTGGCTGAACGGTCTCCTGTGGAAACCATAGTCTTTCTCTTTGCGGATATCTCATTCAGATACTTTTCATATTCAAGATTATACAATCTTGTTCTAAGTTCTGTCAAAGCCTTGTCGTAGTTCTTGAGCTGAGACTTCTCATCCTGGCACTGAACCACAATCCCGGTTGGTATGTGTGTAAGCCTGATTGCAGAGTAGGTTGTATTCACAGACTGACCTCCAGGTCCTGAAGAGCAGAATGTATCTTTTCTTACATCACTTATATTCAGCTCTATATCAAACTCATCTGCCTCGGGTAACACTGCGACAGATGCTGCAGATGTATGCACTCTGCCCTGAGTCTCTGTCTGAGGCACCCGCTGAACCCGGTGGACTCCGCTTTCATATTTGAGTACACCGTAAACGCCGTTTCCGGATATCTGGCATATAAGCTCCTTGAAACCTCCTGATGTACCCTCGCTCTGACTTGTAATCTCCAGTTTCCACCCCTTTCTCTCAGCAAATTTTGCATACATCCTGAACAAATCTCCGGCAAAGATGGAGGCTTCATCTCCCCCAGCACCGGCACGAATCTCGACGATTGCATTTTTTGAATCCTGCGGATCAGCAGGTATCAACAACAACTTTATCTGCTCCTCCAGCACAGGCATCTGTTCTTCCAGACGGGTAATCTCCTCCTTGGCCATCTCCCTCAGCTCCTCATCCTTCTCGTTCTGAAGAATATCCTTTGCTCCGTCATAGTCATTTACCATTGTACGGTACTTCTCCCCCGCCTCAATTATCGGGCCCAGCTCCCGGTACTCCTTGTTCAGGGAGACATATCTCTTCATATCCGACATCGCAGATGGCTCGGATATTTGTTGAGAGATACTCTCGTGTTTCTCCTTCAACCCTGATAATTTTGACAACAGATTATTATCGCTCATACATTTAAAATTGTGCGCAAAAGTAGTGATTATTGTTGAAATTAAAAAAGAGGCGGTCTTTACCAGGCCGCCTCCAGAAACATTGGATCAATAATTGTTTGATATACTGATTATTCTCCTAAAAACAACTTGATATCATCGTCAACCGTACCTATAGGAGCAATCCCGAAGTTTTTCACCAACACATTTGCTACGTTTGGCGAAAGGAAGCCAGGAAGTGTTGGGCCCAGATGTATGTTTTTAACTCCCAGAGAAAGAAGTGCAAGAAGAACGATAACAGCCTTCTGTTCATACCAGGCAATATTATAAGCAATCGGAAGATCATTTACATCATTGGCATTAAATATCTCTTTAAGCTTAAGAGCTATAACTGCAAGAGAGTATGAGTCGTTGCACTGACCTGCGTCAAGTACACGGGGAATACCTCCGATATCGCCCAGCTGCAGTTTGTTGTAGCGATACTTTGCACAACCTGCGGTAAGGATAACAGTATCCTTGGGCAATGCCTGAGCAAATTCGGTGTAGTATGACCTGTCCTTCATCCTTCCGTCGCAGCCGGCCATAACAAAAAACTTTCTAATTGCTCCTGATTTTACAGCTTCTACAACCTTGTCTGCAAGAGCAAATACCTGAGCGTGAGCAAAACCTCCAACGATTTCTCCTTTCTCAATCTCTGTGGGAGGAGCACACCTCTTTGCGTGTTCAATAATCTGAGAGAAATCTTTTGAACCGCCCTGAGGTCTTTCTCCGATATGTATAAATCCCGGGAAACCAGAAGCTCCGGTGGTGTAGATCCTGTTGGCATAAGTTGTTGTTGGTCTGGGAGGAACAATGCAGTTGGTAGTGAAGAGTACCGGGCCGTTGAATGATTCAAACTCCTGAATCTGCCTCCACCAGGAGCTTCCGTAGTTACCTACAAAATGTTTATACTTTTTGAAAGCAGGATAATAGTTTGCAGGAAGCATCTCAGAGTGAGTATATACATCTACGCCGGTTCCTTCTGTCTGTTTGAGAAGATCTTCCATATCCCTGAGGTCGTGCCCAGAGATAAGGATACCAGGATTATTCCTTACACCGATATTAACCTTTGTAATTTCGGGATTTCCGTAAGTAGATGTGTTTGCCTTGTCAAGCAGAGCCATCACTTTTACTCCGTGGGCACCTGTTTCGAGCACAAGAGCGGTCAGCTCTTCTGCAGTGAGTTTGTCGTTTGTTACATCAACAAGGGCTTTTTGCATAAAGGCATAAATAGCGTTGTCTTCGTAACCAAGGTTAAATGCGTGCTCGCCATATGCAGCCATCCCCTTAAGGCCGTAAACTGTCAGTTCGCGAAGAGAACGAACATCTTCGTTTTCAGTTGTCAGAACACCAACGGTTGCAGCTTTCTCCTCCATTGCAGCCACGTCGTCCGAACTCCAGAATGCACCTTCGAATCTGATGTCTTCAACTTTGCCGCCTTTTGCTGCAAACTGATCACGGACAGCATCTCTAAGCTTGATGGCACCTTTGATTCTCTCAACAAATCTCTCCCTGTCAAAGTTGGCATTGGTGATTGTCATAAAGAGAGAGTCGGTGATGAATTTATTCACTTCGGGATTTTCTATCCCCATCTCTCTGAGAGGAACAGTGAAGTGTGATATTCCCTTGCAAAGAAACATCAGTAAATCCTGAAGGTTAGCAACATCTGACGTTTTACCGCACACACCCTGAATTGTGCATCCGCTGTTTTTTGCTGTCTCCTGGCACTGATAACAAAACATTTTACTCATAACTAATAAATTAATGTTAATAATCGTCTTTTAATATTACAAAAGTAATTTCTATTAAATCAATTTATTGTAACATTTGTTACATTTGAAAAATTTTGTAATTTTGAATAGTTAAATATATGAAAAAACAGGGAATATTCAATGATTTTCATCCGGGAGAAGAAATAGACCTGGATTTTTGCACAATCCCCAAGTGGGTTAGTTGTAGTCTCTATTCATACAGGAAAGGAGATGTAATAGCCAGACAGGAAGACCTTTGCAAAGGACTTTACATACTATATAAAGGATCGGTGGTGGCGGAGATGATATCCGAGAGCGGAAGAGTAATCAGGATCGAGGAGATTGGAGCAATTAAACCGCTGGCTCCTGCCTTCATTTTTGCCGGAGAGAACAGATTCCCGGTAGATGTTACAGCTCTTGCGGAGTGTGAAATTATTTTTATTGAAAAGAATGAGTTGCTCAAACTGTTCAGGGAGGAGAGCAAAGCTTTGGAAAAGTATCTGAGATACAACTCCGATATGACCCGTTTCCTGAGTGAAAAGCTGCTTATGCTCTCTGTCAAGACAATCAGAGGCAAACTTGCACACTATATTATCGGACTCTTTAATGAATTGCAGAGAAAATCTCCCGGCAAAGCAGTAGTCACTATGGACAAGAGCCAGACAGAGCTTGCAAAATATTTTGGAGTATCGCGCCCCTCTCTGGCAAGAGAGATGGCAGAGATGGAAAAAGACAGAATAATAGTTTTTCACCGCAGAGAGGTAAGGGTAATAAGTTTGTCAAAACTAAAAGAGGCCTGCGGGTGAAAATTTTCACCTCACAGGCACTCTCATTTTCAAGGCATAAGCCCTGTTCAACCTACTCGTAGCTGTCTAGAATATCTTTTATCAGAGACGGTTCAAGTCTTCCGTAAACCTTTTCACCGATAAGCATTACCGGCGCAAGTCCGCAGGCTCCCACGCAGCGAAGACAGTCCAGTGAGAACTTGCCGTCCTCTGTGACTCCCCCAACTTTGATCTTGAGCTGCTCCTTAAGTTCATCCACAATCTTCTCTGCACCTCTTACGTAGCATGCGGTTCCCATACATACCGAAATCGGATACTTACCCTTTGGAGTCATCGTAAAGAATGAATAGAAGCTTACTACTCCGTACACTCTTGCAACCGATATCTTTAATATGCGGGCGACCTCCCTTTGTACATCTTCGGGCAAAAATCCCAGCTCCTTCTGCACGCTGTAAAGAATCTTGATCAGGTCGCCCGGATCATTTTTATAATATGTGCAAATTTCTGCTATGCTCTTTAAATGGCACTCCTGTATTTTAAATGCTCCCATAACGAATTAATTTTTATCCTTTTTGAAATAATGAGTATGAAGAAGATGATGGGCTTTCTCGCTCATCGGTTTACCCAGATACTCTTCGTAAAGCTTAATGATATAAGGATTCTCGTGAGATTTCCTTATTGTTTTGCTCGCATCTTCTCTGTAAATTGCATCGAAACGGGCTTTAATAATATTTGAGTCACCGTGGTGAAGCGGCTGACCTGCGCCTCCGATGCAGCCACCGGGACAAGCCATTATCTCAATTGCGTGAAAGTGGTACATACCGGAACGGATGCCGTCCAGAAGCTTCCTTGCGTTACCCAGCTGGTGTGCAATACCTATGTTTATCTGTGTTCCGTTGAAGTTTACTGTTGCCATACGGATTCCCTCAAGCCCTCTGAGCTCAGTAAAATCTATTTTGGTAAGTTTTTCACCTGTATATAGTTCGTATGCAGTTCTCACAGCAGCCTCAATAACACCTCCTGTAACACCGAATATTACACCGGCTCCTGTTGATTCACCCAATGGACGGTCAAAATCTTCATCTTCAAGAGAGTTAAAATCAATATTTGCACTCTTTATCAGACTGGCCAGCTCTCTGGTGGAGATTGAGAAGTCAACATCAGGATTTCCATCAGTTGCAAACTCCTCTCTCTGACACTCAAATTTTTTTGCAAGACAAGGCATTATGGATACTACCACCAAATCTTCTCTCTTGATTTTGAGAAGTTCTGCAAAATAGTTCTTGGCAATGGAGCCGAACATCTGTTGCGGAGATCTGGCAGTTGAAGGAACATCCAGCATATCCTGGTAGAACTCCTCAAAGAAGTTAACCCATGCAGGGCAGCAGGAGGTAAGCAATGGAAGCTTTACGCTCTTGTCACCGCTCAGGAATTTTGTAAGACGGTTCAATAACTCTGTGCCCTCTTCCATAATGGTCAAATCGGCAGCAAAATCTGTGTCGAACACTTTGTCGAATCCCAGCTGGCGAAGAGCTGCAACCATCTTTCCTGTAACCAAAGTTCCGGGTTGCAAACCGAACTCCTCACCAAGAGCAGCTCTAACGGCAGGTGCAGTTTGCACGATAACAGTCTTTTGTGGATCTGCAAGCGCACGGATAATCTTTGATGTGTCATCAAACGGTGTAAGTGCTCCGGTAGGACATACAGCCACGCACTGTCCGCAGAAAGTACAGGGAGAATCCACAAGGTCCTGTTCAAAAGCAGGTGCAACCACTGACATAAAGCCGCGGTTTACAGCGCTTAGCGCTCCAACTGTCTGGATATCGTTGCAAATGGTTTCGCAGCGGCGACACATAATACATTTGTCCATATCTCTTCTGAGAGCAGGAGAGAAGTCTTTTCTGTAGGTAGACATCTCTGCATTCTCAACAGCGTGTATCTCTCTGATTCCAAGTTTTTGTGAAAGCTTCTGCAAATCACAGTTTCCTGATGAAGAACATATCAGACACTCTTTTGGGTGGTCTGAGAGAATCAGTTCCAAAACAGTTTTTCTGGCATTCAGTACCCTTACATTATGTGTACGGATTACCATCCCATCAGAACATTCGGTTGAACAGGATGGAGCCAGATTCCTTCTCCCCTCTACCTCAACCACACAAACCCGGCATCCACCCGGGCGGTTCTCGATCTTGAGGTGGTCAAGATTGAGATAGCAAAGCGTAGGGATGTCAATCCCGTTGTCTTTGGCAGCTTTGTAGATAGTTGTACCCTTTGCAACCTCTACAACTTTATTGTCTATTGTTACTTGTATTTTTTCCATAAAGATTGCAATTATTGAACGTGAATAGCAGAGAACTTGCACTTGTCAAAGCAGGCACCGCAACGAATACATTTTTCTGCATCAATAACGTGAGGCTGACGTTTCTCTCCGGTAATGGCAGCCACAGGACAAGCCCTTACACAAGCAGTACATCCGGTACACTTATCAGCAATTATAGTATAGAGCTTAAGCGCCTTACACTGACCCGCAGGACATCTTCTTTCTGTAACGTGAGCCAGATACTCATCGTAGAAGTGTTCAATAGTAGAGAGAACCGGATTAGGAGAGGTCTGACCCAAACCGCACAGGGCTGTGTCTTTGATTACCTTGCCCAGATTCTTGAGATACTCCACATCTTCTGTTGTGCCCCTTCCGTTGCATATCTTTTCAAGATTTTCGTGTAGTCTCTTGTTCCCCACTCTGCAGGGAGCACATTTTCCACAGGACTCTTCTACGGTAAATTCGAGATAAAACTTAGCCACAGCTACCATGCAGTCGTCCTCATCCATAACAATCATCCCGCCTGAACCCATCATAGACCCGGCAGCAATGAGATTGTCGTAGTCAATTGGAACATCCAGGTGTTTCTCAGTCAAACAACCCCCTGAAGGACCTCCGGTCTGTACAGCCTTGAATTTCTTACCCCCCTTGATTCCTCCTCCGATCTCATAAATTACCTCTCTGAGAGTTATCCCCATAGGTACTTCTATAAGACCAACATTGTTTATCTTGCCTGCAAGTGCAAACACTTTGGTACCCTTTGACTTCTCGGTTCCTATGCTTGAGAACCAGTCAGCCCCCTTCAGTATTATTGCAGGCACATTGGCAAAAGTCTCAACATTATTTACATTGGTTGGCTTACCCATATAACCTTTTTCTGCAGGGAATGGTGGTTTTACTGTTGGCTCGCCGCGAAATCCTTCCATTGAACGAATAAGTGCCGTCTCCTCTCCGCAGACAAAAGCACCCGCTCCGTATCTGAGTTCAAGTTCAAAATCAAAGCCTGTTCCCATTATGTCCTTTCCCAGAAGGCCATAAGCACGACATTGTCTTCCGGCAACCTTAAGACGGCTGATAGCCAGAGGATATTCCGCTCTGATGTATATAATTCCCTTTGTAGCACCTATAGAGTATCCGCATATCGCCATTGCCTCAATGATTGAGTGAGGGTCTCCCTCCAAAATGGAACGGTCCATAAATGCTCCCGGGTCACCTTCGTCAGCATTGCAGACAACATATTTCTGATCTGCTTTATTTTTGGAAGCTATTTCCCATTTAAGACCTGTAGGAAATCCTCCGCCGCCTCTTCCTCTGAGACCTGATTTTTTGATGATGTCTATAGTTTGTTGAGGAGTGTATTCTCCAAGAACTTTTGCAAGTGCAGAGTATCCGTCCCTGGCTATGTACTCGTCAATATTTTCTGGATCAATGAATCCGCAGTTTCTCAAAGCAATCCTTATCTGCTTCTGGTAAAACTGCATATGCTTTGAATCCTCTATGTGTTCCTTTGTGGTGGGATCTTCGTACAGAAGCCTCTTAACCTTTCTTCCCTTAAGAATGTGTTCTTCAATTATCTCCTTGCAGTCTCCGGGCTTTACCTGTGTGTAGAAGGTATTGTCAGGAACCACTTTAACTATCGGGCCCTTCTCACAAAATCCGAAACATCCTGTAGTCAGAACCTGGGCATCATTTTCAAGGCCCACTCTTTTTATCTCGACAGAGAGCTCTTCTACGATCTTTGCGCTTTCAGAAGCTCTGCAGCCGGTTCCTCCGCAAACAAGGAGGTGCATTTTGTAACTTGCCATACCGACTCTTATTATTGATTAATAGATTGATAGTTGGTCGGAATAATACCCTCTATCAGCTCACCGTTAAGAACATACTTCTCAAGAATTTCAACGGCTACCTTGGGGCTTACGTAGCCAAAAACAACAGGATCCTTGCCGGGTACTTTGACCTCAACAGTAGGTTCTGCATAGCAATAGCCCATACAACCTCCCTGCGTAACAACTGCAGGAATCTTGTCCTTCTCGATTTTTTCGATCATAGCGTTCATGACCTCCCTGGCTCCCGATGCAATTCCGCAGGTTGCCATAGCGACACGAATCTGGACTAATGACTCTGGCGAATTGCTTTTTTCACGGATATTCATCCCGAATTCAAGATCTTTCTTCATCTTGCGCAAATCGTCAATTGATTTGATTTTATTCATAAATGATTGATTATTTGGTTTTTATTTAGTTTCAAAATATGTCAAAATTAGTAATTTTATTACAAAACAAAAAATTTTAAACTTTTTAATTAGGATTTGTTAGTTAATGCTTTGTAACGAGCATTTAAATTGTGTGCAAAACTCTGATATTGTGACCTTTAAGATATTGTTCACATTATCAACGCAAACGGATAAAAGATCGTGCCAACTTCGTTATTCTCAATGATTAATTGTATCGTATATTTATTAATTTTTCAAATTCTTAATATTTTCCGAAATCATCTCAGTCAATGCCAATATCACAGAGGGTTCATTTAATGAGACATCTTCCAGTGCCTCTTTCACCTCAACTGTATCGAAAGTGTACTCATTTTTATTGAATATATATCTGAATTTAAATTCAATATCAGGATTAGAGGAGAGTGTGAGAACAAAGACATTGGCAACATCTCCCAAAGGAGGCCTGTCGATATTGTCAAGAATAAATTCTGCAGTTACAGTCGTACCTTTTCCCGGTGCAGAAAGTATTCTCAAATCTCCCCCTGATTGTTGTGCCGAGTGCTTAAAAAGAGGTATTCCCAATCCAACCTTTCTGGTAGTCCTGGTTGTAAAGAAAGGATCAATTACCCTCTCTGCCTGCTGTGGGTTCATTCCCCTGCCGTCATCTTCAATAACTACAATCAGTCTGTTTTCCTTAATATCTTCATCGATTACCAAAGAGATATTTTTCGCTTTGGCAGAGACTGAATTCTGAAGAATATCGAGTATATGCATTGAGATATCCTTCATAATCCGGTCTTTAATTTACATATAGCCTCCTTAACTCCCTCAAATGAAAGGTTAGCGACCTCAAGGAAAGTATTTGCCCTTCCAATGTCCTGAGGATAATGGGCATCGGAGGAGTAAATTATTCTTTGATCTTTGAGAAAAGTGTTTTTGTTGAAAAAGTCTTCAGGATCGCACATTGGGGAGAGCTCTACTGCATCTGTCCTTAAGCCCGGGGGGAAAAAGCCGAGCTGACTAAGCAGAGAATTTTGCTTTTTATCTATATGGGCAGGAATAAAAATTCCTCCGAGTGAATGAACGAAGGTCTCAACCTGGTCAAGTGTCTGATTTAATGCGCTTATTAATAGAAACGGCTCCTGATGAATTATCTCCTCGTCTTCATTCACAACCAACTGATATCCAAAGAATTCTGTCTTGTTGGGTATATGAGGCAAATGGCTTGAAAGATAATCCTGAAGCAATGTTAATTTCTTATCCTCAACAAAACAAATTGCGTGAACCTCCTCCCTGGTAGTAATCTCAGCACCACACATTACAAACGCTCCTTCACGCTCCCCTATCCTTTTGACTTCACTGCACTGTAGTGTAGAATTGTGATCGGTAATGCCAATAATTCCAACAGACAGCTCCCTGGCTTTTTTTATTATATTCAAGGGGGTCATCTCAATATCTCCGCAAGGAGAGAGCACAGTGTGAATGTGAAGATCTGATCTTATCATTTAAAAAGGTTATAAAGCCTTCCTGAGAGCTCAAATGCTCCGGATTCTGTTCCCAATAACGGAATTCCTTCTGCAACAGCTGCCTCTTTTGTATCGGTGTCGGGCTCAAATCCCTTTACCAGAATTATTGCAGCCAGATCTTTCAACGATGCCACGGCTACAATATTTTTGTGAGTCTGCAGGGTAATCCAGATTTCGCCCTCTTTGGCACCTCCCATGACATCCGAAAGCAGATCGGAAGCATATCCATCTTTAACATCTCTTTCTACATCAATTTCTGGTGTAAATACCTTAAGATCCAATTTTTGAACAATCTCTTTTAGCAACATACCTCTAATTTTAAAATCTCTAAATTTCTTTACTGAACCTGTCCTTTCCCCAAATCTTCTCCATAATCTTAACCGCCTCCTCCAGAGTTATCTCTCCTCTTTTTTCAAAAAGAGTTCTAAGAAAAATACAGGCATTTATCTCGGCCTGATCCTTTACAATATCTTCTGCAAGTGCTTCGCAGCTTGGTGCGCCGCACGCACCGCAATCAATCCCGGGGAAAAGCATCCTGAGCTTTTTTGCCCCTTCCATTTTCTTGAGAGCAATATCTATGTCCCGGTCATATTTTATCATAGATCTTGGTTCAATCTCATCCATATGGATTACAGCAGAACAATGAGAGAGATATTCAGGCACAAGGGTATGAGTATCAGGCATAGTAGCGGCGAATTTCCTCATATTTTCTGCGGTAAGGAAACGGTTACGATGGCAGAGTATTCCTCCGGCGCAAGATTGGTCGCAGGCTCTCAGCTCTAAAAAATCAAATCCATCTACCTCTTCATTCTCAAGCATCTCAAGGAAGTCGATAACATTGTTCATCCCATCGATTGCCAGTGTCCTACCCTCAATGTGAACTGATTCCCCGCCTGTAACGGGAAACATTATGCCCTTTGAGGACAATTCTTTGCTCACAACAACATTGTTGGTTATTGGAATATGTTGTTTATATGCAAGAAATACCTTGTTATAAAAAAAGTCCATATTGATTACTCCCGTAATAGGTGATTTGTAGCCTCCAACAGGAGATTTCACAGAGGCGATTTTTCCAATGCATGGAGTCAGGTAAAAGATACCAAGATCATTTTCAGGAATTCCATCGGCAGCAAATTTTCTCTTGTAATACTGTGCTGTAATTTCAATAGGAGGAATAAGCCTCATAATATGGTCAACCAAAGAGGGAAACCTTACCTGAATAAGTCTGATAACGGCAGGACAAAAAGAAGATATTGCAGGCTTGACAGAGTTTTTTACATATTCATTCTCTTCCAATAAAAGAGTGTCCACACTCTGTTCAACAGCACAAATCTCAGTAAATCCAAGCTCTCCTATTATTGAGTAAATTTTATCCCTGGAAATATTATCGTTAAACTGGGCGAAAAATACAGAAGGCACGAGGAGGACTCTGTGCTTGTATTCAAATATTTGCTTAAAATCATCATCCATCACCCTTATTGCCCGGGTTGGACAGACTCTGTAACACTCCCCGCAGTCGATACACCACTCCACGTGAATATGAGCCTTTCCTCCTGAAACTCTGAGAGCTTCTGTGGGGCAGACCTTCATACAGTGAGAACACCCTATGCATACATTCTCTAAAATTTCCAGGGCTCTGTGATATGTAAGCTGGCTCATTATAAGTTATTTACAAAAAGTCAATTTCAATTGACAGACGGGTACCCTTTCCCACTTCAGAAACAATCTCAAACCTGTCTGCGTTATCCTTAATATTCGGCAATCCCATACCTGCTCCAAATCCCATCTCTCTCACCGTTTGAGAAGCCGTTGAGTATCCTTTTGTCATAGCCATTCCAATGTCAGGAATTCCCGGTCCCTCATCCTCAAGCACCAATTTAATACCACTGTTGCTGATATCAGCAACAATCACGCCTTTAAAAGCGTGGGCAACAATATTCACCTCTGCTTCATAGAGTGCAACAACAACTCTTTTAACAACATCCGGAGAAACATTCAGATTCTTCAGGATTTTCTTAATCTGAGAAGATGCATATCCTGCGCGGGTAAAATCTCCCCCCTCAATTTTAAATTCACTCAGCATTCTAAAACAACGGTTTCAGCCCTGCATTGTACAATATCCCTACACAACGGAACATTGAATAAGGACTCTCCACGATTAGAAGTTTGTTCTCCTGTGCAACCTCTATCATTTGCTCTGTAGCTTTTTTATTTCTGCACAATAACATAAACGGAACATCAGACATCTCTGCCGTCCTGACTGACTGGATGTTTGCAAGTCCGGTTATCATTAAGAAATTTCCGTTTCTAACAGTAAGAACATCGCTCATAAGATCAGAGGCAAAGGCATACTCCACACTCTCTTCTCTTCTGGATTCCCCGCACACAATCCTTCCGCTCACCATTTCGCAAAGCTCTCTGATAATCATATTTCAATAAATTATAAATTCTTTATATAGCATCTTCTTCTCATAAAAGGTACATGCTCGTATGAATCCCACACTTTTACAACCGAATTGTCTTTTGCCTGGGGATTAGTTATGGCATATTTAAGATCCAGATGCTTGAATCTGGTTGCCAGATAGGTATGAATTATTGAAGATATACCCTTGTTCTGCCATTGAGGAGCTGCTCCGAGGAGCATAAGATCAATGGAATCAAATTTTTTCATACCCTTCATTAGATGATACCACCCGAAAGGGAATATTTTTCCGCCGGCCTTTTTTAAAGGTTCTGTCATATTTGGAAAGCATATCGCAAAGGCTGCCACCGATTTGGTTTCATCAACAAGAATACAGGTGAGTTCCGGATTAAGCATAGGAATGTAATCCTTGCCTATCTTTATTACTTCTGGTTCTGTAAGTGGCACAAAATTGTCAATATTTCTGAAGCTCTCGTTGTAACTCTTAAAGAATTCCATAAGCAAGTGTTTCTCCTTTTTAAACTCATCGAGAGGCATAATCCTGAGCTTGTATTTCTGAAGAAGAAGTTCATTGAGTCTTCTGAGTTTATCCGGTACTCCTACATTGGCTGTAATCTTAATCTGTATCCAATCAACCTGTTTACCGTACTCAAGGCGATCCATTATCAAAGGATAGTAAGAGTAATTATACAGACAATTAGAAGGGGGAGTATTCTCAAATCCTTCAACCAGCATCCCCTGCCGGCCCCAGGTATTGTAGCCGAGAGGTCCGTGTATCTGGGTCATCCCCTCCTCTCTTCCCCACTCTTCTGCTTTTTCAAGAAGTGCATTGGCAACATCTATGTCATCAATAAAGTCAAACCATCCGAAACGAATCCTATTTGTGCTCTGGAATTCATTTACTCTGGGATTCATTATTGCAGCTATCCGCCCCACAATCTCTCCTTTGGGGGAATACGCCAGCCACATTCTAATGCGGCAATATTCCAGAGAGGGGCTTTTTGTAAGGGTTTCCAGTTCGTCAGCATCTAACACAGGTACATAGCTGCTGTTGTTTTTGTATAGTTTGTGAGGGAATTTAATAAATTTGCGGATATCTTTTAAAGATGTGATCTCCTTGATTTCTGCTTGCATCAAAATACTTTTTTTCTGGTTTAGGCACCACAAATGTAGCTATATTTTTCCTAATATTTTCCTTCGCCGGCCAGCTGACATATAACCTCCTGAGCACAGAGAGCCCCAAATATTACAGGGAGATAAGAGACAGTCCCGGCCATTGATTTCTTATTTTGTTCCTGGACAGGTACAATCGCCTCACTAACAGGGAGCTCTTCTGAAAAAACCACCCTGAACCCCCTTTTTACTCCCTCCTTACTTAGCCGTTTTCTAAGCATATATGCCAGAGGGCAATTGAAGGATTTTGAAATGTCGGTAATCCGTAGTTTTGTCCCGTCAAATTTAGCCCCTGCTCCCATTGAGCTGATTACAGGTATTGAATTTTTAAGTGCAAACTTAATCAGTGATATCTTTGGAGACAGTGTGTCAATCGCATCCACAATATATTCAGGAGAAAAGCCCGAAATCAGCAAATCTACATTTTCTTCTGTAAGAAACTCTTTCACTTCCAGAATATTGATTTCAGGGTTGATATCCTTTAACCTGCTTGCCATTACTTCGCACTTGCTTTTACCCAGAGTGCTCTCCAGAGCAATAAGCTGACGGTTTTTATTTGTCAAATTTACAACGTCGGAATCTAACAGAAGCAAATTACCGATTCCGGACCTTGCAAGCATCTCCGCAGCAGCTGACCCAACCCCTCCCAGTCCAACCACTGCCACCCTCCTGTTTTTAAAAGAGTCCAACGTTTTTACACCCAGCAACAATTCACTTCTAGCCTGCCAGTTTTCCATCTGCAATACCTGTTTTAACCCCGATCTTATCTCTTTCTAACTCTTCTTTTCCCTCTTCTTTTCCCTCTTCTTTTCCCTCTCCTTGGCCTCGTTCCATAAACTTTCCATTTGTTCCAATGTCATTTTTTTGATTGATAATCCTTTGCTTTTGACCTGTTTTTCAAGATGGTTGAACCGTTCAATAAACTTGCGGTTTGTCAGTTCAAGAGCGGTGTCAGGATTTATATCATAAAGTCTTGCAGCATTCACCAAAGAGAAAAGCAGATCACCAAACTCCTCCTCTATCATTCCGGAACTTTTGCACTCCTCTTCAAATTCAGCAAGTTCTTCTTTCACTTTATCCCAGACCTGCTCCTTTTCATCCCAATCAAAACCAACAGCACGAGCCTTATCCTGAATTCTGTATGCCTTTATTAGTGATGGCATAAAATTGGGCACTCCTGACAGTAAAGATTTATTCCCGTCTTTCTCAGTACCCTTTAAAGCCTCCCAATTCTGTACAACATCTCTGGTACCGTTTACCAGGACCTCCCCAAAAACGTGAGGATGACGGAATACAAGCTTGTCACATAATCTCTCAATCACATCAGAAATATCAAAAGATCCATTTTCAGAAGCAATTTTAGAATAAAAAACAATATGTAAAAGAATATCACCCAGTTCTTTGCTGATTTTAAAATTGTCTCCTTCCAGAATTGAATCGCTTAGTTCGTATGTCTCCTCAATTGTCAGACTTCTCAAAGACTCCATTGTCTGCTCCCTGTCCCAGGGGCATTTTATCCGCAGTTCATCCATTATATCAAGGAGTCTTACAAAAGCCGCAATCTCTTTTTCTCTTTCCATCTATCTGTTTTTTTAGTTATAAAATTTTATCCTTATTTCAGAAGAGACACCAAGCCCCTCCAGTGTAGAAATATTTCCTTGATTTACTGCAATTTCAAGCAGTCCCAGAGAGTTGAAAAGGGCAAGCAGTTCACCCGGACTGTTCTGATTGTAACTTTGTGATATCTTCTCAATTCTGGATCTGGGTCCATGTATAAATATTGTAAAATCCCTTCCTCTGTGCAACTTGTCGAATAACTTCCTGTCGATATCAGTTATGGCATTACCAAAAGAGTCTAGGTAGATTACCTTGCCGATTATCTGATTCTCACCACTTACAACTTCTGTCATAATCTCTTTTACAATGGATGTTGCTCTGGTTCTTGTTTGAAAACTGTTTTCTGTTACAATCTCTACACCCTTTGCAAACAGAACAGGAGCAGAAAAGGAAGAGATCTCCTCCCGCTCAATTTCAAAAGCTATTGCAGGCAAATCTTTGAACATCAATGAGAATCTCCCGTCATTCACTCCTATGAAATAGTGATCATCTGCAAAGACAACAATCATAGGTATATCGGCAGAGGGTTCACTCATAACGCACATCAGATGAATGCTGCCTTTTGGAAAAGCCTGATAACTGTTTCTGAGCACAAAAACCTCCTGAAGTACGTCAAAACAGGGAATAGAGTTCGTTATCTCTACTATCTCAATCTCTTTCTTCACAGAGAGCAATCTGCCCTTAAGAATCCCCAGGTAATAATCTCCCCTGTTCCAGTCACTTGTTATTGTAACAATTGTCATCTGCGAAGGCCATATTGCGCAAAGATAGAAAAAATTCATACATTTGTTGTTCATTACCAGGAGTTAATGATCAACATAACAATCCTAAAATCGAATGTGCAGATTAATTTCAGATTAACTTAAAGAATATGATCAGGAAAGTTCCCCACACTCTTGCAATTATCTTTTCACTAATACTTTTTTGTGCACTTCTCACATGGATAGTTCCTTCTGGTCAGTTTGATTATCATACTGTTGAGGTAAATGGTGTGCAGAGAAATGTTGTGGTAAACAACTCTTATCACAAAGTGGAGAGTTCTCCGCAAACCTGGCAGATTTTCTCCTCTGTAATGCAGGGATTTGAGAGACAATCGTTGATTATTGCCTTTATCCTTATTATCGGAGGGGCTTTCCAGATACTCAGCAAAAGCAGGGCAATTGATTCTGGCATACTCTCTTTTCTTGGCTTTACAAAAGGGATGGAGAGGTATTCGTTTTTTCGGAAAACAGGTGTGAACAACATTGTCATAATACTGACAATGACTCTATTCAGCCTCTTCGGATCGATATTTGGGATGAGTGAAGAGACACTTGCCTTTATTGTAATAATCATTCCTCTTGCAATTTCTATGGGATACGATTCACTTACAGGATTTCTGATGGTCTATGTTGCTGCTCACGTAGGATTCACTGGAGCAACTCTCAATCCGTTTACAATTGGAATTGCACAGGGATTGTCAGGACTTCAGCTCTTTTCCGGAATCGGGTACAGGGTAGTTTGCTGGTTCATATTCACAACCTTTATAATATCTGTAACGCTTATCTATGCTTCAAGGGTTGCAAAAAATCCAAAATTATCACCTGTTTACGAAGCTGACAAATACTGGAGAGAGAGAGAGGCCTCTTCTGAACAAATGACTCTTTCAAACAAGGGCTCCCTATCGACCTGGCTTGTTTTTGCATCCATTTCTGCGGTTCTCATAGTGGTTTCTGCGATGTACCCGACCTCGACATTTAACCTGGGCACAGCAAGCTACACCTTTGTCTGTATACCGGTTGTAACCCTTCTGTTCATTGCTGTCGGCTTTGCGGCTATCAGAAAATCGGCCCAGATGTTTATCCTTAACATTCTTGCTTTTACTATTGTTTTCCTTGTGATTGGAGTGATGGGATATGAATGGTACCTCAAAGAGATATCCGCTCTGTTTCTGGCAATGGGCATCAGTTCAGGGATAGCAAACGGATTAAAAACAAACTCAATTGTTTCTGAATTTGTCGCCGGCGCCAAAGATATGCTCACGGCTGCACTGGTGGTGGGTATGGCAGGAGGTATAATCCAGATTCTCACCGACGGAATGATAATGGATACAATGCTGAACTCACTCTCCCAAACAATGGAAAACACAGGCAAGAGTGCAACAATCGGAATTATGTACATTATACAGACTGCCATCAATATTTTCATCCCATCCGGATCGGCAAAAGCTGCACTCACAATGCCTATAATGGCGCCTTTCTCAGATGTGGTAGGACTTTCCAGGCAGGCTACCGTTATGGCTTACCAGTTCGGAGACGGAATAACCAATATGATTACTCCTACTTCTGCTGTTCTTATAGGAGCGCTGGGAATTGCAAGAATACCCTATGAGGTCTGGGTCAAATGGTTCTGGAAAATTCTTCTGACTTTGATTGTGATTGGCTTTATACTTCTTCTACCAACTGTCTTTATGGATCTGCAGGGATTCTAAAACAAGCTGACTTTAATTAATCATCATCGTCAATATCATCATCGTTGTCACTTACCACTTCTATGTAGAAACTAAGTGGCTGGTGCCTGCCAAATGATGTTGATGAGTTGCCGTAACCCCATGCAGAAGAGAAGAATGTAAATGCCTTTTCACCGTGCTTCATCTGTAGAAAAGCTTTGGCCATACCCGGAATAATTGATAACGACTGAGAAGTGGCAACAGTTGCAGAGTCAACAACGGTAAATGACCGTGGAATGTAGCTCTTTGAAGAATTGTATATTTTGTACTTTCTGGCTGTGTCCTCAATATTTGTATCAAAAACAAATCCGTCAAGCAATCTGCCAATGTACCAGTAACTGACATCTTCTCCGGCTTCTAAAGTGTCTCCTATTCCGCCTCCGAGAGATTTGAAATAATATCCTTTCTGAAGAGAATCCAATCCCTGGAAATATTTAAGACTAAATGCTTCGAGAGAATCATACTGAAATTTTTCAATATCATTTACCACTCTAAGAACTTGAATGTCATATACTACAGGTGTGCTGGCTGTTCTGTTGCTTCCTTCGTAATTATAAACCGACAACCAGGAAGGAATTATAAATTTTATTCTGCCCCCTTCTTTTATGCCCTTAAGAGCCTCTTCCACCCCTTTTGTAAGTGTATAGTCACCCATAGTGAAAAGCACAGGACCGTAGTAGGTAGTATCTCTGTATGTGCCAAGCTGCTTTGCAACAGACTCATCGCTTGTGCTTATGTAATCATATTGCAGGTTGAGAGTAGAATACCTTACGTAAAGAGCAGATGTATCAGAAACCGACCTGCCGGTACCTGCTGCAGAGCTTATAATGTAGAGCCCGGAAGAAGTAGGTTGAAGGTTCCCGTTGTATTTTACAGTGATATGTGCTTCCAGAATTTTTTTCTCAACATCGTCCGGATTTTCAATCACCTCTCTGGCGCAGGATGCAAAAAGTACCAGAGTAATTACCGGGAGCAGATATAGCCAATATATTTTCTTCATCAAAATTTGTTTAGTGCCTTTAAGTGCAAAAATCGTACAAAAGTATAAAAAATTATTGCTTCTTGATATTTGTTACCCATACCTCATAAATAAGAGGACTCATTTTCGGGATGGTTCCTGCTCTGGAATTTCCGAATCCCAGACTTGAAGGGAATAAGATATAGGAGTATTCACCAACCTTTGACCCTGTCAATCCATATTCCAAACCCTTTATCAGTTCACCAGAACCTAGTTTTGAGTGCCCTAAATCAAACCCTCTTTCCCTTATCTCTACCCCAAGTTTTGAGGAGAGTGAATCAAGGTTTGTGTCAAATATTGCAGAGGGACCATTACTGAAAGTATAGCCTGCATATTTAAAAAATACCGAGTCCCCTGAGCTTGCAGGTTCTCCCAATCCTTCTCTTAACACCAATCTGGTTGATCCGCTGTTTATCACAACCTCTTTTGCAGTGGATCTTTTACTTTCTACATAAGTGTCAATCGACCTTATCTCCATAGCGATCATAGTCTCCCTGTCCTCTTTTGCACATCCTGCCAGAGCAAGAATTAAAAAACTACTAATCAGCAATCTATTATTTATCGTTTTCATCACTTCTCCCCTCTTTTAAAAAATTCATCAAACTACTTTCAAAATATTCCGGGACATCCCTGAGAGGAATAAAAAGCTTACCGCCTGCTGCTCTTTCATGGCCTCCCCCGTTATAGAATCTTTGTGCCAAAGAGTTTACAGAAAAGTCGTTAACCGAACGAAGTGATACTCTAATGTGTGAATCATTCTCGGTAAACAGTGCCGAAATATTAATTCCTTTAATATTCAGAGGCATATTTACAAAACCTTCTGAATCGCCATCTGTAAAGCCGAATTTACTTTGCTCAGAGGCAGAGAGCAAGATGTAGCCTGCCCCAAATTGAGGGAGCAGAACTATCTTATTAAGAAGAAGATGCCCCATAAGTCTCATCCGGTTTTCTGAAAAGCCACCGAACACAAGATGTTGAATTTTCTCTTTGTCCACCCCTAATGCAAGAAGATCAGAAGCCATCCTAAAGGTAGAAGAAACTGCAGAATTCGAATAATTGTTTGTATCTGTAATCAAACCAACATATAACGATTCGCAGGTAGCCAGATCAAGCGATTGATTACTTTCAGCAAATCCCTTTTTCTGCCTTTCCCCCTCAAGTCCGAGAAAAATCCAGTAGAGAGCTTCACAGGTAGAAGAGAGAGTTGTCTCTGAGAAAATCAGGTCAAAGGTGTTCTCTTGCGGTGATGGGTGGTGATCAATCAAAACCTTAACGGCAGAAGAGTTTTTCAGACAGCTTTCCATCTCATCAACACGGCTCAGATTGTTGAAATCTGCAAGAATCATCAAATCGCATTTAGCCACAGCCTCCTTCACTTTCCGGGAATTCCTTCTCCAAACCATTATCTCTCCGGTGGAATCCATAAACTGCAGATAATCGGGGCAATCATTTGGGACTGCAATTTTTGCATCCAGACCTTTGGATTTAAGGTAGTTTTTAATAGCCTTTACAGATCCAATGGCATCACCATCAGGATTTGTGTGGCTGATTATCAGTATATTGCTGCTATTCTCGAATAAAGTACGCAGCTTTATTATGTCAGGTAACGGAAAGTAAAACTCCATAATGTATTAATTGGCACAAAAATAAAAAATTTATTGCGGGGTCTGAATATTTATTTTAATTTTGTGGAACTTATTAACTAATAATTTTTGAAATATTTATAATCCTATACTCACCTATGAAAAAGATCTTAACTTATTTTCTTCTTCCAGTACTTATTCTGTTTTTAGGATACCTTATCTATGCCGGTATCAAGGAACCAGTTGATTTTGAAAAGAACAGAAAAGAGAGAGAAAGCGTTGCAATCGAAAGGCTTAAAGACATACGCACACTTCAGGTAGCTTACAAGGGAAAATTCGGAGTTTTTACAGCTAGTTTTGACACCCTTATGGATTTTTACAGGAACGGACGAATAACAATTATCAAGCAGATTGGTTCACTTGACGATTCAGTTGCAGTTGCCCAGAAAAAGGTGTACCGGGACAGCGTTCAAATTGCAGTTAAAGACACTCTGCTCAAAAGGAAAGGTTTCATTATTGACTCTTTATGCTTTATTCCTTTCAGCGGAGGTGAGAAATTTGACATGAAGGCAGAGATTCGCAAGGTATCAAATGTAGATGTGCCACTTTTTGAGGCATCAGCACATTACAAGCAGTTACTCAAGGGATTGGACAAACAACTTATTATTAACCTAAACTCAGACAGGGAAAAGTCCAGCCGTTATCCAGGTCTGAAAGTTGGAAGCGTTGAAGCACCAAACAACAATGCCGGAAACTGGGAATAACTATGCCTGTAATTGTCAATAAACAGCTCCAGCTGGATAAGACAAAAGACTACAGATTATCCATTCAGGCAGACTTGAATGGATTTTCTTTTTTGGTTTCAGACGAGTTGCAGCATGAGATTCGCTATCTTTACCAGTCTGATTTCAACTGGCAAAGAGAGCATTATGACATCTTCCTAAGGCACACCGACAGTCTGCTGGCATCTGTTCCACTTCTTTCAAAAGAGTTTTCCAAAGTCACACTGTTGTACGACACAAATAAATACACTCTTATTCCTAAGCAATTATACAATAAAGGAGATGAGTTAAACCAGATCTCAAAGCTGCACAGGATTGAAGATCTGGAAGAGATAGATGTAACTGAAATTCCGGGCAAAGATGTCATGATTCTCTACGCTGTCAACAGTACATTTCTCAATCTACTCAAAAAAAGGCAACCCAAATATTCTATCCTGCCAAAGATATATCCACCTCTCATACATCTCCCGACATTCTACGACTACAACAAGATTTTTTTCAGCTACAACAAGGGAGAACTACAGTTGATTATTTATGAAGGGACATCTCTGGTTTTCTGCAACTCATTCCCTGCTGCATACTTCAACACTGCCCTCTACTTTTTATTTCTATCCCTTAAACAAACTCAGTTCAACCCCGAGCAAACTACTATTTTTGTAAGCGGATCTGTTCCCAGTACAGACATATTGCAGTTATCAAAATACTTTTCCAAAATTAAGTACTTCAGGAATCCTGCAATGCCTCTAGGGTCACCGGAGAACGAGATGAAGTACGCATCCCTCACTTTTGATATTTAATAAATGTTTTCTTAATGAGGATAATAGGAGGCGCATTGAGAGGCAGGCAAATTATTCTGCCAGCAGGGTTCAAGGCCAGACCAACCACCGATTTCGCAAGAGAAGGCCTGTTCAATATACTTTCAAACAGTATAGATTTGGAAAACAGCTCCGTACTGGATTTATTTTCAGGGACCGGATGCATTTCTTACGAATTTCTCTCAAGGGGCTGCAAAGACATAACATCGGTAGAGATGGACTCTGCAAACGCCCGCTTTATTAAAATGACATCAGGAAAACTCGCTCAAACTTTCTGCAAATCAGCAACTAGTGATCAGTCTGTTTCTGAACCAGGAGCAGTAAGGACTTCAGAATCCTTACCTGTTATTAAGTCTGTTCATCACAACGTGTTTGATTTTCTTAAGATCTGCAATAAAAAATTCGATATAATCTTCGCAGATCCTCCCTATGACATGGATGGTTTTCAGCTTATTCCAGAAAAGATATTCAAAGCTCAGCTTTTTAAGGACAAAGACTCAATCCTGATATTTGAACACCCGTCAAAATTTAACTTTTCATCACACCCTGCCTTCACAAAGGAGAAGAAATACGGAAACGTCCATTTCTCCTTTTTCTCTTCAAAAAATATATATTTGCAGAATGAAGACAACAAGAAAGCCGGAATGGCTCAGGATAAAGATTGACACTTCCGGGAACTACTCCAAAATTCAAAAAATCGTTCAGGAAAACTCCCTCAACACCATATGCAGCAGCGGACTCTGCCCCAACAAAGGTGAATGCTGGAGCAGAGGCACTGCTACCTTTATGATACTTGGAGAGATTTGCACCCGTTCCTGCCGCTTTTGCGCAACCAAAACCGGAAAACCAGAAGAGTGTGATCCTTTGGAAGCAAACAGAATTGCCAAAGCGGTCTCACTTATGAAACTTAAGCACTGTGTAATAACATCAGTTACCAGAGATGACCTGCCAGATGAGGGTGCATCGCACTGGGTATCGGTAATTGAAACGTGCAGAGAGAAGAACCCTGACACTACCATTGAAGTCCTACTGCCAGATTTCGGCGCAAACAAAGAGCAGATTTCAAAAGTTGTTGATACTAAGCCAGACATTATTTCACACAACATCGAAACAGTTAAAAGATTAACCCCTGCAACCAGGTCAAAAGCAGACTACAATACCTCTCTTAACGCTCTTAAAATTATGGCTGATAGTGGATTATTGACAAAAAGCAGTATTATGCTGGGGTTGGGTGAAACGCCCAAAGAGGTGGCAGAAACCATTAAAGACCTTTATAATGCAGGATGCAGACTCCTTTGTATTGGACAATATCTTCAGCCAACAAGAAATCATCTTCCGGTTAAGGAGTACATCACTCCGGAACAATTTCTGGAGTATAAACAATATTCCTTAAAGATCGGATTCTCCCACGTAGAAAGTGGTCCTCTCGTAAGATCTTCCTATATGTCCGAAAACGCACTATCAATTGATTTATAAAAGTCAATATCAAAATTAAGACAGTAAGCAAATATCAGATAATTAAAACCTTACTGCAAAAAACCTTACAGCACACTTTATACAAAATGAATGAATTTAAAGTATGAATAATTTTATTGTCAGAGACCTGGGTGTGATAGACTACGAAAAGGCCTGGGAGCTCCAGAAAGAAGTATTTTATGGTTTGATAGAAGCGCGTCTTAAGGGTGAAGCAAAAGAGATGCAGATTCTGTTTGCAGAGCATCCTCACGTTTACACAATGGGAGCACACGGTGATCAGAACAATATTCTTTTCACCGACGAATTTCTAAAAAAAATTGATGCAAAGTATTATAAGGTGGAGAGAGGCGGTGATATTACCTATCACGGATATGGGCAGCTAGTGGGATACCCGGTTATAGATCTGGAAAGGCTTAAACTAGGCATAAAACAATATATCTGGTCAATCGAAGAGGCAATAATCAAAACTCTGGAACACTATAATATCACAGGGAGCAGGATACCCGGTGCAACCGGCGTATGGGTTGTAAAAGAGGGATCCCGACCGCGAAAAATTTGCGCAATCGGAATAAAAACATCGAGGTTTGTATGTATGCACGGATTTGCCCTTAATGTAACAACCAACCTCCAGTATTTCAATTATATAAATCCATGTGGATTCACCGACAAGGAGGTGACGTCCATAGAAAAAGAGACAGGATTGAAACCCGGTTTAAATGAGGTGCAGGAACTGTTTCTCAAATATTTTCTCAGGTAAAGTATTCTAATGCTTATTAGTTTAGAAATTATATTCAATGAGAAAGCAATATATTTTGTAATTTCAAAAAATCGGCTTAAATTTGCAATCCTATAAACGGTGTGGTAGTTCAGCTGGTTAGAATACCTGCCTGTCACGCAGGGGGTCGCGGGTTCGAGTCCCGTCCATACCGCCACAAAAAGAGCCAATTATCAATATTACTGATAGTTGGCTTTTTGATTTAAAAAGTTCACCCCTTTTTGCACCCGTTTTGCACCTTTTTTACCCGTTTTGTACCTTTTATAATTTCACCACATAAATACACTTTAGTTTTTCTGCCGGGATTATGTTCCGGCAGATTTTTTTTAGTATTTTTAAACCCCGCAAAGACATTTTAGGAGCAGCATTGGCTTCTATCGCAATTGTAGTACTCGGTGCTCTTTTTTTGGGCAGAAACCTTGGATTAATTAGTCACGAACTGTTCAGAATCATTGTTTCCTGGCAGATGCTTCTGATTTTCCTGGGTATCGGGGCGATTATTAAGAAAAACTACACAAGTGGGGCAGTTTTGGTTTTTATTGGCAGCTTCTTTCTTACTCCAAAAATAACCGGAGGAGGTACACATCTACTGGAGACTTGGTGGCCACTGTTACTGATAGCCCTTGGAATAGTGTTGATAATGAAAATTATCAGCCCGAATTCCAGATCAAAGAAAGGACACTGTGGTAACAGTTTTACAAGTGAGGTATCATATAAATCAGAAAAAGGTAATGAAGCATTTTGAATCAACACTTCCGGAGTACTTCGTAAGGATACACCGTTCTGCAAGAGAAGCTCTCCCTTGATTTATAATTTTTTGCTCTTTCCCCTACTTTTATCTTCCTTAACATCAGAATATTCAAGCCCCTCGCGGTAAACACTCATAGCAGCCAGACTCATACCCATACTGGAATATCCTCCGTCGTGATATAGATTCTGCATAGTAACCTTGCGGGTGAGATCAGAAAATAGAGTGATAATATAATCTGCACACTCAATGGCATTTGCATTGCCAAGCGGCGACATTCGCCCTGCAAAATCAAAAAGTTTGTCAAATCCCATTATTCCACCACCGGCAGTGGTCATAGTTGGAGACTGTGAAACAGTATTTATTCTGATGCTCTTTTCCCTGCCGTAGATATATCCGAAGCTTCTTGCAATAGACTCAAGCAATGCCTTGGCATCGGCCATATCGTTGTATCCGTAAAGTGTCCTCTGAGCCGCAACGTATGAGAGTGCAACAACGGAGCCTCCTTCATTGATTGCATCCAGCTTTCTGCAGCTTTGGAGAACCTTGTGAAAAGAGATGGCAGAAATATCCAGTGTCTGGTGCAGATAGCTATAATTCAGATCATCATAGGTCCTTCCCTTCCTCACATTCGGGGACATTCCAATTGAGTGCAGAACAAAATCAAATTTTCCGCCAAGGAATTCCATTGCCTTTTTGATGAGATCTTCCAGATCCTCCGTGTTGGTTGCATCTGCAATGATTACTGTCGATTCGCATTTTTCTGCTAATTGACCGATAGTACCCATCTTAATTGCGGCAGGCGTATTTGTCAATACAAATCTGGCCCCCTCTTCATAGGCCCTCTCTGCTGTTTTCCAAGCAATTGATTGTTCGTTGAGGGCTCCAAATATAAGTCCTCTCTTACCTTTTAACAAATTATAAGACATAGGTTTATTTTTACACTTTGATTTATAACAGAGATTACAGGCAAATGTTTTGCCAAACTCCCTTTTATTTAAGGGCATCATACAAAATCTCGACCGGATGTAACGCCTTTTTCCCTGTGCCGTCCAATATCTGTTGTCTGCAGGAGGTTCCCGGTGCAGAAATTAAAACATCTGCAGCAGAAGACCTTATCTCAGGGAAAAGCACCTGCTCTCCAATCTGCATTGATACCTCGTAATGCTCTTTTTCATACCCGAACGAACCTGCCATTCCACAACAGCCGGATGGTATCACAGAGACCTTGTAATTATGAGGCAATGACAACATCTCCCTGGAGGGCTCAATAGAAGCGAGAGATTTCTGATGACAATGACCGTGGAGTTTTATTTCTAATTGTTTATCTGTGAAAAATTCCGACTTGATTTTTCCCTTTGCAACCTCTCTCATTATGAATTCGTCATAGAGCAGAGCGTTTTTTGAGATTTTCAAGGCATCCTCCCTAAGTTCTTCGCCAACCAGTAAAGGATATTCGTCCCTGAATGAGAGAATAGTTGATGGTTCAATGCCTACAAGTGGGGTGTCGGACGATACAATACCCCTAAGAGACTTAATATTTCTTATTGCCAGACGACGGGCTCTCGACAGCACACCTTTTGAGATTGCAGCCCTTCCACTTTCGGAATGCGCAGGAATAACTACCAGGTAGCCAAGTTTCTCAAGTAATTTAACAAATTTGATCCCCACAGAAACATCATTGAAATTTGTAAATTCATCGGCAAAAAGTAAAACCTTGCCGTTGGGAAAATTATTCTCTTTTAGCTGTGCAGAATGTTCTCTGTACCATCCCCTGAGAGTCTTGCCGGATAAAAGGGGAATTCTTCTGTTTTGAGAGAAACTGAGTATCTTTTTGATAATTAGCGATGTAAACCGATTGGATGCAAAGAGGTTGTATACCAGCGGCAATATTGATCCCAGACTTTGAACCTCTGCCATAATTGACACCATATAAGATCTAAAGGGGATTCCCTTGACCTCGTGGTTATGCTGAAGAAATTCTGCCTTATATCTGGCCATATCAACATTTGACGGGCACTCACTTTTACAGGCCTTACAGGAGATGCAGAGTTCCAGGGCCTCCAATATCTCTTTCTGGTCAAAAATCTTGGTGGTTGATGGTCTTAAAAGTAGCTCTCTTAATGTGTTTGCCCTCCCCCTGGTCACATCCTTCTCCTCTTGTGTTGCCCTAAAGCTGGGGCACATTGTTCCTCCTGCACTTACCCCTTTTCTGCAATCACCTGAGCCGTTGCACTGTTCAATAGCCCTCAGCCATCCCCCCTCGAGTGAATAGTCAAAATAGGTTTTGTAATCAGGAGTCTCAACCTCAGGCTCATACCTGAGAAAAGTATCCATTGGAGGAGCAGATACAATCTTCCCGGCATTGAAAATATTTTTCGGGTCTGCAACCATCTTCAACTCCTTCATAAGTCCATACAGATACTCCCCATAGAGCAGTTCAATGAACTCACCCCTCAACCGTCCGTCACCATGTTCACCCGATAGAGAACCCCGGTATTTTTTCACCAGAAGAGCAGTTTCGTGGGCAACTTTCCTGAAAAGCACAACGTCTTCCCTCTTCTTGAGATTGAGAACAGGTCTCAGGTGAAGCTCTCCTGTACCAATGTGGGCGTGGTAAACACATTTGAGAGAATATCTGTCCATCATCTCCCCGAACTCCTTCATATATTCAGGTAACAGTGCAGGGGCAACTGCAGTATCCTCTGTTACCGAAACAGGTTTAGCATCTCCCTTCATAGAAGTCAGCAATCCCAATCCGGATTTTCTAAGCTCCCAGACTTTTGCAATGTCATTTCCGTAAACCTTAGAGCAATGGTAGCTTAGTCCCGAATCCAAAAGTGCAGTCTCTGTCTCTGAAACAGCCCTTTCAAGATCATCCCTGTTATCCTTAGCAAGTTCAACAATTAAAATGGCTGCGGGATCGCCTTTAACAAAAAAACGGTTTTTGCTTTGTGATATATTTTTTTTACTAAGCTCCAGAATATTGCTGTCCATCATTTCAACAGCAGCAGGTGAGTGCTCAAGGGCAACCAGGTTTGCCCTGAAAATATCCTCAAGAGAATTGCAGTGAGCACACACAAGAGCTCGCTCTTTGGGAGGAAGCGGAACCAGAGCAAGCTTAAGCTCGGTTATCAGAGCCAAAGTTCCTTCTGATCCTGCCAGAACCGAACACAAATTTATACTTTCCTGATCTTTAACGAGTTCATCTAAAGCATATCCGGTATTTCTTCTCCTGACCTCCTTTAGTGGATAGTTTGCTGAAATCTCCCTTTGTGCCTTTTCGTTTTTAAGGAGATTGACAACATATTCATAAATAGCACTCTCTACGCCTTTGCACTCTGTTGTCTTTTGTTTAAGTTCATTCTTACTGACTTTGCGGAATCTGGTGACCTTTCCGTCTGAAAGCACAACCTCAGCTTCCAGAAGATGATCTCTGGTACTCCCGTAAACAAGAGAGTGAGAGCCACAGGAGTTATTCCCGACCATTCCAGCAATGCAGCAACGATTTGATGTAGAGGTTTCAGGGCCAAAAAAAAGGCCGAACTTGGCAGCATAATTGTTGAGATCATCAAGTATGACACCGGGCTCCACTCTGATCCATCTCTGCTCAGTATCTATTTCAATAATTTTATTTAGATATTTTGAGACATCCACAACAAGACCGTTCCCGACAACCTGACCTGCAAGGGATGTTCCTCCTGCCCTTGGAATTATTGATATTCCCTTATTTGTTGCATAAGTTACAACTTCAACAAGATCTTCCTTTGATTTGGGGAAGAAAATTCCACAGGGAGTCTCCCTGTAGGCAGATGCATCTGTAGAGTAGAGAATTCTGTGGAGCAGATCGGTTTTGATTTCCATACTCTAGCTGCGGATTACCTTTCCTTCACTGAGAACATATCTCTCTCCGGTCCCCTGGCATAGAGCAATACCGTTTTGATCAAAATTTAGTCTATACCCAGCAGCACTGATCCATCCTATTTGTCTGGCAGGATTTCCTGCGACAAGCGCAAATGGCAGTACAGTCTTGGTTACAACAGCTCCTGCGCCAACAAAGGCATACTCACCAATCTCCCTGCCACATACAATAGTTGCATTTGCACCTATTGTGGCCCCCTTGCCAATTTTGGTAAGGGAGTACTCCCCTCTGCGGACAATCTCGCTCCTTGGATTAATGACATTAGTAAATACACAGGAGGGACCCAGAAAGACATTGTCTTCGCACTCCACTCCCGTGTATATGGATACATTGTTTTGCACTTTGACATTGTTGCCTAGACGAACTCCCTGTGAAATAACTACATTTTGCCCAATATTACAGTTTTCACCAATTACGGCACCCTCCATAATGTGGGAAAAGTGCCAGATTCTGGTCCCTTTGCCAATTACGGAACCTGTATCTGCATATGAGCTTTCGTGAATAAAGTAATCCTGTTTACTCTCTTCTTTTTCAAAATTTTTCATAGCAACAAATATACAAAATTGCTCAATAATCAGAATTCTGCCGAAGTTAAAGGATTTAACCCTGTAAGGTTGAAGTATGATTCTACAATAGTGCCTTTGAGATATACCTTTTTCCCCAAATTTAACGGATTGTCCTTAAGATTCAACAAATCCCTGAGTGTACCTATAGGAAGAGATACGGATGCACACTTTGACCTGTCTCTCTCAGTGGGTGAGTCTGCAATGGCTAAATTGGTAGCCGATTCAAACGGTGCTTCAAAATTTATTGCAGAGGAGGTAAGGTCTCCTCCTACAATATATCCTGTTACCCACTTATCTGTAGTTCCTATGAACGAAACAATCTGACTGACTTTAAGAGCAGTGGACTTAGACAACCCGTCACCATCACCTCCGATTACAATATACTCATAGGTCCAATTTGCAGTTGTGTCAATTCTGAAGCTCCAATTCTCCTGTCCCTCCTCCAGTGGTTCCGAGTGAAAATTTACTGTAAGCATATCCCTTGCAGAGACTCTTCTGTTAAATATCTCTATCATTTCGGGTAACTCCGTTGATCCTGCCGGAAGTGTCTCTCTCAGCATAATTTTTACAACTCCCGGGTTTACATATGCAAACCTGTTTTCTGTCATTGTGTAAAGAAGCGTTCCCAGTGAATCCTGTATCTCCGGCCTGAAGGCGGAATAGCGTGACTTGAAACCCTCAGAGAACTGCAGTCTTAGTGCAGCATTAGTCTGCCGGCAGGAAACTGACATAAACAGAGTTTTACCCGGCTGGATCAGCACAGTCTGAGCATCGGCAAAACAGGGTGTATCATACTCCGGAACAGAAAAATACCTTGAAAAAATTTTTACATCGTAACTTCCCTCATTCAATTGAAATACCTCGGGTCGTTGACCGTAAGTACCACTGTAGATCGAGGTTCCATTAGATGATTTGATAGTTAGAAAAAAGTTGTTGCTATCCGGAAAGCTCCTCGCAACAGCCTTTGTGTCAATGACCTTAGAAAAAGAGAGCACAAGTTCTCCTTTGGTCTCATCCTCGAAACTCAACCCCGTACATCCGGTCATCATTATACCACACAAATAAATAAGTGCAGAAAAAGTGATGATTGCAAAAAGTACAGAAAAAAAATTTCGCCATTGTCCGAACAGCTTTACACTGCTTCTGAATCCGATGAGCTTAGACCACTCTTTGAAAAGCCTCAGCTCTTTTCCAAAAATTACCATTCCCTTCATATCTCTCAACATTTTTTTGGTTAATGATCAAATATATTATAAAGTGTAATTTTCCCCTTACAAAAACGACAAAATCCGAAAAAATATCTAATAATATTATTATCGATACACTTTTTAACTAATTTTGCCAAATCAAAATTTTACTATGTACAAAATCACCGAACATCCTATCTTACCTATCCCTCAGGAGGATAGAGCAGAGTTCCTTTTCGAAGGAAATAAAGTAACAGGTCAGAGAGGTTTTACAATTGCAGCAGCATTGCATCAGGCAGGTCTTATCATTCACAAACACAGCCTGGAACACCGCGAAAGGACTCTCGAGTGTGGAATTGGGAAGTGTGGTGCCTGCGAGATGCTTGTAGACGGAAAAGTCCGCAGAATTTGCATCACAAAGGTTGACAATGTAAAAAATGTGCAAAGAATTGATGAAAGCTATCTGCCAGAAGAAGAAGCCGTTGAGAAATCCGGCAAAGATGATTCGGTAAAAGTCTTTAAAACCACTGTTGCCATAATAGGTGCGGGTCCCGCAGGACTTGCAGCCAGGGAAGAGTTGAGAAAGAGCGGAGTGAGTAACATTGTAATCGACAACAACAGTAAAATCGGAGGACAGTTTCTGATGCAGACGCATCAGTTCTTTTTCTTTGAGAAAGAGAAAAGGTTTGGCGGTATGAGGGGATTTGACATTGCTGCGACCCTTGCAGGAGAAGATCATTCTGATATTTTGCTGGACTCTGTGGTTTGGGATATATTGGAAGGGAAAAGACTTGTAGTCAAAAATATAGCCTCTCAGGAGTTGCTGTACATAGATGCGGAGGAGGTTGTAATTGCAACCGGAGCTGTACCTTTTATGCCAGCCTTCAAAAACGACGATCTGCCGGGTGTTTACACAGCAGCTGTTGTTCAGAGGATGATGAACAACGAGCTAACTTTGCTGGGTAAAAAAATTCTTACAGTTGGGGCAGGAAATATCGGATATCTTACTTCATATCAGGCAATGCAGGCCGGCGCCACTGTAAAGGCTATAATAGAGGCGATGCCGGCCGAAGGTGGATTTCCTGTACAGGCCAACAGGGTAAGAAGGCTGGGAATCCCGATTCTTACATCACACATACTTCTGGAGGCAATTCCAAATGAAGATCACACTGGAATAACCGGAGCGATAATTGCCAGGTGCGAGAATTTCAGGGCAATTCCCGGAACTGAAGTGAGGATAGATGATATTGACTGCATAAATATCTGCACCGGTCTGATCCCGGACAATCAGCTCTTTAGAAAAGGAGTTGAGGTGTTTGGCAGAAGGTGCCACGGAGTGGGCGATTCAGTAAGGATAGGCGAAGGGACTTCTGCAGTTCTCAGAGGAAAGCAGTGTGCTTTCGAGATACTTCAGAACCTCGGGAAAAAATACGACTATGATGAATATTTATCAGTTTCAAAGGAATACATAGATTCACAACAGCATCCCGTCAGGATACTTGAGGAACCTATGAAGCCCACTTCTGAGAGAATGGCATCTCAGGGTTTTGTACTGCTGGACTGCCTCTATGGCTTTGCCTGTAATCCCTGTTCTTTCGCCTGCCCACACGATGCCATCACAAAAAGCTCAACCTCAACCGTTCCCCTGATTGATTTTGACAAGTGCATCGGTTGTATGAACTGCGTTTATCAGTGTCCGGGGCTGGCAATCTTTGGTTATCAGCTCAAAAACAACCGGCTTTTCCTGCCTATTGAATATAAGGCAAACGAAGGTGAAGAAGTTTATCTGGTGAATAATCAGGGAGAAATTCTTGGAGAGGGAATTATCGAAAAGATACTTGTTAAAGAGAATAAAACCAATGTCGCAAGGGTTAAATCCCTGGATATCACTGGTGAAATTCTTACCAATATTAGAGGATTCATTGTTAAGAAGAATTATCCAAAGAAACTTGAACTCAAAAAACTGGACAAGCCCCACGACTCAAAGAACTATCTCTGCCACTGCGAAGATGTAACCGTAGAGAAAGTTATTGAAAAAATTGGCGACAGAAAAGTGATTTCATCGGATGAGCTTAAGCACATTACACGCATCGGAATGGGAGCCTGCAGGGGTAACAGATGTATTCCCAGAGCCAGAACTCTTCTCAGACCGCTTGGCGTTGAAGTACTTGGAGACCCTACACCCAGAGGACCTATGTCAAACCTGGTAAACCTGGGTGAGATGGTAAAGGGTGACAGGACAGAGAAGGTTATTCTTCCTTCTGACAGTAAAAGGGAGGTAAAAAAGGTTGGAGTGTTAATTGCGGGCGGCGGTATCGCAGGCTCGTCTCTGTTCAGGTATTTTGCAGAAGAGGGCTATAAGCCATACCTTGTCAACAATGGACTTGGCAGTTCGTGGAGAAATATCGCAGGTGGCCGCCCCGCCTTCTCCTTACCGGCACTTGCAGATATTGCAAAACATAATCTTGAGATATTCAGATCAATACACGAAAGGGAAAACATAGACTTCAGACTGATTAGGTATGTTAGTTTTGCTCACGACGAGACTACCTTCAAGTCTCTTGAAGCATCCAAAGCCTGGTCAGACGCATATATGGTAGAGAAAAGGGATTTCAGAAAAGAGATCTCTCCCTACTTCAACACCTCATTCAACGACTACAGCCACGCTCTCATCACCAACGACTGCTGGCAGGCTACTCCCGGACTGACTATTGATGCAGTGAGGCACATCGGACGTGAACACGGCGGTGTAATCCTCGAGAATACAAAACTTGTAGATGTTACTAGAGAAGGCAAGGGATATCACGTTGTTCTCCAGGCAGCAAACAGGGAGTACACTGAATATTACACCGATCTTTTCATAAATGCTCTCGGAAGCGAGGCCGACAAATTTGCAAGAAAACTGGGTATCGAAACAGGTCTGTTCCCTGTAAAACATCAGGCCTTCATTACAAAAAGACTTCCGTACCTTGGAAAAGATGGTGCCCCTCTAGATATGCTGATTGACAGGAGAAAGTTCAAAGGTTTTTCGGCCGTTTACGGACAACAACTTGCAGAAACGGGTCAGATAATCGGCTGTGCCTCACCTGCTATCGACGCAAAAGAGACAGACAAAAACCTCAAAATTACCACACAGGAATTTATGGAGGTGGCTACTGAAATGTTCACCAACTGGATCCCCAGACTCTCCGGAGTAGGATTTCAGGCTGTATGGAGCGGATACTATGTTGAACCAAGATACATTGTCGATCCGGAGCTTGGACTCTTCACAGGGATGCGCGGGCACGGATTTATGCTATCCCAATATATCGCAAGGCTTTACGTTGATGCTCTGCTTGGAAGAGAGGTTCCTGAATATTTCCACGACCTCAGGCTTTCCGGTCCGGGACTCAGCGAACAGGCTTTTAAATAGATACTTATCGCAAAAGCGTTACTCCTGTTTACTCCTGTTTACTCCTGTCCGGCGAAAATGCCACATGACAGCTAATTTTGTATATTTCTGATATTCTGTTAATTGTAAAATTTTTTAAAACTATAGTTTTAAAAAATTTGCATATAGTGCACATTATGTGCGTTATACAAAATTTGCTGACATGTTATTTTTCTCATCCCCACCCAATTAATCTCGTAGCATCATATTTTTGGCTCCAAATTTGAGCAGAACTCTTTTTGGAAGGGAACTCTCATCCTAGAGGAACACTTTTCCCGGGACATCTCAAAAAATGGAAAAGTATTAATAAAATCTTGTCATCAAATAAAAAATTCAAAACAAATTAAACATTTTTCAAAAATTCAAATTTCTGGCACAGTGTTTGCATTATTGTTAATTGAAGTTTTTCATAGTTTAAGTTTAGGTTAAGTAATGAGGTCTTATCTTCTGTAGATAAGGCCTCATGAAATTTATACCTACCATCAATTTAATTTAGATCAAACTAAGGAAATTTTTTCAATCAACAATTCTGAGTTTTGCAAACTTAAGCAACAACACTTTTTTCCCCCAATCGTCAAACTGAATAGTTGCCTTTGAATTTGGGTACTCCCCCTCAATCAAAAATACAACGCCAAATCCGAAACGGTCGTGTTCGACTCTTTGCCCCTCTTTAAGATCTGAGATTGAGTCTGCTTTGAAATCTGATTTTGGAGCTGGAACTGTTCTATTGGATTGGAAATTTCCGACATGATCTCTGGGATTTTGGTGACGATTGTTTCCGGAGGATGCTTGGAAATTCTGCGGACGATCGCTTTCTAAGGATGCTTGGAAATTCTGCGGACGATTGCTGTCCAAGGATTTCTGGGACTGGTTGTTGCCAGAAAAAGAATGGTTTCTATTTGAGTATGTACCTCTTGAATTTGAAGATTGGAGCCTTGTCCAGTTTCGGTCTGCACTTAGTCCTTCGCTTTCCAAAGCACTCCAGTTCAAAAACTTAGGATCTATCTCCTTAAGGAATCTGCTTGGCGGATAGTTTACGTGTGAGCCCCATCTGAATCTTGATTGGGCATAAGAGAGTGTTACATTTGTCTTTGCTCTTGTGAGTCCTACATAAAAAAGTCTCCTCTCCTCTTCCATTTCACTTTCAGGTATTCCCATCATACTTCCCGATGGAAACAGATTCTCTTCCATTCCGATTATATATACATATGGAAACTCCAGCCCCTTTGCAGTGTGGACAGTCATTAGGCTGATTTTGTTTGAATCTTCAGGGGAGTTGTTCTCATCCTGAGCACTCAGCAAGGCGATGTTTTCCAAGTAGTTGGGCAGCATTATCAAATGATTGATACCGTTATCAGCAGAGGTGTTTGTGTTTGTGTTTGTGTCTGTATCTGCTTCTGTATCTGCTTCTGTATCTGCTTCTGTATCTGCTTCTATCTCTGCGTCTTGCAGCTTTTCTTCTACAAAGGCTTTGATGCTGTTGAGGAGCTCCTCGACATTATCCAGTCTGGCTCTGCCTTCGACAGAGTTGTCGGATTTGAGGTGGTCCATCAGTCCGGTGCCGATTAGGGTTTTGAGTGCAATATCATATGCATTGAGTGTAGAAACTTCTTTGCTTAGTCCGTCGATAAGTGTGGCAAAGGAAAATAGCCTGGCAGCAGATGCCTGTTTAATTCCCATTGCAGGCAGATCTCCGTTGAGCAATGCCTCCCATAGGGATAATCCTTCGCTGTTAGCAGCGGCAGAGAGTCTTCCGACTGTGGTATCGCCGATTCCTCTGGGAGGAACATTTACTACCCTTTTAAATGCTTCATCATCTTTTTTGTTGGTCAAAAGCCTGAGATAAGACAACATATCCTTCACTTCTGCCCTTTCGTAAAATGAATGTCCGCCAAATATTTTGTATGGCAAAGACCTCTTTCTAAGTGCCTCCTCAACTGCTCTGGACTGTGCATTTGTACGGTAAAGTATTGCAAAATCACCGTAAGATGCTTTGTCCTGATAGATTCTGGAAAGGATTGAGGAAACCATCAGAAACGATTCTTCCTGATCTGTGAATGAACTTATTACATCAATTTTTTCACCTTCTTGACCACAGGAAAAACACTCTTTGGTCAACTTTACAGAGTTTCTGGCAATGAGACTGTTTGCAGCTTTTACAATTGTCTGAGTAGATCTGTAGTTCTGTTCAAGCCGAAACTCCCTGACTTTAGGATAATCCTTTCTGAAATTCAGAATATTCTCAATTCTTGCACCCCTGAAACCATATATGCTTTGGGAATCATCACCCACAACACAAATATTGCCGTGTGGCTGAGCGAGCTTTTTGACTATCAGATACTGAGCATAATTTGTGTCCTGATACTCATCTACAAGTATAAAAGAAAAACGTTTTTGAAGGTTCACCAAAACCTGAGGATTATCCCTTACAAGTATGTTTGTATATAACAGGATATCGTCAAAGTCCATTGCACCAGATTGTTTGCAACGCTTTTCATATAATTTGTAGATATCGCAAAATCTAGGTTTTCTTGAACTTTGATCAATTTGCAAAAGACTTTGATTAACTGAATATGCTGATGCAGTTATCAGATTATTTTTAGCATTGGAAATCTTGGAAAGCATTTCTCCCGGCTTGTAGTTCTTCTCGTCAAGCTGCAGCTCTTTTATGCAACCCCTCACAGCACTTTTGGAATCAGAGGTATCGTATATTGTGAAACTCTTGGGAAATCCTATCAGCTCTGCGTACTCCCTTAAAAACCTTACAAATACTGAGTGAAATGTACCCATCCACAAATACCTTGCACTCTCCCACCCCACTATCTCTGCAATTCTGCTCTTCATCTCCTTCGAAGCCTTATTGGTAAAAGTAAGTGCAAGCACAGAAGATGCTGAATGTCCTTTGCTTAGTATGTTTGCTATTCTGCAGGTAAGAACCCTTGTTTTTCCTGATCCTGCTCCGGCCACTATCAGGGAGGGTCCTTCGATGTGTTCAACTGCCTCTCTCTGAGCAGGATTCAACCCCTCGTATATCATCGAAAAATCTTTATTCATTTCCGCGAAATTACAAATAATGTGTATCTTTGCATCAAAATAATTCACAATAATGTCAAACCACATACGATTAAGCAAGGGCCTCAACATTCCTGTGAAAGGAACTGCATCGGCCCGGATCATCAAAACCGTACTTCCAGACATTCTTGCCGTAAAACCAACAGATTTCAGGTTACTTACTCCCAAACTTCTTGTCCAGCAGGGAGATACTGTCAAGGCTGGCTCTCCTCTATTTGCAGACAAGAAGAACCCCTCCATACTGTTTGTCTCTCCGGTAAGCGGCACGGTTTCAGAGATTGTGCGGGGAGAGAAGAGAAAGATACTGGCTGTTCTGGTAAAACATAACGGCAAAAATGAATACATTAACTTCAATGTGCCAAATCCAAGGAATGCAGAGAAAGCAGACATCATCAGAATCCTGCTGGAATCGGGACTTTGGCCGTCAATTAAACAAAGACCATACGGCATAATTCCAGATCCAGAAAAAGAACCCAGATCTATATTCATATCAGCCTTTGATTCTGCCCCTCTGGCTCCCGATCTTGATTTTGCCCTGAGGGGAGAGACAGACGCTGTTCAGACAGGAATTGACATTCTGAAAAAACTTACAAAAGGTGACATTCACCTGAGTATGCATATTGACAATCACGCCAGTACTCCGTTCCATAAACTTCAGAGGGTTATTTCGCACACATTCGAAGGAAAACATCCCGTTGGAAATCCGGGGATCCAGATACACCATATAGACCCCATCAATAAAGGAGATATTGTCTGGACAATTGACCTTCATTCAGTTGCAGCAATAGGAAGATTGTTTACAAAAGGGGTATACGATGTTAAAAGGATGATTGCAGTGACCGGTCCAATGGCAATAAATCCTGGTTATATAGAAACATATCCCGGAATGTGTATGCAGCAGATAAAAGAGTTTGTTGCGCAACCATTAAGAAGATACGGGGAGGATTTGCCTGCCAGATATATCAGCGGAAATCTGCTCACAGGATCAAATGTGGGAGAGAATGGGTATCTGGGTTTCTTCGACCATCAGATAACCCTGTTGCCGGAAGGAAAATACAGAGAGATGATAGGATGGGCTAAACCATTTAGATTTAAGAAATTCAGCGTATCACGCTCATATTTTTCGTGGCTTTTCCCCAGAAAAGAGTATATTCTTGACACAAATCTTAACGGAGGGGAGAGAGCCTTTGTTATGACAGGTGTTTACGAGAAGGTGTTCCCGATGGATATTTACCCGATGTATCTTCTCAAGGCAATTCTGGCAAAAGATATTGACAGAATGGAGGAACTCGGCATATACGAAGTGATCGAAGAAGATATGGCTCTTTGCGAATTTGTTTGCCCTTCCAAAACTGAGGTGCAGCAGATTGTTTCTGACGGTATTGAGCTGATGATTAAAGAAATGTCTTAACATATTTGAGATGAAAGTATTAAAAAATCTGATAGTAAAAGTTAAACCTAGATTTGAGAAGGGGGGAAGTCTGTACTTTCTCCACTCCACATTTGATGCATTCGAGACATTTCTGTTTGTCCCTGACCATACAGCAAATAAAGGTGTTCACGTGAGAGATGCAATTGATCTCAAACGAAGTATGTCAATTGTGATTCTTGCCCTGCTTCCTGCAATGCTGTTTGGAATGTGGAACACAGGATACCAGCACAATCTGTCTATAGGTCTCACTGCTCCATTTTGGGCCACCTTCTGGTTTGGCTTTTTCAAGGTACTGCCACTTCTGGTAGTTTCATATGTTGTAGGGCTGGGGATAGAGTTTATCTCCGCACAGATACGGGGCCACGAAGTAAATGAAGGGTTTCTGGTCTCCGGAATATTGATCCCTTTGATAATGCCTATTGATGTACCACTATGGATACTTGCTCTCGCGGTTGCATTTGCGGTAATTGTGGGCAAAGAGGTATTCGGAGGCACCGGGATGAATATCTGGAATCCGGCACTGTTGGCCAGAGCATTTGTTTTTTTTGCCTACCCCTCTCATATCTCAGGTGACAAAGTGTGGATAGAGGGTCTATCAAGTGGTGAGGGAATTGTTGACGGTTTCTCCGGAGCCACTCCTCTTGCGGCAGCAGCAGAAGGTTCTGCAACACCATCATTCCTTGATATGTTCTTTGGAACAATACCCGGTTCAATAGGAGAAACATCCACTCTTGCGATCCTTCTTGGAGCCGCAGTGCTTATATACACCGGCATTGCAAGCTGTAAAATTATCGTTTCAACTTTTGCAGGAGGATTTTTTCTGTCACTGTTGCTAAACGCAATTGCTCCCGGGGCAGCCGACCCCTCCTCCTTCCTAAACGTTCCGGCCTGGAACCATATGGTGATGGGAGGCTTTGCATTTGGAGCCGTGTTTATGGCCACCGACCCTGTCACCGGCTGCCAGACAGAAAGAGGGAAATGGATTTACGGTTTTCTTATAGGAGTAATGGCTATACTCATAAGAGTGTTCAATCCGGGATATCCGGAAGGTATGATGCTTGCAATACTATTGCTAAACACATTCGCACCCCTGATAGATCACTACATTGTGCAGGCCAACATCAAAAAGAGGCTCAACAGAGCAAAAACAAACAAATAGGGACTTCTATGGATACAAATAAAAATCTGTATACAATAATATACGCCATTATTATGGTAGTGGTGGTTGCAGTGGTTCTTGCACTGGCCTCCTATCTGCTTAAGGAGAGGCAGCAAAGAAACGTTGAAACAGAGACAAAAGAGATGATACTCAACTCTGTAGGGCTGGCTGCCGGGGCAGATGACGCTGCAGATTATGCCTTTTATATCGAGAGTGAATACGATAAATACATAACGGACACATCTGTTGTTTCAGCCGGTGAGACCCTTCCGATGTTCGTAACCAGAAAGGATGGAGAAACCTTTTACACTATCCCGCTCAAAGGCACCGGACTCTGGGGACCTATTTGGGGTTATATCACTCTTAAGAGCGACTTCAACACCATCTACGGAATTGTTTTCGACCACAAGGGAGAGACACCGGGGCTGGGTGCAGAAATCACAACTCACCAATTCACAGGACAATTCAAGGATAAAAAAATCTTTGAGAGAGAAGAATTTGTTTCTGTTGCCGTTCTTAAGGAAGGGACAGGAGAGAACACTCCCCACCGGGTGGACGCCATTTCAGGCGGAACCATAACCAGCAAAGGTGTAGAAGATATGTTAAAGGTATGCATCAGCAGATACCTCGATTTTTTTAAAAGTAAAAAACAGTAATTTATGGATAAGAAAATATTTACAGACCCCTTTTTCAGAAAAAATCCAATCACTGTACTGGTTCTGGGAATCTGTTCTGCACTGGCTGTTACCGTAAAGGTTGAGCCTGCAATTGTAATGGCATTGTCTGTTACGATAGTAACTGGTTTCTCTAATCTGATAATGTCTGTTCTCAGAAAAACAATACCTAACAGAATAAGGATAATCGTGCAACTGGTAGTTGTTGCAATGCTTGTTATACTTGTCGATCAGATACTTAAGGCATATGCATACGATGTGAGCAAACAGCTCTCAGTATTCGTGGGACTTATTATCACCAACTGTATAATTATGGGTCGCATTGAGGCATTTGCTCTGGCAAACAAGCCCCTGCCATCACTGGTTGACGGACTGGCAAACGGTATGTCATACGGTATGATACTGGTGGCAATATCTGTCATCAGGGAGCTGTTTGGATCGGGAACACTTTTGGGATTCCAGATTGTTCCGCTGAGCTGGTATATGAAAAACGGAGGTTTTTACGAGAACAACGGACTTATGATACTGCCCCCTATGGCTCTTATTATTGTAGGCCTGATTATCTGGATACAGCGCAGTTACCAGAAAGAATTGATTGAAGAATAAAACACACAAGAGTTATGCAAGATCTGTTAAGTCTTTTCGTTAAGTCGATCTTTGTCGAGAATATGATATTCGCTTACTTTCTGGGTATGTGTTCTTATCTGGCTGTCTCCAAAACTGTAAAGACAGCAACCGGACTGGGTATCGCAGTGATATTTGTTTTGGGAGTCACTCTCCCTGTCAATTATATTGTTTATAAATATGTTTTATCTCCAGGGGCTCTATCTTGGATAGATAAAAGCTTTGCCGGCCTGGATCTGAGCTTTTTGAGCTTTATTGTTTTTATTGCTGTTGTAGCATCAATCGTTCAGCTTGTTGAGATGATTGTAGAAAAATTTGCACCATCACTTTACAACTCTCTTGGCATTTTCCTTCCGCTGATTGCAGTAAACTGCGCAATACTGGGAGGCTCACTATTTATGCAGGAGAGAGGATACGAAACTCTTACAGAAGCAGTCGTATATGCACTTGGTTCAGGCATTGGATGGTTCCTTGCAATAGTCTCACTGGCAGCAATCCGTGAGAAATTGAAATATTCGAATGTTCCCAAGCCCCTTAGAGGACTGGGAATAACATTCATTATGGTAGGCCTGATGGGTATAGCATTTATGAGCTTTATGGGGATTAAATTGTAGGAGAGAGTTATGAAATTAACGATAATATTAGTTGTTGCAATAATATCATTTTTGGCAGTAATTCTGGCACTGGTAGCGATGTTACTGTACGCCAAGGCAAAGCTGACTCCCCAGGGAAAGGTTAAGCTGTCAATAAACAACGGAGAAAAGGAGATGGAGGTCTCTCCAGGTTCTTCAGTTCTCTCAACTCTTGCAGAGGAGAAGATTTTTCTTCCATCTGCCTGCGGTGGCGGAGGAACCTGCGGAATGTGCAAATGCCGGGTTGTGAACGGAGGAGGAGAGATACTTCCGACTGAAACCGGTTTTTTCACAAGAAAACAGCAGCTTACAAACTGGAGGCTGGGATGCCAGGTTAAGGTGAGGGAAGATATTGAGATTGAGATCCCGGAAGAGGTTCTTGGCATTAAAAAATGGGAATGCGAAGTTGTCAGCAACAACAATGTTGCAACCTTCATCAAAGAATTTGTAGTCAAGCTACCGGAAGGCGAACACCTTAAATTCCGATCTGGCGGTTATATCCAGATAGATATTCCCAAATGCGAAGTAGATTACAGCAAGGATATTGAAATTGAACCTCAGTATCGCGAGGACTGGGATAAACTTAAGATCTGGGATCTTAAGATGAAGAACAACGAACCAACATTCCGTGCATACTCTATGGCCAATCACCCTGCCGAGGGCAACATCATAATGCTCAACATCAGAATTGCAACTCCACCATGGGACAGAAGCAAAGGCACATTTATGAACGTCAACCCCGGAGTCTGCTCATCTTACATCTTCTCCCGCAAACCCGGTGACAAGGTTACAATTTCCGGCCCTTACGGAGAGTTCTTCATCAAAGAGACTCAAAACGAAATTGTATTTGTGGGCGGCGGTGCCGGTATGGCTCCAATGCGCTCTCACATATTCCACCTCTTCCACACAGAAAAGACAACCCGCAAGGTAAGTTTCTGGTACGGAGCACGATCCTTGAGAGAAGTATTCTACGAAGAAGAATTCAGAGATATAGAAAGAAAGTTCCCCAATTTCAACTTCCACATTGCCTTAAGCGAAGCTAAACCCGAGGACAACTGGACAGGACTCACAGGATTCATCCACAAAGCACTCTACGACAACTATCTTGGCAATCACGAAACTCCGGAAGATGTCGAGTACTACCTTTGCGGCCCCCCAATGATGAACAGCGCTGTTACCACAATGCTTGACAATCTGGGAGTTCCTACGGAAAATATTGCTTTTGACGATTTTGGCTGATAAGCTTTAATTCAAAAAATACCACTTTTTTTTCGGGACATTTTGGTGTCAGCAAATTTTGCAAAGCTTTATTAATGTGCGTTTTACATAATTTTTCAAAAACTATAATTTTTAAAATTTACCCTATGTTGCTCGATATCTGGTGATTACAAAATTTGTTTACACCTGGCATTTTCCGGATGAACCAAACAAAAAGACTGAAAGAAATTTTACCACTGTTTCCTTATTCTCCAATTCACAGGATATAGATTGTTAATCCGCGAACCAAGATTGTTTGCGAATCCAAGCCCTAAACCTTTGTATGTCAATCTAATGTAACCAACCGGAGCGTCAATCAGCTTAAAACTCTGTCTTGACAGATATTTAAGAGCATCAGCCCTGCTCAACTCGTATGAGGGCCACTGCGCATCATAATTCGCCAATAAAGCAATATTGTGATCCGGAATGCCTCCAATCTTCGTAAGCCCTTTACGGGCGTCTCTCACTGCAACGGATCTGGTATCTCCCCCCGCCCTCACATTTCTGTTAGCCGACTTAACACCGCCGTTACTTGCAGGTTTTCTCAGTAATACAAAATAAAATCCCTCGCCTTTTACAATTCCCGGGAAAAACTGATATCCGCCCTCAGGGGATTTAACAACTCCCCACTCCGTCAAAAGTGATATAAAATCATCCGAATAATACTCTTCAAGAGAAAATAGCTGAGCTCCTAATTCTGATTTAAACCAGGCGACATTCAGATCGTTTTCGTACCTGTTGAATGTGCAGGTAGAGTATGCAAGAAATCCTCCATAGGCAAGCGAATCCCAAATATCAGACATAATCCTTCTCTGCCTTGCAGCACACATATGCACCAACTCCTCAGACCATCCGGCAACAGATCCCGGGTCCTTCCTGAACATACCCTCACCGGAGCAGGGTGCGTCAACAAGTATAAAGTCAAATTTATCCGGCAGATTATCATTGGTTTTTGAAGAACCGGAAATTCTCTCCCTGAACCACGAGGGATCGCGACTGATAACCTTTACAGAGGAGTTACCCCATTTAGCCATGTTTTCGTTAAGCACACCTACTCTACTCTTTATCACCTCATTGGAGTATAAAAATGCTGACGGAGGCATAAGCGATGCAAGATGCGTGCTTTTGCCTCCTGGGGCGGCGCATAGGTCGAGAATTGTTTCGGAGTTGAAATTTTTAAGTATAGGACCAAGCATAGCAATAAACATTGATGAGGACTCCTGCACGTAATATGCGCCGGCATGCAAAAGAGGATCAAGCGTAAAATCAGGTCTCTGACTCAGGTAGCAGCCATCTTCACACCAAGGCACTCTTTTGTCAGCTTCAAAACTGTATTTCAGATCAAAAGGTCGTTTGGCAGGGTTCATTCTCACTGAGAGTTCAGCAGGAGTGGTCATGATTGCATCAGAAACGATCTTTGCCCTCTCCTCTCCTGCTGCATCAACAAGCATTTCCAAAAATTTATCAGGTAGAATTATAACTGAACTTCCCGATGCAGACAGAACTTCTCTTCTTTTTTTATTCTTGCCCATCAGATGTTTTTTTTTAAAAAGAGCGAAAAAAAATTATTTTTTCTCTTCTAGAATCGCTTTTGAGTAATTTGTTCCCCAAAGTTCATATCTTTTGAATTGAAAGAGGAGTTTTTCCCTGAACCGGGAGAGATTTTTAACCCTCTTTTGACTCCAGTAAACCTCCGATATTGCAGAAAATCTGGGAAAAAGAGCATACTCCAATCTGGCTACAGTCGGAAAATATTCAGTCCACATACAGCCCTGACCTCCTAATATATTGGCTGCTGAGTACTCAGAAAACCATTCAGGTACAGGTTCAAAATTGTAAACTGAATCGAGTGTAACCAGATACCGGTTGTGACACAGTGTATCTTCGTCAGGTTTTTGAGCCACATTCAAATAGCTGTAAATATTTGGAGTAAGTATAGCCTTGTAGCCCATTTCTGCAGCCTTCCATCCATACTCTGCTTTTCTCCATCCCATTACAACACTTCCTTCCGGTAAATGGCCCTCCAGAATCTCATCCCATCCAACAGTTTTTCTGCTCCGGGATTTAATCACATCAGATACTCTTTTTACAAAATATGCCTGAAGTTCATCTTCATCTGCAATTCCGTATCTTTTCATAAACTGTTGTGTCGCTTCGGACTCTTTCCACCAAATTTTTGAACATTCATCGGCACCTATATGAATATACTCTCCCGGAAAAAGATCCATCAACTCGTTAAAAACCTCTTCCAGAAATACAAAGAGCTCTTCCGAAGGGGCCAGCACATTGTTTTGCCGGTTGAATATTCCCCAGGTTATCGCTGGAGCCTTTGGAACTTCAGGGGTGGTGCTGAACTGAGGATATGCCGCCAGGATAGCCATTGAGTGACCTGGGATGTCGATTTCCGGAACAATGGTTATGTACCTTTCATCAGCATATTTAATTATCTCCCTTATCTGATCCTGAGTATAATACCCCCCGTAGCGAACACTGTCCACACCTGTACCGGGGAACAACCCAATTATTGTACCAGCTCTCCAGGATCCAAATTCATTCAGCCTGGGATGAATTTTGCTCTCGATTCTCCAGCCCTGGTCATCAGTAAGATGCCAGTGAAAATAGTTCATTTTATGAAGAGCCAGATAATCGATGTATCTTTTTATGTAGTCCACCGGGAAGAAATGCCTCACTACATCCAGATGCATTCCTCTGTAACCGAACCTTGGAAAATCAGCAATATTTACCTCATTAACAGTAAGTTTAATCTGTCCTGAAAGAGTATCCGGAGTGGGTTTTGAGCAAGGGAGCAGCTGGAGGAATGTTTGAACAGAACAAAATAACCCCTGAGAATTTGCGCCTTTAAGAGATATTACACCATCTGCGACTGAGAGTATATATGCCCCCTCCTTTTTTAGATCAGATGGATTAAATCCGGCTATATCGTATGCAATAGTTCCAATGTTAAGATCTATAAACCTGACCACCATCTTATTGCTTCTCCTGGCTTTCATTTTCTCCTGAACTATCTCAAGCTTGAGGTCATAATGCTTATCAATGTATTCCTTCAGGAAGTTGGCAGACTTGAGTTCATCTTCTCCTTGAGCAAGAATAATAGTGTTTTTGTCGATTATTAATTGATTCGTTCCGGGTAAAATCCTGACCGGTTCGGGGATAATCGAAAACATTTTGTCAATTGTGTCAGTCTTAGAAACCGTTTCGAATTTTGGGATAAATGAAGTTGTAGCGAGCAAAAGAGTAGTTAATGCAGTTATAAATAGCAGATTATTTAATACTCTTTTCATCCTTTCTCTAATAGTGACTTTTCTATCACATCGGTAAGTTTGTCAACCGTATCCTGTAGTTTGGAGCCAATCATCAACTTAAACATACCGGGTAAATCTGTTTCCATTTCCAGCCCAAACTCAGATTCGCTTTCCCCCAATGAATCAATATTTATCTGAAATGTGTACGGAAAGAGAGATTTCTGGTTATGTACCATTTTTATAAGAGAGAAAGGAATCTTCTCATCAATTCTGAGACCAAGTTCAATGCCCTGGACCTTAGCCGTTAAAGTGTCTTCGGTAGTAGTGATATCTGCTTTAGAGGAGATATCGGCAGGTAAATTGGCCGAAATATTATTAAGGTCAGAGAAAAGATTATAAATCTGCTCTGCAGATTTACAAACCTTCACGCGCCTTCCTTTTACATAAATATTTCCCATTTAAGTATTTGCAGATGTTATATCTGACCCCAGATTTCAGGCCTGTATCTCCATTCCTTAAGAGTCTCTATCTCGTTGTCCTTAATATAGTTGCAGGATAAAGCCTGTTCAATAAGTGCATCATAGGTAGTAAGAGTCCTCAACTCGCAGTTGTTGTACTCAAAGGATCTTCTTGCCATATCAAAGTTGTAGGAAAAGACAGCAACCATCCCAAGAACATTTGAACCCTCTTTTAGCAAAGCATTCACAACAGAAAGAGAGCTATTGCCTGTAGAGATAAGATCTTCTACAACAACTACATTTGCCCCCTTGGTGAGTTCTCCCTCAATCTGGGAAAAAGTTCCGTGATCTTTTGGCTTAGGTCTTACATAAATAAACGGTTTGCCCAGTTCTTCCGCAACAAGCGCGCCCCAGCCAATTGCTCCGGTAGCTACCCCTGCAATGACATCCACCTCGGGATAATATTTTTCAATAATTCTGGCCAGACTCTTATATATTAGTTTCCTCTGCTTTGGGTAAGAATAAATTTTCCGGTTGTCACAATAGATAGGAGACTTCCAGCCAGAAGCCCAGGTAAAGGGGTTATCTGGACTCAAGCGGACAGCCTTTATATCTAAAAGGAGTTTCGCAATTATTTTTTCTTGAGTTTCCATAAAAAAGTATCTTTGTACAAAGATATAAAAAACAATCAATTTCCGGATGTACAGCATCTATTTCAACAACCGCTGCCTTGCCGTTTGCAGCCCCGACGACATAAGATTAAACGACCCTGAGGCAGTGCTTTATATGCCCGCTGATGCTTACCAAAACAACCCTTCAGGTTCGGCCGGCACAGCCACTCCCGTCACACCTTCACCCTTGCCTGACCAACACACCATTCCGGAGCTGCCCAATCTATTCTTCAATTCACCTAATATCCATAAGTTATTTATTCCATCTGCCAATCCCGCACAGATCTTCGTCAACCTTTGTTCAAAGATGAACAGGATTACAGCCGGGGGCGGCCTGGTGACCAATAGTAAAGGATATTTTCTGATGATTTTCCGTCACGGAGTTTGGGACCTTCCAAAGGGTAAGCAGGAAGAATATGAAGCCTGCGACCAGGCCGCCCTCCGCGAAGTTGAAGAAGAGTGCGGAGTTCACGATCTCACAATCAGAAACTTCATTTGTACAACATACCACTCCTACATTCTGGACGGAGAACTAATGCTCAAGCATACAAACTGGTACAGAATGAACTACAACGGCAATGGCGACAACACCACACCCCAAAAAGAGGAGGATATTGAAAAAGCCGTTTGGGTAAAGCCCGAAGATCTTGATTATTTTCTTGAAAAAACCTACCCCTCCATACGGGCAGTCTTTGCCAGAGCGTCGATAGGTTAAAGTTTGCAAGAGCGCCAACGAGGATAATGTTTGCAAGAGCGCCAACAAGGTACACATGTCAGGTGAAGCACCGAACCATTTATGTGGGAAACTTTTGTATGTAAATTCCCCTTATCTTAAATCAGTGACGTAATTTCCTTGTAATTTGTCTTTTGGAAAAACGAAATAATCAGGCGACCAGGCAGAACGTTCAGAAAAATTCCGGATATAAGCGGTATGGCTTGAGCCATCTTTTGAAAAGTATTGCATCATAACAGGAACAAGATCTACCTTATCAATTCCCAGAACTATAGATTTGTATGCTAGGCGATCATTATTTGGTTTAAGCTCGATGACCCACATCTGTTTTCCTGCAAGCTCCTTTGGTGTCGATACGTCATTAGAGGTAATTGATACTGTTTTGGCCTCTTTCTCAAATGTATAGTTCTGACTTATTGTGTGTAAGAAAGCAGTAGGATTTTCTGTCAAATCACTTTGTTCAGGGTCGTGATTCATTATTGTAATATCATTATTATCAATATTATAAAACCACTTTGTTGTTCCATCGCAATATATTGAATAGTGATTGTTTATAAGTCTGAAAGCATCCTGCTGTGATTGAATTGTTGCCTCAAGGACTTCACCCTGAACGTTCATTACAATCTGCATTTCAAAGGCAGGCAAAGATTTAATTTTTGCGTTCAGATCCGACAATATTTTAGAAGAGAGGTTCTGTTGAGACATAGAGATTATTACCGATCTGTCCTGTAGATTTACAGACTTTTCATTTGCACTGCTTCTATCAGAAAGTGGTCCGGCTGAGGTTCCAATTGTGATAGTCAGAATAAACAATGTAGATAAAAATACAAATAATGTTTTCATCTTTTCTAATATAAATGATGTTGGCTCTTCGCCTTTACCTCTTATATTACAATAAGTCTGCCAAAATTATTAAGAGTCTGGATGAAAGGTTGATTGATATATGTTGCGGACCGACATGTCGCATTTGCGGCGGCCATGGAAGATTATCTATATACTTTTACTCCAGCGTTTTTAGTATCCTGTCCAGCGAATTGAAGTCAGTGATGAGCACCTGACGGGCCTTGCTGCCCTCAAAGGGGCCGACGATACCCGCCGCCTCAAGCTGATCCATTATCCTCCCGGCACGATTGTAGCCCAAATTCATCCTCCTTTGTATCAGCGATGTAGAGCCCTGCTGATATTGCACAACAAGTTTTGCCGCTTCATCAAAGAGTTTATCTCTCTTGCCCAGATCCACATCTCCCACACCAGATCCGTCTCCATCTTCGCCTGAATATTCAGGCAGATAATAAGCAGAAGGATATCCTCTCTGAGAACCGATAAACTCGGTGATCCGCTCAACTTCGGGAGTGTCTATCATTGCACACTGAACCCTTGTAAGTTCTCCATTTGTAGATATAAGCATATCCCCCTTTCCAACGAGCTGATTTGCCCCGGTTGTGTCAAGAATTGTTCTGGAATCGATGTTGGAAATTACCCTGAAGGCAATACGGGCAGTGAAGTTAGCTTTGATCAGACCGGTAATAATGTTAGTAGTTGGTCTTTGGGTTGCTATCACAAGGTGAATACCGATTGCCCTTGCTAGCTGAGCGAGCCTGGCGATAGGCTCCTCAATCTCTCTTCCGGCAGTCATCAGCAGATCTGCAAATTCGTCGATAATAACCACGATAAAGGGAAGAAAATGGTGTCCCTTGTTGGGATTAAGCCTTCTGGAAAGAAACTTTTCGTTGTACTCACGAATATTTCTTACGTGAGCCATTTTGAGAAGATCGTACCGGCTATCCATCTCGATAGTAAGCGACTTGAGAGTATATACAACTTTCTGGGTGTCAGTTATAATAGGTTCGTCAGAATCAGGAAGTTTAGCCAGAAAGTGACGTTCAATTTTTGAGTAGAGGGAGAGTTCAACCTTTTTGGGATCCACAAGCACAAACTTGAGCTCAGATGGATGCTTTGTATAGAGCAGAGACGTTATTATTGCGTTCAATCCCACAGATTTACCCTGTCCGGTTGCCCCGGCAACCAAAAGGTGAGGAACCTTTGCCAGATCAAAGGTGAGAGCTTCATTGGAGATTGTACGACCTAAAACCACAGGCAGGTCATATTTAGCATTTATGAACTTTGGATCTTCGAGCATAGACCTCATCGGTACAATGCTCGGTTTCTCGTTTGCCACCTCAATACCAACAGCGTTTGTTCCCGGGATGGGAGCAATTATCCTGACTCCGTTTGCAGCCAGAGAACGTGCAATGTCCTCTTCAAGTCTTTTTATCTGCGCAATGCGTACTCCGGCGGCTGGGACAATCTCATATAGGGTAACAGTCGGACCGGTTCTTGCCGATATTTTGTCGATATCTATCTTGTAGTCCTTTAATGTCTTTACAATCTTTCTGTTATTCTTCTCCAGCTCCTCCATCGGAACTTTAAAAATCCTGTCCTTGTAATCATCCAAAAGTGATAATGGAGGTATCTGATATCCAGAGAGATCCAGTCTGGGATCGAACAATGTTTCAAGAGTTTCCTGAGGAATGTTCTTAAGAAAATCCTCGTCAGAATCCTCAGTCAAATCTCCATTTCCGTTTGCTGACAGATTCCCGTTTCCGCTCAAAGACTCTCCGGATAGAGCGTCACCAAGACCTGTTGTAGTAATAGCCGTTCCTTCGCCGACTCCGCCTTCAAGATGTGAGCTCTCAAGAATTTCAAAAACCACATCGTTTCCATCCTGATTATCACCGGTTTTCCTGGCATTGTAAAGATCCACTTGTGCTCCGGCAGGAAGGTCTTCTTCAATTGAAGATAAATCTTCCAAAGCAGACAACTCTTTAGAAACTTTAGGTTTTCTATGAAATAATCTCTCAATCAACTTATTAAACCACTTGACCACTCCATAACTCAAAATCACAAGCCAAAGCACCATAAGCACAATCAGAAGTGCAGCAGAACCGGTATTACCAAGCATCGACTTAAGCCACTCATTCACATAATAGCCGTAAGAACCACCCACACCGTTACCGAACCAGGTCTCAAATTTTGTGAAACTGAATACATACGAGAAGAAAACTGAAAATATTATCGCGCCAAAAAACGAAACAAAAAAGAGTCTTACCAACTTAACCTTTCTAATCTTCAAAGCAAAAAGGGATATGCCCAGAAAGAAGAAAGGAATTACAAATGCACCCAGGCCAAACAGTTTTGAAAGCAAGAAGTTAGCCCAGAAAAAACCAACTTTTCCTCCACCGTTCTCGGCAGGCACCAGCGTGTTCCAGACATCAGAATTAGTAAGAAGAGACTGATCCTCTGCCCAGGTGAACAAATATGATAGTAGAGCAACGAATGTATAAAGTGCCAGAGCTCCAAAGAAAAGGCCTGTAATAAGCCTGAAAGCCTCAATCCCTTTCGGTGGAGTTGCGTTTTCTGCAGTTGTTGCTGATTCTCTTGCCTTTTTCTTAAGTTTGTCTTTAGCCATAAAGATTCAATAGTGTTTATGTAAAGATTTACTAGTCGCTATGTTTAGGTTCTTCTGATTCCCTGTCAGATTCTTTCGATTTTTGCTCCAATCGCATTTAGTCTGCCGTCAATATTCTGATAACCCCTGTCAATCTGCTCGATATTCTCAATTACGCTGATCCCCCTGGCACTCATCGCAGCAATTAAAAGAGCAATACCCGCCCTGATATCCGGAGATACCATACGGGTCCCCTTAAGGCAAAATTCCCTGTTGTGACCGATGACTGTAGCTCTGTGCGGATCACAGAGAATTATCTGCGCGCCCATATCTATCAGTTTATCAACAAAGAACAACCTGCTTTCAAACATTTTCTGATGAAAAAGTACAGATCCTTTTGCCTGAATTGCAGTCACCAGAAAAACACTCAGTAGGTCAGGGGTGAGACCCGGCCACGGGGCATCTGCAATAGTCATTATCGAGCCATCCATAAAACTTTCAATCTCATAATGCTCATGAACAGGAATATAAAGATCTTCACCCCTGACCTCCATTGAAATTCCCAGTCTTTGAAACTGTGCAGGAATTATTCCAAGCTGATCGAACTGAACATCTTTTATAGTAATCTCACTTGCAGTCATAGCTGCCAACCCTATAAAACTGCCGATCTCAATCATATCCGGAAGTATCGTGTGCTCAGTTCCATTGAGGTGTCCTACACCTTCTATCGTAAGCAAATTTGATCCGATTCCCTTGATATTAGCCCCCATACGGTTGAGCATTTTGCAAAGCTGCTGCAAATAAGGTTCACACGCAGCATTATAGATCTGAGTGGTACCTTCTGCCAGAACAGCAGCCATTACAATATTTGCAGTTCCAGTTACGGATGCCTCATCCAAAAGCATATAGACACCTTTAAGACCATCAGTAGTAAGTTCAAAGAAACTCTCTCCCTGGTCAAAGTTAAGTTTGGCCCCAAGTTTTTCCAGTCCGATAAGATGTGTATCCAGTCTGCGTCTTCCGATCTTGTCTCCGCCCGGCTTTGGCATATATGCAAACCCGAACCGTGTGAGCAGCGGCCCTACAAGCATGACAGAACCTCTCAGGGCAGCAGAAAGTTTGCAGAACTCTTTGGAGCGCACAAAATCTTTGTTGATGTTTTTTGCTGTGAATGCACAAGTGAAAGATCCAGCAACAGAAGAATTATTCCCAATCGCCGGGCTGCTTTTTTGCCCAACATCCGGGCTGCTCTTTTGCCCAACCAAGCTGCTCTTCAAGTCTTGCGCCTTTTTTCCTTCATCTAACCACTCCACTACCACTCCAAGATCGGAGAGTAATTCAATCAACTTATTAACATCGAGAATATCTGGTATATTGTGAATTACAACTCTTTGATCTGTCAGCAGAACTGCCGACAAAATCTGCAAAGCCTCATTTTTTGCTCCTTGTGGAATCAGTTCACCTTTGAGTCTGTGTCCACCTTCAACCTTAAAAACAGCCATTTATTTTTAAAATTAGCAAATATATCTAAACTTGGGTGCTTAACTTCTTTGTGTAATCACAAACCTTTACATCGGTTTGTTGCGCTTCTGGTTCTTCTTGTTGTTCTGACGAAATTTTGGTCTGTGAGTTCCGTTTCCGTATGACTGGTATGAGTTATGAGACAGTGCAGGTTGTGTACTTTGAGTTATTGGAGACAAGTGCATATCTTCGGGAACAGTAATCATGCCATCTGAAAGTTTGTTTATGTCCTTGAATATCACCTCTTCTGTGACCGAATCCTTGTTCCATATAAGATATTGCTGACGCATATAGTAAGCAAGTATCTGAATCATAGAGCGACGAGTCTCATCTTCTGGTTTCTCAGAAATCATCTTTATCATATTCTGAATATTGCGGCCGTAATGTGCAGCCTTAAGAGGAGTAGTCTCCAGAGGTATTGGATTTGGCTGATTGATAAATGTTTCGCGAGTCGGGATTGGATAAGGAGATTCGATATCTATTTCAAAGTCCGAAATAATCTGTACGTGGTCCCAAAGCTTGTGTCTGAAATCACTTAAATCTCTCAGCTGAGGATTGATGATACCCATAACCCCAATCACGGCTTTTATCTGCTCATTGCGCTTATCCCGGTCAGGAATGTCCTTAACCTGCTTAATCATTTTCTGAACATGCCTGCCGTACTCAGGCATTATTAACTTGCTGCGCTGTGTGTTGTAATCCATTTGTATGCCGTTTAACTGCTTATTTTATTTTGAAAAAGGTCTTCGTAGACAAATTATTTAGCCTTAGAAACTTTGTTAACCTCCAGCAAAGATACATAAATTTTTGCTCCCAGCTCCTGAAGTCTGAGAATTACGACATCCTTGTCAACTTTCAGGACCTCACCCGTTTTACTTTCTAAAGCTCCTGAAATAATCTCCACAGTATCCCCCTGAAGTATTATCTCCCTGTCCCTTGAAATGTCAAGAAATTCCTTAATAGCCTGAATCTCGTTTTCCCTCACCACAGCCGGCCTTTGCAAATAAAAAACGATACGTGAAACCCCCGGAATCAAAAGCAAACTTCTAAGCTTGTGTTCAGGATATTGCACAAACACATATGATTTAAACAGAGGCATTTCCACCAGCTTAATCCTATCACTCCATCTCCTCTTACAACGGTGTATCGGTAGAAAAACCTTTACTCCCATCTCCAGGAGCCTGCTCTCAACCTTCTTCTCCGCCCGGGCGGCTGTGTAAAGCACATACCAGTTAGTTTTCGGATGTGGAGCGGTAGTTATATGTTCCGCGACGGTTATTTGTGCGGCGGGCGCCGAACCTACCTTGTTTTTGGTGTTTTCTTTGCGGGGAGAATCGGACATGTCAGCAAATTTTATATCTTCTTGAATATCTTCTTATTACAAATTATTTTAAAAACTATAGTTTTTAAAATTTTATATATACCACTCTTTATATGGCTTTTACAAATTTTGCTGTGATGTAGATTTTTTCAAGAATTGCCCTGGCCGCCTTGCCATACCCAAAAATCGAAGGAAACTGAAGAGAACCGTTTGCAATCTTATCCGACATCAATAAATACCCATCAGTAATTCGCTTATAATCTGCATCTACCAAAAGAGCAGAACCACACCTCACAATCTCAACCCACTCAGTTTGAGGCCGAAGAATCAAAGAAGGTTTTTTGTAGAAGAAAGCTTCCTTCTGAACCCCACCCGAATCAGTAATTATCATCTCAGCACCCTTTTCCAAAGAGATCATCTCCAGAAAAGAAGCCGGTTCAATCAAATAAACACCGCCACCACCATTTCCATTTCCATATCTTGTAATCCTTTCGTACAACTCCGGTTCAAGGCTGTTCTTTAGCATTTTAGCAGTCCGGGGATGCAGAGGCAGAATAATTGGCACCTCCACAAGTGCAGTGAGGTCAGCATTCTTTTCAGTAATGTTACCATCTTGTGCATTGAGCCTTCCTTCAGCAATATCAGCAAGTGCAGAAAAAATAGAGTTAATGCGCTGATAGTTATCTGTATTTGTGTCACGGTGAATTGTCGCTAAAATATATCTTTCTGGCACCCAGCCGAGTTTTTCTCTAAGTAACTCTTTAACCGGTGACTTAGATTCTGCCAGCTCAGAAAAATAGAGAGAATTATCGTACATTACATCACCTGTATGAAAGACTCCCGGATGATCAATTGAACAAAAAGATTCCGTTTTATCAATTTGCACATTTGAATAAATCTGAACATTTTTGGAATAATCTGTCTTTTCCTTGATCTTAGCATCATCAAAAAGCAGTGAATCTGCAGCAGGGAAACCCTCACTGATTAAATTTGTTAAACCTGTCTCTGTCGGTACAAACAACCAGGTAGAAACGTGATCGCACACAATTCGGTTAATCTCCTCAGGCATAGACTTATTAAAAGATCTGAGCCCGGCCTCGATATGAGCTACCGGAATGTGGAGCTTGGAAGCGGCAATGGCGCCTGCCAGTGTAGAATTTGTATCCCCGTACAGAATCACAGCATCTGGATTCTCTTTTAGAATGACCTCCTCTATTCCCTTGATCATCAAAGAAGTTTGTTCGCCGTGCATCCCTGATCCTACATTTAGATTGTAATCCGGATCAGGAATCCCTAACTCCCTGAAGAAGATCTCAGACATATTGGCATCGTAATGCTGGCCGGTATGCAGAATTATTTCAACAATCCTGTCGCTGAATGAACTTCTGATCTCTCTCGAAATTGCCGCAGCCTTGATAATTTGAGGCCTCGCACCTACTACTGTTAAAATCTTAACTTTTCTCAACCTCAGTTTTTAATTACAAATTTCAGAAAATACCCATTAAAAAAAGAATATACAATTCTGACTTTTTTATGTGCGTTTCTCACATATACAAAGTTAAAAATTTGTGTAATTATGCACAATTTAGTTTAGTTCAAAATGTTATTTCACAGAAAGACGACTATATAAAAATGGTATTATAGAGATTTCTAACGAACGAACGAACGAACGAACGAACGAATGAAGGAAGTAATGAAGTAATGAAGGAAGTAATGAAGGAAATAAAGTCAATAAAGTCAATAAAGTCAATAAAATCAATAAACATAATAGAATCAATAAACAAAAAAAAGCGAAAATGAACGTTCATAGTGGAGAAAACGCCAAAAGCGTTATGGGGAAGAGCAGAAAGGAACATGAAGCCATCTCAAAAATAAGAGGATATTCCGTGGTAAAAGCTGGTAGGACTCAAAGTGGTCATATTCACGTTTGTCTGATTGGTTGCAACAAATTTATTGTCTTTTACAAAGATCAGGATTACATAATGTTCCTGAAAATCCTAAATGAATATGCAGTAAAATATGGGACTATAATAACTGAGATTGTGTTGATGACCAATCACGTGCATATTCAGATGTTAACAAGGAACGTCACAGAGTTTATGCGTTCATTTTTAAATGCTTATGTAAAATGGTACAACAAAAGCAACAATATGGAAGGGAGGTTATTCAAATCGCCTTTTATGAGTTCTGCAAAGTTTACAAAAGATATGGTGATAAGAAGCCAGTTATACATCCTAAAAAATCCACTAAAGGCAGGTTTGTGCAAAGGTCAGACTGCTAATTATTTGTGGAGTTCTTACGGGGCTCATTTCGGACGGAAATGCTTTGTTTCAAACTTCATAAAAGTGGATACCTCACTTATAGATTGTTATTTTAAAAGTAAATGGTATTTGGATAAAGCAATATATGAAGCTGATTTTTCATCTGTTGACATTTTTGAAAAAATTTCGCCAAAAACAGCATTGCAAATATCACATCAACAAGTATCACATCAGCAAGTATCACATCAGCAAGTAACAAAAGAAGAAATATTAATGGAAGGAGTTTCAAAAGAAGGAGTTTCAAAGGAAGGAGTTTCACAGGAACATCCTGGGCACAGCATCAACAATTACGAGTTGTGTAAGTACGCTATAGATATGATGTGCGGCAGAAGCATCTCTCAACTTTCTCTTAATGAGACCAAAGAGTTGATTGTAAGGCTAAAGGAAGAGACTGATGCAAATTACAACCAGATTGCATCGCTGATCCACACTTCGAGAGATTATGTGATAAGAGTTGTTAGAGAATCCAGACATTTGAAGCAACGAGAAGGCATTGTCCCATCCTAAAATAGGTTGACTGATTTTAGGACGGGACACACATAACAGCAAATTTCATAATTCTCTTGTTTTGTGTTAGTTGGCAATTTTTTAAAAAAGTATAATGTAACCGTTCGTTGAGCCCCGCCTATTTTGAGACATTTAGGCTATCTACCTTTGCATTCAAATAATAAAGATATGCAAACAGCACCACAAGCAGCGCGCCGCTATGAGATAGCATACGAAAGGTATGTATCCGGGGTTCTTCGTCAATTTTGGTGCAATCTAACCCGTCAAGGAAGCTACCATTTTTATCTCAATGAGCCTATTGCCGGCTCTTCCGTACATGCCTCTTTTTAGAGCTTTCAACTTATTGTTCAATCCCTCGGCCAGTCCATTATTGTAGGGATATAAAATAGCGTTCTTAACAGCATCTATATCCTTTATAAGCCCTGTTGCAAACGTTCTTAAATGAGCAAAAGATTCATTTTTATATTTTTCTATCCAGGCG
>DIXE01000011.1 GCA_002428635.1 Bacteroidales bacterium UBA6088
GTTAGGTGTTTCGGGAATGCAGGTTTAATCCTATTTTGGCTAACCCAAAAGCGAATGTCAGAGCTTTTTGGTGTTGAGGTTAATACAATAAACTATCACCTGAAAGAAATTTTTAAAAGTGGTGAGCTTCAAGAGGTTTCAACTATTCGAAAAATTCGAATAGTTCAAAAAGAGGGGAACCGTAGCATTTCCCGCAATATTGATTTTTACAACCTCAATGCAATTATTACAGTGGATTAAAATCCCGCCTCCACCATGTAATCTGTCTTTTGGCGTATCTCCTGGTGTTTCGTTTGATAAGCTCAACCGCCTGGTCAAGTGTTGTTTTACCATCGATATAGTCAAAAAATTCTGTGTAACCGACAGTCTTTAGGGCGGTTAGCATCCTCAGGGGATAGAGCCTCTTTGCTTCATCAAGCAGACCGGCCTCCATCATTGCATCCACTCTGTTGTTTATTCTATTGTAGAGAATATCCCTCGGAGGTTCAAGATATATCTTCTCAATCTCAAAACCTCTCTTTTTATCAATATTTTTCTTAATTGAGGAGTATTTCTCTCCTGTCTGAAGTATCACCTCCATTGCTCTCAGGACTCTTCTCGGGTTTGCAATGTCTATAGAGTCATAACTCTCCCGGTCAAGTATGGCGAGCTCTCTCCTGAGGGATTCTAGACCCTCTTTATTAAGCCGTTCGGTCAGTTGTTCCCTCAGTTGATGATCCGGAGGGGGGACATTATCTATACCCTTGCAGACAGCATCAATATAGAGGCCGGAACCGCCGGCCATTACCAAAGTATTGTGGTCCGCAAACAATTTATCCAGAAGTGAGAGTGCTTCGGTCTCATATCTGCCGGCGGTATAGTGTTCAAAAACAGTATGGGAGAAAATGAAGTAGTGTTTTACTGCCAGAAGTTGGTCAGGTGTGGGAGGAGCTGTACCGATTCTGAGTTCGCGGTATATTTGCCTTGAATCGCAGGAGATTACAGGAGATCCTTCTCTGAGGGCGATCTCAACTGCAAGGTTGCTTTTTCCGGAAGCTGTAGGGCCGGTGATAAGAACCAGCTTTTTAATCTCTGATGTCATCTTCCGGGGAGGGAACTTCAAAATCGCTGAATTCCATCATCTGTTCAAAATCGTCGTAATTGTCAGAAAACTGATCGGGATTCTTACCTCTTTCGGCAATAAGTCTGGGATAGGACCTTCTGGGAAGATGCTCCTCCTCTGATACAAACTCCAGCGTGAGAAACCTGTCTGAGAACAGATCATAGACATATTGCAGCCTTATCTCTTTCCTGTCAAGGGTCGCCTTAAGAGAGACCTTATCCATAGGACCATCCCCCAGGTCAAAAAGACCGTATTCACTCTTTACTTTGTCGTTCTTGTCAACACCTCTGAACAATACCATCTGGTCAGGAGCAAAACCCAGATCATTCTGCAGATATATGTGCAGGGAGTGGAGAGTTATCTCCGGCCTGATCTCATATTCTCTCATAAAGATCTTGTTGCCTGCAATCGATGCCTTATATCTATAGACCATATTAGTGATGATATTATGCAAATTTAATCAAAATTCATCAGAAAATTAAATGTGTCTATTCCATCAGCATAATCCCAAAGTGACGGTTTTTGTGCACTACCAAAGGCTATATTGCAAAATGGCAGATGATTACCCACTACACATTGCAGTTTGTCGCTGTTGTTTTCTATAATATTTTTGGCATCTTCCATTTTGCTGTAAAACGAGTAGTTTACCACCCCCAAAGGAGGTGGAAAAGAGGATGAATTTCTCAGGATAAAGAAACCTCCATCGGTAAAATCTTCCTTCTCAGACAAAAGTAAAGCTTTTCGATACCGGTATGCCTGCCTGAAATCCTCCGAATGCAACTCGTGAGAGAAAACCGATAAGGGAGCTATTAACTCTTTTAAATCATACCCCTGCGGAAGAAGAAGAAAGTTTACACTTCTGCAACCCATTCCGTAGTAAAGAAAAATATCTTCTGACAAAAGAGAGAGCTCTCCCGGACTTTCGTTTCCGTCAAGGAGTGCCAGAGAAGATCGGGAGCTTCTCTCTATACGGGGTACAGAGGCATATTCCTCCCTGAAATATGATAGAGCTTGTGAGCCACCGGTAAGCAGCATACATACGACATCTTTTTCAATTCTATCGGTGAAAATTATTCTCTCTTTCCAGAAGCCGGAGATCCGGCACAACACTTTGCAGATTGCGGGCAACAGATAAGGATCCTTTGAGGAGAGTTTTATCTCTGCCCTGTATCCCGATGCCATCACTGAAAGAAAATCGTGAAATCCCACCAGCGGAATATTTCCGGCCATCACAATTCCAACTTTGCCCGATGACGGAACTCCTGCAGAAGGATAACAAGAAAGCCAGGCAGTGAGCTTTTCTGTGTCGAGATATGACTTTGTAATAAATTTAAGAGCATATCCCACCATATTTGGTGTAAAGAGATAGTTGTTTTTGCAGGAGAGAGTTACGGCTTCTTTCAGAAAACTGTTTTTAAGGCCTGAGGTGAGTGCCTCGCTGATTATCTCACCAAGCCTGGAAAAATCATTGATAAATTCTTTGCCGTACATTTTGCAAATTTAGCAAAAGGGGTTATTTTTACAAAACACTTGCAATGAGCCTTGATGGGCGATAACACTGCTATAGACACATATAAATCAATTTCCTCGACCGCCACAGGCAGTTACAGGGAGTTGGGAAGCCGGTTTCTCTCCTTTGCCTGGCCGGTTTCTTCAGAAACAGAAGTCAGGGAGATAGTAGCTAATGTTAAAAAGGAGTACTTTGATGCCAGACATCACTGCTATGCATACCGGCTAGGTCCGGAGGGTGAGGCATGGAGGGCAAATGATGACGGGGAACCCTCTTCCACTGCCGGTAAACCGATACTGGGGCAGTTGCTCTCCAGGGAGATAAGCGATGTACTTACAGTTGTTGTAAGGTATTTCGGAGGCACAAAACTGGGGGTTCCGGGTCTTATAAGGGCATACCGGGCTGCTGCATCTGATGCTCTTGACAAATGCGAGATAATTACAAAAGTGTGCACAGTGCCTGTTATTGTTACCTTTCCATATCCCGGCACAGACCAGATACTAAGACTGGCCAGAGAGTACGGTGCGGTAATAATGGAACAGAACTACGACAATCTCTGCCGGCTGAAGCTTGAACTTAAAAGAGGACTGGCCAAAGATTTTACACGGGATGCCCGTGAGGCAGGTGCAGAAATAACTATTTGATTTACAACAAAACAACATTATAAATTATGCCGAAAAACCTGATATCCATACAGGACTTCTCAAAGGAGGAGATTCTGGAAATCCTAAAAATGGCAGAAGAGTTTGAAAAAAATCCGAACCAGCCTTTATTTAAAGGTAAGGTGATAGCGAGTATTTTTTTTGAGCCCTCAACCAGGACCCGCCTGAGTTTTGAGACTGCCGCCAACAGACTGGGAGCCAGGGTAATCGGCTTCTCAGACTCGGTCAACACCAGTCTTTCAAAGGGTGAAACGCTTAAGGACACAATAAAGATGATTTCTAACTATGCCGATCTTATTGTGATGAGGCATCCTCTGGAAGGAAGTGCAAGGTATGCTTCAGAGATTTCTTCTGTACCAGTGATAAATGCCGGGGACGGATCAAACCAGCATCCTACTCAGACACTTCTGGATCTATACTCCATATTCAAAACCCAGGGAACTCTTGAAAATCTCCGCATCAACATAGCCGGGGATCTCAAATATGGCCGTACAGTCCACTCGCTTATCCAGGCTATGTCCCACTTTAACCCCAGGTTCCTTTTTACCTCTCCTGAAGAGTTGTCTCTCCCAAAAGAGTACAAGGATTATCTCAGGGAAAAAGGAATTGAGTACAGAGAAACACATAACCTCTCAGAAGGTATAGCAGATTCAGACATCATCTATATGACCAGAGTTCAGAGGGAGAGGTTTACCGATCCTATTGAATATGAAAGGGTAAGAAATGTCTATGTTCTTACCGGCCCAATGATAAAGTCGAGCAAGCCCAATATGAAGATTCTGCACCCCCTTCCAAGGGTAAACGAAATATCGATTGATGTGGATGACAGCACTCACGCTTACTATTTTGAACAGGCCAGAAACGGGATCTACACCCGAATGGCAATCATTACCAAACTATTGAATAATTGCTGACAAAAATGGAAAAACATCTGAAAGTAAGTGCAATCAAGGATGGGACTGTATTGGACCACATCCCTTCTGACCAGTTGTTCAAGGTTATTGATATTCTTAACCTTAGCAATTGCGTAAACCAGATCACCTTTGGCACAAACCTGGACAGCAAGCTGCTGGGTAAGAAGGCAATTATCAAGATTTCTGACCGCTATTTCGAGGACGACGAGATAAACAAGATTGCACTCATCGCTCCACAGGCCAAAATCAACATAATACACGACTTTCTGGTGGTGCAGAAAAGAGAGCTATCGGTTCCCACCGAGATAAGAGGCATTGTCAAGTGTATGAATCCTGTGTGTATAACAAATCATCAGCCGGTTGAAACAATATTCAAAACACTTTACGAAAATAATGAGCTCAAACTACTTTGTCATTATTGCGAAAAGATAACAGACAGGCAAAACTTAAAAATCATAAGCAAAGGATAACCCCAACATTACAATTATGACCTATACAACATAAATTTATGTAAAATCAATATAAAATTCATACCTTTGGAGAGGATAAAACTTTAAAATATTATAATATGAAACCCCCATGTTAGTGAGC
>DIXE01000031.1 GCA_002428635.1 Bacteroidales bacterium UBA6088
TATAAAATATTTACGTATGAAAAACCACTCAAGATAGATCTGGACACAGAGAAATGGAAAGAAAAAATCAGACTGCTCAGTAAAATATTTTCAGAAAACAAAGATCTCCATTCCGGAACCATTGCATTGTCATATAACCTGACAAGGAAATATTATGTATCGACCGATGGATCTGAGATAGCGGAGAACAGACCATATATAATGCTCAGTATCAACGCAGAAACAATAGCAGATGACGGTATGCAGCTCCCCCTGCATCAGAATTACTTTGCCTTTAAAATCTCTGATCTTCCATCTGACGCAACTATTATAAAAGATATCAAAGCAATGAGTGATAAACTCTCACAACTAAAAAAAGCCCCACTGGTTCAACCATATACAGGCCCTGCAATTCTTTCCGGATCGGCTAGCGGGGTGTTTTTCCACGAGATATTCGGTCACAGGATTGAGGCCCAAAGGATGAAGAGCGATCAGGATGGCCAGACATTCAAAGCAATGGTGGGGCAGAGCGTACTTCCATCATCACTAAATGTCTTTGATGACCCGACTCTCAAGGAGTACAGAGGTGTCAAATTAAACGGTCACTACATTTTCGATGAACAAGGTGTCAGGGGAGAGAGAGTAGATGTAGTGAGAGATGGTGTTCTAAGGAATTTCCTGATGACAAGGACTCCAATAGACGGATTTCCAAGCTCAAACGGACATGCAAGGGCAGAAATGGTATATGACCCAACTTCCAGACAATCGAATCTGTTAATTGAGACAACCGATTACAAGACCGAATCGGAATTACGTATGCTGTTAAAAGAAGAGGCAAAAAAACAGGGTAAAGAGTATGGATACTACTTTAAAAAAGTTACCGGAGGTTTAACACAAACCTCCAGTATGGCAGTAAACTCGTTTAATGTCACTCCACTTGAGGTTTACAAAGTCTTTGTAGACGGAAGGAAGGACGAACTGGTTAGAGGCGTTGATATAATCGGCACACCACTCTCAATGTTCTCAAACATAATTTTTGCGGGAGGTGAATCGGAAGTCTTCACCGGTACATGCGGAGCATCTTCCGGGAATATCCCGGTAACAGCAATATCACCCACAATTCTTGTAAATAAAGTTGAGTTGCAGAGAAAACCAAAACCGGCCAACACTCCCCCGATACTTCCCATCCGCTGATTTACTGTAATATAAACAATCGAGAAATGAAAAAAATATATACAATAGCACTATTTCTGCTTTTAGGCATTATGTCACTAAATGCTCAGAATAATGACAACATTATCTTTCGTGCAATGCAGGATGAACTACTGAGAAGTATGAAAGAGTTGAAGCTATCTGAATCACAGCCTCCATTTTTTATATCATACACTCTTGCAGAGACCGAAATTACTACTGTTACGGCAAGCAAAGGGTCCATTCTTACCTCTTTACATATCCCAAAAGAGCGGGTAAATTCTGTAAATCTTTATGTGGGAGATTATAACTTTTCCAGTGACTACTCCTATTCAGGTGCCGGATTGATGTCAACAGCATTTGCACCTCTTGATGACAACTATGACCAGATAAGAAATGCCTTCTGGTCAAATTCTGATATTGCATATAAATTTGCCGTAGAGGTTTTTAATTCAAAAAAATCAAACCTTAAAAATGCAAACCTGAGTGAAGAGGAGAAAGCTTTGCCTGATATGCAGAGAATTGATAAGCCTCAGGTCTTTATTCAACCAAACAGCTCATTTGTATTTGATAAGTCAAAATACGAAAAGTTGGCAGTCTCTCTGTCAAAAGAATTCGATGAAGATCCTGCTTTATTTGATACAAGAATCCAAATATTTGGAATAGAGACCAGATATTACATAACCAGTTCAGAGGGAACAAAAATCAAACAGGGAGTACACATCACTTCCATTACTCTGAGTGCAAAGATAAGGATGGATAATGGAGTAATTTTCAGCGATAACGCAAATTACCTTACCTCAACCTTTGATGATCTGCCCTCCGGTGATAAGCTGGCAGAGATGGTACAGGATTTCTCATCCAAAATGATCAACATCAAAAAGTCAGAGCCAATAAAAGAGTACTATACAGGCCCGGTTTTGTTTGAAGAATCTGCTGTCTCTTCAATTCTTCTAAACAACCTCCTTAACCCTGCAGGTTTATTCTCCTACAGAAAACCTATTCCTGTCTCCTCTTCTGTAAGGAGAGCAGAAGATGTGAGAGAGAGGATGAATATTAAACCGATTGAAGAAAGAATCGGCAAAAAGGTTATTGATAACAAAATCAGCGTTATCAACAGGACAAATATGAATGAATTCAACGGGGAAAAACTACTTGGTTCATATAGTGTTGATGCACAAGGAATAATTCCTCCAGAAGAGTTAGTCCTAATAGACAATGGAATACTTAAGGCGCTGATTAATGACAGAGTTCCCGGAAAATTTATTAAAGAGTCGACCGGAGGTATGAGATTGGGTGTAAGACAACGATCGGTTGTTATGGGTAAAGCTCCCGGAACTCTCGTTATCGAAGCTCCCGGTGGATCTTCTCAGGAAGAGTTGAAAAAGGATCTTATTAAGGCGGCCATAGAAGAGGGTCTGGATTATGCATATATTGTGAGAAAGATCAATAGCAGAGGAGATCAGTATCTGTACAAGGTTTCTGTTTCTGACGGAACTGAAACAATGGTGAACGGAGCAGAAATAACAAATATTCCACTTCAGAAACTCAAGAGAGTGCTTGGCGTTTCAAAAGATCAGAAAGCAGAAAATTTGTTGCTTGGAGGAGTGATTCCAGTGTCTGTAATATATCCTTCCGGGTTTCTGCTTGAAGATGTAGAAATTAATGTAAAAAGAAAGAATCCGCAAAAAAATTCACCACTGATAGTTATCGGCGAAACGTTGAAATTTCATCGATGAATATATTGTTATTGGCCTAATAGTCAATTGAATATCAAAACAGGAGCTTTTTTAATTAAAAGTTCCTGTTTTGTTTTGAGCTTATAGGCAGAAAGTTGTTGTATGTGGCACTTCCCGGGTGAAGCACCGAACCTTTTATGTGGGAAACTTTTGATATGTTGTATTTTCGTTCACCTGATTGGAATCTTGTACAATTTTCACTTTTATATCCTAAATTTGCAAAAAGCATTTGAATAATTACTCTATGATAGTTCTTGCTCAAAAATTATTTCCCCTGTCGCAGATAATCAAGACCAAAAAAAAACTCCTGGCAAGTTTTGTTCAGTATATATTACCTAGTACAACATTATTTATAACTCTGTATGCAACTCTGCTTGTAACTCTTTTTACAACACCTTTGAGCGCGCAAACTTCTCTCCCGGATTTGTTTGCCAGGGGTCTGGATGGGAAGGAGGTAAAGCTTGTAGATTTATTAACCGGGAAAAAACCTGTAGTGATCTCTTTTTGGGCTACCTGGTGTAACCCCTGCGTAGAAGAACTGGAGGCAGTTTCAGAGAGATTTGCATCCTGGCAAAAGGAGATTGATTTTATATTTGTTGCAGTAAGTATTGATGATGCTCGCTCCGCATCAAAGGTTCGCAGCTTTGTCAACGGCCGGGAGTGGCCATTTACAGTACTTATGGATGCAAATCAGGAGGTTATGAAAGCTATGAATATATCTTCGGTGCCATTTACAATGATTCTGGGCAGAAACGGATTTGTCAGGTACAGCCACTCGGGATATATTCCCGGAGATGAGAATACACTCTTTAGAGAATTAAAAAAAGTCTCAGAAGAAGGAGAAGAAGAAAATCTTAAATTGTAAAAACCAATCATTGTTGAAATTATGATTTGATGAAATATAGAATAGTATATGTCACAATAGCTCTGTTTGTAACGGCCGGCACGTTTGCCCAAAACAGATCGCAATTCTCCGGGAGTATAACCAGCATTAACCATTTCTATATCAAAGACATGGCGATAAACTTCGCAGCACCCTTAAACCCTTATGCAACAAACACCATAACCAAGTTACAGTACAGCTATTCCGGTTTCAGTGCCGGCCTGCAGTTCGAAGCATACCTGCCACCTGTCTCAGGATTTCCCTATCAGCTTGAAGGCAATAAAATCACAGGCAGGTATTTCCGTTATGCAAAGAACACATTGGATTTCACTATCGGCAGTTTTTATGAGCAGTTCGGGAGCGGATTGATCTACAGGTCATACGAAAACAGGGATCTTGGGATCAACAGTGCCACTGACGGACTAAAGGTGATATTTCGCCCCTTACCTTATATGAGAGTTACCGCACTTTACGGTATGCAAAGGAGGTTTCTGGAATACACAAAGAACTATATTAGAGGAATAGATACCGATATATTAATAGACAAAATATTTGGCAGCAATGCATTTGTGAGAGTCGGTGCAGGATTTATAAGCAGATACGATAAATATACCGGATCACAGGAGGGGATACCGGAGAATGTGAATGCTATATCTATTAGAGCGTCAGTCAATTTAACAAATACAGAAATATCAGCCGAGTATGCTAACAAATCCGGGGACCCTTCTTTACTAAACCAGTTTACAATATCTACGGGCGAGTCCTTACTTATAAACGGGAATTATTCAAGGAGCAGATTTGGTCTTTTCTTCTTGGCAAGGTTTCTCAAGAATATGAGTTTTTCTGGCGACAGAGAATTTAACGATATCTACAACAGCGTAAACTATCTGCCTGCAAACACAAGGCAACACTCCTATATGCTCGCCAATATCTACCCATACTCAACCAGAACAGAAAATGAATTCTCATTTCAGGGTGAGGTGAGTTACACATTTAAAAAAGGATCTGCACTGGGTGGCAAGTATGGAACAGGAGCAAGAATTAATTTTTCTCACGCAAGAGATCTAAGTCAGAATCCCGGTTCCTCTTCCACAACTCTTATCTCTACCGGGGAAAACCTCTATTTTCAAGACCTTAACATTGAGATATCCAGGAAGATGAGTGAAAATTTCAAATGGATATTGACATACATCAACCTGCAGTACAACAAGACATTAATTGAGGCTCCCGTTTATGATTTTATAAAATCCAACACCATAATTGCTGATCTTCACTTCAGGTTTTCAGACAAATTCTCACTTAGAACAGAAATTCAACAACTCTTTACAAAACAGGACGAAGGAAACTGGAGCGCAATTCTTGCCGAGGTAGGGGTCGCTCCTCATCTCTCATTTTATGTTTCGGAAATGATCAGCAGCAATAGAGATCTATATGGCAGCAATAGAGGTCCCAGAGGCGGATATTACAATGTAGGTGCCGGATACAAAACTAACCGGATGAGGTTTGCCTTAGGTTTCGGCCGTCAAAGAGAGGGATTATTATGCTCAGGAGGAATTTGCCAGAGAGTGCCCTCATACAAAGGTTTTAATCTGAGGTTGGATGTCAATTTTTAAATTTACTGGGATAATTCTACAAAACTCTTATTCTCTCCAACCGATGCAACAACTGCGTTGATTACCTGCTTCTGCTTCAAACCGGTATTATTGGTCAAAAACGCTGCTACCTTAAGTTTGCTAAACTTGTCGGGGCTGATATTTGAGAAGGTAATACTCCTTGTATAAACCTTTCCGGCACCAATATCTTCTGATGGGATAAGATCGCCAAACATATCAGTTCCAATTTTAATCAAAACATTGTTATGGATAAAATTCAGAACAGGATTACCTTTTCCGTAAAAAGGATGGGAGACATCTGTGTTATAATAATTTGTCTGATTGGCAACAATTCCATCTTCAAGCATATAGACACTCATTTTAACACCCCCGGGCATACTGAAACCAAACTTTGCCTGAACAGTTACATTTATGTTTGTACCTGACGATGATACATTTATTGCTAACCCTGCATCTGCAGGGTTCTGCATATTCGAAATAACGGTGACGCTACCATTCCAGGTAGAAGTTCTGTCTACGTGAACAGTAGGAACACCGGTGAATCCGAATGATGTGAAGAGTGCGTTGTTCTGCGGGAAGGTCATTTGATCACTCAGGTGAAGGGCAATATGAACAAATTTGTTGTTTACGGTGTGCAGATTGTCGATCTGGGCAATAGCTCTGGTACAGTATCCGCACCAGGTTCCGGTATATTGTTCAAGAAGAACATTTTTTTCAAATTTTAGATTTGATGCGGCAGTTACAAAAGAGTTTTGATTACCGTATGATGTTCCATTTGAATTTGTTGCGTATGCTCTTACATAGTAAGTTGTTCCGGGATTGAGCCCAAAGATGACACTTGTAAAATTGCCTGTTCCGCTGCCCTCTACACTTTTTGAATCTCTGACCTTTGGTTGTTGAGCAGTGCTCCAGCATAATCCTCTTGTTGTTACAGCCGACCCACCATCATTTGAGACATATCCGCCCCCCAAAGCATCTATTGCAGATATACTGGAAACGCTGTGGGTCTCTACAGAAGGAACTGCATTATACGGCTGATTTTCATCGTTCTTTGTGCAATTGGTAAAAGTAAAAATGAAAATAGCTATACAAACAGGCAGAGCACTCACGGATAGCTTCATTTATCATTAAGATTAAAAGTGTACAAATTTAACTTGATATTTTGTAAATACAAGTAATCTTACTAAGGTTTCCGGATAGTCTTCAGCACCAAATCGATTATCTCTTTCTCTTTTGCAACCGTATGAGAAAGAATCTGTTCTGCCTGAGAAACCATCTCTTCTGCCTTGGTTCTGTCTTTAAGGTCAGCGGAGTTGATTCTTACATTCATATAAGCACCGTAAACAGCAGATCTTATTGCAAGTGCGCCGACTCCGGCATCTGAGACTGAATTGGGATTGCCCTCCCTGACCATTGCTTCAATAAGATCAAGTCCGGAGTAGGCAACCTTCATTGTCCTGAGTGGAATTTCTGTAGCGTAAAGAGTTGCCTGCTGGATTGCCTCGCTCCTTGCTGCTTTCTCCAGTTCGCTACCCTTGGGAAGAGAGAAGGCTTCAAGAATTCTGTTAAAAGATCTTGTGTCTTCATCTACCAGAAAGAGCATTTCGTTCATTATCTTCTGTCCCTTTTCTGCCCAGCCGGAAAAATATTCCCATTTCTCATCCCAACCTGGTTTGTGGGAGGAGAGGTTTGCCACCATTGTTCCCAGAGCAGCGCCCAATGCTCCCATATAGGCACTTACAGATCCTCCGCCGGGAGCTGGCGATTCGCTTGCTGTTTCTGAGGCAAACCCTGTGGCTGTAAGATCGACAAGTTTCTTTTCCTGGGGCTGGCCGTCTTCCAGCAGATACTCTATAACCTTTTCTCGTGGATTGAATGGTTTTAGATCGTCCAGCCCCATTGATTTGACTGCAATCTTTATAAGCTCCCGTTCAGGAACGCCCAGAGATCTTTGTTGCCTTACAAGATAGAATTTACCTGCTTCTGTAAGAACCCTCTTTGGTATCAAACCCACAATTTCTGAACCTGAAACCCTAATTCCTCTGGCCATAGCCTTTGAAACAACCTCTTCAAAAGCAGCGTGAACCGGAGTAGCATTTATATCAGTTACATTCATCGAAACCTGAGCGATTCCGTACTCCTCTATATACCAGCCTATTGCCTTGCAACCTTTGAGTGTCCCGGGAGTCCATACATCTTTGCCCTCCTTGTCTTTCACAACCTTGCCGGTTATAGCATTGCCCTCTCTCAGCTTTCTTCCTTTCTCCCTGACATCGTATGCGATTGCATTTGCTCTACGGACAGAGGTTGTGTTGAGATTGTAATTGATTGCCACAAGAAAATCCCTTGCCCCGATTGCAGTTGCACCTGTTCTTGCTGTTTGCTCATCAAATGTCTGCGGGCCGAAATCAGGCTTCCACTGAGGATCTGAGAATTTCTTTGACAGCCCTTCGTACTCCCCTGCCCTGCAGTTGGCGAGATTTTTTCTCTCAGGCTTGTATGCTGCGCTCTCGTAACAATATACCGGGATTTTAAGCTCTTCGCCAACCCTTTCGGCCAGTTTGCGGGCATACTGGGCACACTCTTCAAGTGTCACTCCTGAGACAGGAACCAGTGGGCAGACATCTGTTGCTCCCATCCGGGGATGCTCACCGTGATGATGCCTCATATCTATCACCTCCGCAGCCTTCTTTATTGCCAGAAATGCGGCTTCCAGAATCTTTTCGGGATCACCGGCAAAAGTTACTACGGTTCTGTTGGTGGCGGCACCCGGATCTATATTTAAAAGCTTAACTCCTTCAATTTTCTCAATTTCGTCTGTAATCTGCTTAATTATGTGCATATTACGCCCCTCGCTGAAATTGGGCACACATTCAATCAATCTCTGGTTCATTTCTATAATTTTATTTTTTTGTTTATTCTATCTTTTCGATGGATAAAATTATCCTATTTAGTAAGCAATTTTACTCCAACAGGTAACTTTGATTCAATCTTTTTTGCATCCAGCTCAAAATAGTGGTAGGGATAGAGGTTTTTTGGCCTGATGAGTTTGACCGCCTCAATGAACTGTTCGTCGCTCATTGTGTAGGGCAGGTTTTTGGGAAGAAATGCCAGGTCTATCTCTCCGAGATCCTTCATCTCTGTGATCATCTCTGTGTCGCCGGCAATATAGACTCTGAACCCTCCAAAGTTGAGAATGTAACCGTTTCCCTCTCCTCTGGGGTGAAATGGTATTCCGTTATCTCTTTTGTGTTCGATATTGTATGCAAAGACTGCCTTTATAATTATTCCCGCAAAGTTGTATTCCTCTCCCTGTTTAAGAGCATTGGCACCCATAATCTCCTTTCCGGCTATAATGCTGGTTACAAAGAGGGTTTTCCCGGTTACAATGTGCTTAAGTGCACTCTTGTCAAGATGATCGTAGTGATGATGGGTAAGGAGCACCAGATCGGCAGCAGGTTGCTTTGAATAGTCAGCAACTTCACTGTAAGGATCAACAAAAATGTTTTTACCGTTCCATTGGATCAAAAGGGAGGCGTGTCCAAGAATAGTTATTGCAATTTCTCCAAGAGGTGTTGTGAACTTTCCCATAATGATAATTATTAATGTTATATTATGTTATTCTGCAGATTAACCTCTTTGCCGGCAAGGTACAGTTTGTGAACCAGCAAAGATGAATAGGCATAAGGGATGTACTCCGGAGAGGGGATTTCTTTGGTTATAATAAAGTCTGCCCTCTTACCAACCGTAACAGATCCGTGAGTATTACCGAGGCCCATAGCAAAGGCTCCGTTTATTGTGGAGGCGTTCAGAGCCTCCTGTGGCATCATCTTCATTTTTATAACTGCAAGAGAGAGCATAAACTTCATATTGCCGGAAGGAGACGACCCGGGATTGTAGTTGGTTGCCAGTGCAACCGGAATCCCATAATCGATAATTGCTCTTGCCGGAGCAAACTCCATATTCAGGAAAAACGAGGAGCCCGGCAGCAGGGTGGCAATGGTCGTACTGTCTCTGAGCACTTTAAACTCCTCCTCTGCGGTGCTCTCCAGATGGTCAACCGAAATTGCCCCATACCTCACCCCTACCTGGACACCTCCCGAAGTGCTCATCTGATTGGCGTGTACTTTTGGTATCAATCCGTATTTCAATCCAGCCTCAAAAATTCTCTCAGTATCCCTGACAGAAAAGAATCCTTCCTCAGTAAAAACATCAATGTAGTCTGCAAGCTTAAGAGATGCAATCTCCGGAATCATTTCACCAATGATCTCATCCACATAGCCCTCTCTGTTCCCTGCATATCTTCCGGGGACTGCGTGCGCTCCCAGAAAAGTTGTCTTAACCGTCAATGGAGTTTCCTCTCCAATTCGCTTTGCAACCCTAAGCATTTTAATCTCATCCTCAGTGTTGAGACCATATCCGCTTTTAATCTCAACTGCTCCGGTGCCAAAACACATAATCTCGTTTGCCCGCACCAAAGCCTGGCAGAAAAGCTCATCTTCTGATGTTTCGTGCAAGAGTTTGGCAGAATTAAGTATTCCTCCTCCTCTTTTTGCTATTTCTTTGTAAGAAAGCCCTTTAACTTTGTCAACAAACTCCTGCTCCCGGCTCCCTGCATAAACAAGATGAGTATGTGAGTCACAGAAGGCGGGAAGAATCATTCTTCCCCTTACATCAAAAGTTTCGATTTTTTCTTCATTAAACCCTTCATTCCTTGACAATTCGCCCAATTTGTCGTGCAGATCTTCCATTTTCCCAAAGCCGGCAATTCTGTCTTCACTGACAATCAAATATGCATTGTCAACTGAACCATCCCAGAAGAGTTCTGTGCCGGAAAGAGCCCTTTTTGGATTCTTCTCAGTTGTCTGAAGTAATTTTTTTATGTTTACAAATACTTTCATTATCAGCGGTTGTAGACTATTTCTGTTGCTCTACAAATTCTATTGCATTCGCTATGTGAGTGTACATCACTTCATCCTCTTCAATAAAAGGAACCACCTTTCTGAATTCCGCCACAAACTCTTCTATTACCGGAGAGCTCTTCAATGGCCTTCTGAACTCGAGCGCCTGCGCTGCATTGAACAACTCTATAGCCAGAATTTTCTCAATATTCTCAATCACTCTTAAGGCTTTTGTAGCAGCATTGGCCCCCATACTCACGTGGTCTTCCTGTCCCTGTGAGGAGTCTATTGTATCAACACACGAAGGGGTTGAAAGTTGTTTGTTCTGGCTTACAACAGATGCCTGTGCATACTGTGGAATCATAAATCCGGAATTGAGCCCGGGATGTGCAACCAGGAAAGATGGAAGCCCCCTCTTGCCGGATATAAGCTGATATGTCCTCCTCTCAGAGATGCTTCCCAGTTCTGCCATTGAGATAGCCAGCAGGTCAAGGGGTATCGCAAGTGGTTCACCGTGAAAATTGCCAGCCGAGATAATGAGGTCGCTTTCTGGTATTATTGTTGGATTGTCGGTGGCACTGTTAAGCTCTGTGGTAAAGGATTTTTCTATGAAGTTCAGAGCATCCTTTACAGCTCCGTGAACCTGAGGTACACATCTGAATGAGTATGGGTCCTGAACATGCTCCTTGTGATGCTGCACAATCTCGCTACCCTTAAGGATATTCCTGATAGCTTCGGCAGTATCTATCTGTCCTTTGTGAGGCCTTACTGCGTGTACTTCGTGTGTAAAAGGCTCAACTCTACCGTCGAATGCGTCCAGTGACAGAGCGGCAATTTTATCTGCAAGTGAAGTCAACCTTTTTGCTTTTCTCAGACAATAAATACTATAGGCAAGCATAAACTGGGTTCCGTTAAGAAGTGCAAGGCCCTCTTTTGAAGAGAGTGTCAATGGACTCCATCCGAATTTTTTATTTATCTCTTCTGCCTGATATCTTTTCCCGTCATAATTTACCTCACCGAGCCCAAGCAGTGGAAGCGACATATTGGCCAGAGGTGCAAGATCGCCCGATGCACCAAGGGATCCCTGATTATAAACCACAGGATAAACCCGGTTATTGAACATTTCGACCAGTCTTTCAACCGTCTCGGTCCTAATCCCGGAGTATCCGTAAGACAAGGAGCGAATCTTGAGAAACATCATCAATCGCACTATTTCAAAAGGAACTTCTTCTCCGATTCCGCAAGCGTGTGAAACTACAAGATTTCTCTGGAGTTGAGCAAGCTGGTCTTTGCTGACAGAAATGTTGCAAAGTGATCCGAATCCGGTGGTAATTCCATAGATAGGAGTACTTTGACTCTTCATCTTTTCATCCAGATAGTCTCTGCACCTCTTTATTCTGGTTTGGGCTTCTGTGGAGAGCTTAATTCTGGCTTCCGGATCAAATACCGGTTCAATGTCATCAAGGGAGTGTTCTTTAAGTGTCAAATGAAAATAGTCCATATTGATAATAGATTGTTATTAGATCTTTGTATAAAGATACAAATGTAATTATTTTTTCTGCCACAGCAGAATCGAAGCAATTGTAAAAAAGAGGCCGGCATTGATTGTTACTTGCCGGCCTCCGTAAATAAATATTGTAGGTTAAGGTTATCTCCTATTCATATCCGGGATTTTGCTGAATAGTGGGATTTGCATTTCTTTCATAATCTGAAATAGGCAAAATAATTTTTTCAAAATTCCATGTAACTGTAAGACCTCTACCGTTGGTTACGAGTATAGGTTCGTTAAATTTTGAAGCTGGGTCATCAAAAATGATTGTTTTCCCCAGCCTCATTAAATCAAAAAACCTATGTCCTTCTGCTATCAACTCCTTGGATCTCTCATTGAGAATTAGTGTTTCCAAAGCTTCATCACTTGCAGAAGAAGAAGCAGGAGGCAAAGAGACAGCACGGGATCTTATGGCATTGAGATAAGAAACGGCAGCAGTTTTATTGGAAGTTGTCTTTTTAAGTGAAGCTTCAGCTGCAATCAGATATACCTCGGAAAGGCGTACAATTTTTACATTTGTAGCAGATATGGCATCACTCTTGTCTCCCATATACTTCTTTATCCATCCTTTTCGGCCCGGAATGCTACGGGTTGGATTTCTTATCGGATTCCCGTATTCGTCAAGATCCATCACGCCCCAACGGACATCCTCAGGATCTTCTGCAAGAAGGTTTAAATACTGATCACTTGCAACTGCTCCTGCAAGAAATGCCGAATTATAGTACATAGGAGCATAAAAGCTTGTCAATGAACTGTTTCCTAAGTTTGTAGCATCACTGGTTGAAATTGAGAGTTCGAAAATTGACTCTGATCCAAATGCTGACTTCCAGGAGTTTACCCAATTTGCAGAAGTGTATAGTGTGTAAACATTACTATTGATAATTTCCGTAGCCTGTGTATATGCATTATCATAATCTCCCTTGTATAGATATACTCTTGCTAAAACAGCTTTAGCTCCGTATTGATTAATCCTGCCATTGGATTTTGCATTTTTCAAGATAGGAATGGCTGTTGTTAGATCAGAAATAATTTGAGTATAAACATCTTCAACTGTGTTCCTTATAAGTTTTTCTTGTGCCGCAATAACTCTGGTAGCGATGGGCACACCTAGTGAAGATGGAGCTCCAGACTTAAGATATGGTAAACTATAAAGTCTGAGAAGATCAAAATGAGCAAGTGCCCGAATTGCCAAAGCTTGGCCCTTTACATCGTTTAGAGCAGCTTCCTGTGCAGATGTAGTTGTTGTTACATTTCCATTTTCAATATTCTCAATAACATTGTTACACAACATAATTACCTTGTAAATAACATCCCACATAGTCCCGTAATTATTTCTGCTCTCTTCGTGGTTAAATAGGAAGAAAGAGTCATCAGAACGGCCATTGGATGGGACATAAAGATCACCTCCACGCATATCAGCATATTTTGTCATTCTCTGACCATAATAATTTGAATATGTAATCCGGTTGTATATCCCATTCATAGCTACGGTCGCCTCGTTGACAGTGGTTAAGGCTTTTGACGCCACTATCGAGTTTGTAGGAGTGAGTTCAAGAAATTCATCACAAGATGATAAGAAGAACACACTTATACAGAATATAATTGATAATAATTTTTTCATATCGCTCTTGATTTAATTAGAAGGTTATATCTAAACCAAATGTTATTGTTTTTCCAATTGGCATCTGCCATGATTGTACACCATAAACATTACCCTCCGGATCAAAGTAGTCCTGACTTGCAAGAGTCCATAAGTTTGTTGCAGAGGCAAATACTCTAATATTACTGAAGTTGACTTTCTTAAGCAGCCCTGAAGGAAGATTGTAGGACAATGAAATATCTTTCAGCCGGATATAATTGTTTTTGTAAAGCCATCTGCTGGTATGGCTAAAAAATGAGTAAACTGCTTCATAAGTTATCCGTGGTACATCAGTGATATCTCCAGGCTTTTTCCATCTATTGACAACCTTGGCAGCCCTTGTTCTGTTTGAAAAATATCCGTCGTCATTTACATATCTCTCAAAAGCGTTATAAATATCTCCTCCGAGTGAATATGAAAAATTCATGTCAAGACTCAGGTCTTTCCATCTCAAAGATGTGTTGATTCCCCCGAAAACATCAGGGTCAGAACATCCGGTTATAACATTCGTAGCGTTTGAGGCATTGTAGGTAATTGCACGACCATTGTAAGTACCATCGCCCGGCTTGTCATTGTTCATATAAAACATTCCGTTACCTGTTTCGGGATCAACACCTGCCCACTCTTTCCCCCAGAACGACATTGGTGATTTTCCTTCACTGTACAGAAACTGAGCCTGTTTGTCTCCACCTGTGGGGTCATACCATATGATGTCTGCACCTCCGTATAATTTTGACACCTTACTATTGATAAAAGAAGCATTGATTCCCACATTCCATTGCCAGTCAGCATTCCGGACAATATCACCTGATAAATCCAATTCCACTCCTTTGTTATTCATTGCACCAAAATTTGTAAGTATAGTACTGAATCCGGTAATTCTTGAAATTTCAACATCCTGTAGCAAATTCTTTGAATCTCTGTTGAAAAATTCGGCATTAAAAGCGAGTCGTTCATCAAAAAATGAACTTTCAAATCCTATGTTGAAGGTGTAATTTGTTTCCCAGGAAAGATCGGGATCTGCAACAGAAGTCACAACTCCTCCAGGACTTTCCAAATAGTTGTACCCGTATGAATACAAAGCCTGGTGCCCGTAATTACTGCTTGGAAGTGTCCCGTTCACTCCGTAAGAACCTTTGACTCTCAGATTTGTAATCCAGTTGATATTCTTCAGAAACTCCTCGTTTTTCATTCTCCAGGAACCGGCTACAGACCAGAAGTTTCCCCATCTGGTATTTGCTCCAAACCTGGACGAGCCATCCCGGCGAAAACTACTGGAAACATAGTATTTATCATTGTAGCTATATTCTAGTTTTGACAATAAAGAAACAAGTCTGTTTCCCCAGGAGTATCCTTCTGACGTTGTTGCCCCTGCAGTAATAATCGTATTTGAGAATGCATTTGGCAGATTAGTTCCGTTAGCCAAAATATAATCAGTGTTGTTGGACTCTACCTCAAAACCTGCAAGAAAATTTAGTATGTGTTTCCCCTTGAATACTTTATTGTAATTAATTGTTGAAGATGAGACCATTTTCTGATACTTGTTTGATATTTCAGATACAGTCCCGTTGCTAGCGGAGCCTCTGTGATGAAGAGGGCTGTAGTAGTTATGATCATCTACTCTGGTCAGGTCATAACTGAAGAGTGTAGATGCAACAAGACCTGGAATGATTGTCCATTTAATAGTCTCGTTCAGAGTCGTTCTGAACATTTTCGAATAGTTCTCCTGAAGGTCATCGTAATAAAGATAGTTGTAAGCATAACTCTTATATCTTGATGTATTTGGACTTCCGTCAATATAAGTGGGCCAATATTCCCCAAAAAATTGATTTCTTAAATTCAGGAAATAGTTTGTGTTATTGTTGTATGTATCGTTAAAACCATCTTTTTTTACTGCGGCAATAGAGATATTTGTTTTAAGCTCCAGATTTTTTAAAATCTTCTTTGAAACATTAAGGCGGCCGGTTATCCTGTCCATATTATTTGTTGCAACACGGCCCTCCTCTCTCATATAGGCAAAAGATGTAAAGTAATTTGTATTTTCATCTGCACCAGAAAGATTTAAATCATAATTTTGATAAAGTGCAGTACGCAAAAGAGCATCTTCCCAGTCAAAGAATCCTCTTGTATCAAGCGGAAGATTTGTATCCATTATCGACTGAGCATGTGCTGCAGCTTCTGATGGTGTTTTACCATCATCAAGATACTGATTGTAATAAACATCATAATAGATCTCTCTTTGTTGCTCAGGGGTAGGCAGCTCCCAGTTGTTGTAAGCAAAAGAGGGGGTAAAACCCAATGTTGACTTAAAGTTTATTTTAAGTCTACCTTCTTTACCTTTCTTGGTCGTAATAAGTATAACACCATTTGCTGCTCTTGAACCATAGAGTGCAGATGCAGCAGCATCTTTTAGAACGGTAAAGGTCTCAATATCTGTTGGATTCAATGTGTTCATAATATTGAAAGAGACCATTGAAAGGTTTGAGACATTACCTTGAATAACAGGTACTCCGTCTATAACATAGAGTGGTTCGTTACCCGCGTTCATAGATCCTGTTCCTCTAATTCTCATATTAACGCTGGATCCTGCCTGTCCTGAACCGGGTGACCATTTCAGACCAGGAACTTTTCCCTGAAGCATACTTTCGAAGGATGCAGAAGGAATATCCTTGATGATATCTGATTTTACCACAGCTGCTGATCCGGTAAATGTTCCCCTGGTGGCAGTACCATAGGCAACAACCATCACCTCATCCAGCGCTCTGGAATCAACATCAAGGGTAATGTTTACAATAGACCTCCCGTTTACGGGAACCTCCTGAGAGACATAACCGATGTAGCTGATTACCAGCACAGCATCTCTTGACAGATTGTCAAATGAGTAAACACCGTCAAGATCAGTAGTTGCACCGACACCTCTGACACCCTTTACCAGGATGTTTGCATAAGGAACCGGTGCTCCATCTTCAGAAGAGGTTACCTTACCGGAAACCTTAATCTGAGCCGTGGCCAGATTGACGAAAATCACAGCCGCGACTAACAAGATCGTTTTCTTCATATTAAGTTAGTTTAGGTTAAAAAAAGTTAGTTCTTGAACGCATCGAATTTACAATATCTTTTCAATAATTCCAAAAAAATTTACACTTTGTTACACTTATACAAACACCTGTTCTTCAAAGGCTAAATCTTATATTTTCGATATAAATTCCTGAAAAAAAGTAATAATGCTGTATTTTCAATTATAGTTTATTACAATTTGTAATTTAAATCCAAAAAAAAGGCTGCCAAATATTTGACAGCCTACATTATTTTTTTTTTGGAAATATTATCTCCTTCCGCCTCCGCTTCTTCCTCCGGAATGCCTTTTGTCTCCGCCTTCCGGCCTTGGCCTGTGTGGTGGTTCAACATAACCTTCTGGTTTTGGGAGCAGTGCCTTACGGGAGAGCCTTAGCTTGCCGTTTTTGGGATCGACTTCCAGAAGCTTAACCTCCAGTTCGTCTCCTACTTTAAGTTCATCTTCTACTTTATCAACCTTTCTCCAGGCAATTTCAGAAATGTGAAGCAGCCCCTCTTTTCCGGGAAGTATCTGTACAAATGCTCCGAATTCAAGAATTGATACAACTTTACCCTTATAGGTGAGCCCTGCCTCAGGAACGGTAGTAATCGCCTTTATCCAGTTGAGCGCAGCTTGCATATTTTCCTGGTTCTCACCGAATATGTCAACAACTCCGGCCTGATCCTTCTCGGTAATGGTAATTGTGGTTCCTGTGGTTTTTTGAATCTCCTGAATCACTTTCCCGCCGGTTCCGATAACAGCACCGATAAATTCCTGCGGAATAATAATCTGGATTATCCTGGGCACGTGTGGTTTGTAATCTTCGCGAGGTTCACTTAGGCATTTGAGCATCTCTCCCAAAATGTGCATTCTTCCCTGCTTTGCCTGCTCCAGTGCCTGTTCCAGTATCTCATAAGAGAGGCCGTCAACTTTTATGTCCATCTGGGTGGCAGTAATTCCATCCCTTGTGCCGGTCACTTTAAAGTCCATATCACCGAGATGATCTTCATCACCCAGTATGTCTGACAGAACTGCATACTTTTTTGTTACGGAATCAGAAATCAGACCCATAGCAATTCCGGAAACCGGTTTTCTGAGCTTTACTCCGGCATCCATAAGAGCCAGTGTTCCGGCACATACAGTAGCCATAGAAGATGAGCCGTTTGATTCAAGTATGTCTGAAACAATTCTTACTGCATAAGGATTCTCTTCTCCGGTAGGAACTAATGATTTGAGGGCTCTGAGTGCAAGGTTTCCGTGACCGATCTCGCGGCGTCCGGTTCCCCTGTATGGTCTTGCCTCTCCTGTGGAGAATGGCGGGAAGTTATAGTGGAGAACAATCTGTTCTGTTCCCTCTACAAGCACTTCGTCCACCTCTTTCATATCCAGTTTTGTTCCCAGAGTCACAGTTGTAAGAGATTGTGTCTCTCCTCTTGTGAAGAGAGCAGAGCCGTGTGTTGCAGGCAGATAATCCACCTCGCACCATATTGGCCTTATCTCTTTAGTATTCCTTCCGTCAAGACGGATTCCTTCATTCAGTATCATTTTTCTCATTGCCTCTTTCTCTACCGAATGATAGTATCTCTCTATCATAGCCTTCTTAACTTCTGCGTCCTCTTCTGTGAGAGTTGCAACAAACTCTGCCTTGAGAGCTGCAAATGCATCCTCTCTTTCGTGTTTTGCAGAATTTGACTTTGCAATTGCATAGCATCTGTCGTAGCAGAACTGATGAATGGCTTCGCGAAGCTCCTCATCCTGTGTCTCGTGACAATAAGCTCTCTTCTCTGTTTTTCCCAACTCAGCAGAGAGTTCTATCTGTGCTTTGCACTGTTTCTTAATCTCTTCGTGTGCGAATTTAATGGCTTCGAGCATATCCTTTTCTCCCACCTCTTTCATCTCTCCCTCTACCATCATAATATTATCCAGTGTAGCACCCACCATAATATCGATATCAGCAGTTTTAAGTTCTGTAAAAGATGGATTAACAACCAGTTTGCCACCGATTCTGGAAACCCTTACTTCTGATATCGGCCCATTGAAGGGAATATCGCTCACAGCCAGTGCAGCCGAAGCTGCCAGCCCTGCAAGTGCATCAGGCATAATCTCCTTCTCTGCAGATATCAGGTTTACTGTTACAAATACTTCTGCGTGAAAATCATCGGGGAAAAGAGGACGCAAAGCACGGTCAATAAGTCTTGAAACCAATATCTCGGAATCGTTTGGCCTCCCCTCTCTTTTCAGGAATCCGCCCGGATATCTCCCGGCAGATGCATATTTTTCTTTGTATTCAACGGACAAAGGCATAAAATCAACATCCTCCTTTGCCTCTTTTGCACAGGTGACAGCTGCCAGCAGCATTGTCTTTCCCATTTTTACCACTACAGAACCGTCTGCCTGTTTTGCAAGTTTACCGGTTTCGATTTCGATCTCTCGGCCATCGCTCAGTGTGATGGTCTTTTTTACAATATTCATATATTTTTTTTGTGCAACCCGACTCTCCCTCTGAGAGTAAATTAATATGTTGATTTCCGCAACTTTGTGTGTCTCGGGTTACTTTTGTGGCACACAAAGTCAGTTTAAAGTACAAATTTAAGCAGATTACCCGTTCGGGCAAAAAAAAAGGGTGCCTTGTGAGGCACCCGATCACATGCTTTATTTTCTAAGGTTAAGGGCCTTAATGATATTCCTGTATCTCTCAATGTCTGTCGCCTTAAGGTAATCCAGTAGGCGGCGTCTCTTACCAACCAGTTTCAGAAGAGACCGCTGTGTAGCGTAATCTTTTCTGTTACTTTTAAGGTGATCGGTAAGATGAGCGATACGGTAGGAAAACAAAGCCACCTGACTCTCTGCCGAGCCGGTGTCTGCATTAGACTTTCCGTATTGTCCGAAAATCTCTTGCTTCTTTTCTGCGGGTAAATAGGTTTTCATTCGCAAGCAATTGATAATTTTATTCCCAAAATCGGGAGGGCAAAGATAAACAATAATTTTCAACCGGCAACATTTTTAGTATTTTTGCATCTGTTGCACACTTTATCCGGTTTATTATGATAACATTTGAAGAGGCCTTGAACATTGTTCTTTCGAGAACACTTGCAGTAAATACAGAAGTTGTTCCGCTGGAAGATTCCATTGGAAGAGTGCTTGCCCAATCTGTAACATCGGATATTGATATGCCTCCATTCAACAAATCGGCAGTTGACGGATATGCCTACCGCTCATCTGATCACGGCAAGCAATTAAAGATATGTGAAACTATCCGCGCAGGATCCTCTCCGGGTGCAGTGATATCAGAAGGTTTGTGCAGCAAGATAATGACAGGGGCAAAAGTTCCTGAAGGGGCAGATTCCATAGTAATGGTTGAGGATGTGGATGTTCAGGGAGATTATATTTTATTTAAAACCGGAGGGATAGATTCTGCCGGGAATCCCAAAGGTAAAAACATCTGCCCACAGGGAGAGGACATAAAAAAGGGAGTAATGTTGCTCGAGAAGGGATCTCTGATAAGGGCAGCGGAGGTTGCAATACTGGCATCGGCCGGGGTCTCTGCTCCAATGGTGGCAACGAGGATAAAAACGGGGATAATCTGCACCGGAGAGGAGCTGGTAGAACCCGGAGAAACTCCCTCACAGGTACAGATAAGAAACTCCAACGGGTGGCAGTTAAGGGCCCAGGTCTCCTCGGCAGGTTCGGAGGTTTCATATTACGGGATAGTTCCTGATAACTTTGAGGCACTTAAAAAAACAGTAAAAAAAGCTGCATCAGAAAATGACATTATAATTATGACCGGTGGAGTGTCGATGGGTGATTTTGATTTTGTTCCGGAGGTGATATCACAAGTGGGATTTTACATATTGTTTGACAGGGTTGCAGTTCAGCCCGGTAAGCCGAGCACTTTTGCAGTTTACGGGGACGGGATTGAAAACCGTAAGGTATTGTTCGCCCTGCCAGGTAATCCCGTTTCATCTCTTGTACAGTTTGAGCTGTTGGTTAAGCCTTTTATATACAGGTCAATGGGGAATAATTACTCTACACTTTGGTTCAGTGCGATCTCTGCAATGAAATACGAAAGGAGAAGCGCCGGCAGAAAAGGTCTGGTACCGGCGGTGCTCTCTCCTGACGACAGGGTTACATTCCTGGAATACCACGGGTCTGCACACATTGCTTCTCTTGCCCGGGCAAATGCCATTGCTGAGATACCAATCGGCTGCAAAACAATTGATGAATCAGCCCCTGTAAGAATATTCCTGCTTAAGTGAGCAAACAGCAAAATTTAAACTCAAGGATCTTTTCACATCCCAGGATTGGAGAAATTCTCATCCGGAAAAGGGTTGGCAGTGTTGCAATAAGGATCTCAGTCCACCATTCAAGAGGCGTAACTGCAACAATTCCTTGGTTCACAACATTTTCCTCTGCTGTGCGATTCATAACCGTCAAAGAGGAGTGGATACTCTCGGCGATTGAACGGCAGAGAGAGAAAAGTATTAAAAAAGAGATCCCACTGGGAGAGGGAAGCATTGTTCACACAATCAACCGGGAGATTCGTTTTGAGATTGTTCCTCAAGCAGAAAAAATAAAAATACTCAGAAAAGAAGGTTTTACGATAATCAAACATCCCGGGAACATCTCCAGAAAAGAACTTTCGGCAGCAGTCATTAAAGAGTTGCGTAGAGAGGCCGCTCTTTACCTCCCCTACAGAACCGGGGAACTTGCAGAATTGCACGGTTTTGAATACAACAGGGTTTTTCTGAAAAACAATCGGACCAACTGGGGAAGCTGTTCAAGGCAGCAAAACATCAATCTCAACATTCATCTTATGAGGTTGGATAAAGAGATGGCAGATTTCGTGATACTCCACGAACTCTGCCATTTAAAACACCACAACCATAAAATGGCTTTCCACAGGTTGCTTGACTCACTCTGCAATGGCCGGGAAAAGGAATTCTCGAAGAGACTCAGGAGAGAATCTCCCGGAGCCATTTGACATCTGCATACAGCAGTGGTAAAACTTTCAGCAGTGGAAACTTCAGGAAACGATCAGTTCCCTATTTGCCGGAAGCCAGTGAACTTATCTTCATAAAAAGGTTGTCAACACCCTTTAATAACGCTATGTTCACAGCCTTGTAATGTTTTTTGAGATTACTCTTATCGGGATGGTTTACACTTTCATAAAGTTTATTCCTGAGATCAACCGCCTCGCTTATTATCTCAACTGCCTCTTCGCTTTTGTTGCCTTCATTTGCATATATGAATCCCCAGCAGTCAGAAATAACTTCTGTGACTAAAAAATCAATGTCTTTTTTGATAATTCTAAGATTTGCCATTTTACATCTGTTAATGGCTGCAAAGATAGCATTAATTTATTATTCATTTTTCAGCTTTACCAGAACAAGTACAGGGTTGTCCGTATCTTTAAGCCCTTCGGCTATCTTTTTGTATTTTTCTGACACTTTGTGTGTTTGGGCATAATCAATGAACTTTTGAGCATCTATTATATCTATCATATAGTCCTCTTCACTGATATAAAGCGGCCAAAATGCAGGGCCTCCTTCAAAGTCTTCGGCAAAACCAAATTGATTTAATTCAGGTTGATCGATATATTTGAATTCACCTGTTTTTTTATTGAAGACAGAACCGGTTATCGGTTCTTCTAAAGTACCTCCTTTTTCACCGCCTCTGAGGAATTTGAGCATTGTCCTTGGTTTGTGAGGTAAAGAACCCATATGAAATTGCATAAAGATATAGTCTGAGCTCTCATAAACATTTCTGTACCGACGGATAAAAGGGAGTTTACTGATATCACGTGCATTTAAATTAAAGTTAATGGCATCGTATTGTCCGTAATTTAAGATAAAAGAGGTGTCCGCCCTTTTAGAATTGCTGACTGTGAGAATATTTTCGTCATAACCGTTAAATATCCTTACGCTGTCTCTGAATTTATAGAAATATGGAGTGAACAGACTCCGTTGTCTTTGGCTGTTTTTACGAATATCCTGCTCTTTTTGGGAGTAGTGTATATAATATAAAACATTAAATAAACTATCCGTTACGCAAGAGGAGTATTCTGATTTATAGCTGGCGAAAGTAATCAAATACAGATTCTTATCAATCTTAAATTTCTTTTTCGGATGGAATATATTAATTCCCTCATTCCGGTTTAACATAATCCTTTTGATAAAATCGCCCTCTGCATTGTATTCTAAGAGTCTCCCCTCTGTATAAACTAAAATTTTTCCGGATAAAGCGTCTATATTGAAATCATAGAGCGCCTCATACTCCTGGGGCCCTCTCCCTTGTTTGTTGAAGGTTTTAATAAACTCTCCGTTTATTTTAAATATTTTAATTGCAGATTGAGATTGTCTGATATAAAGCTTCCCGTTTGCCAATTGAGTATATGTGTAAGGTGTGGCAAGTAACGATTCATCCGTTGTCTGCAATGGTATATATTCAATATCGTCCGCTATCTGCGATAAGGTTACAATTTCAGTCTTTCCGACATTGCCGGCCAGGTCGATTATTTTTATGCTCTTGGTTTCATTATCTTGTTTACAGGAGAATAAAACCAGGATCACCAGAATAAATATTATTTTTTTCATATTCTGAACATTATATTATGGGATGAATATAAAAAATTTAACTATATGAAAATCACCAGCAAGAGCTCCGTACGAAAAAAGTACGCTATTTCGGAGTTTATACTCCTGATTTAATGATCATTTAATTTTTTTTCGAACGAAAACAAACGCTTCGTGGGACGAAATTTGCGTCAGGATAATAAGAAAATTGGGTAAAGATCACATTTTCTCCACTCCGATCCCGGGCTTGTCTGATAATGTTATCTTCCCGTCCACTATCAGCATTCCTTTAAACTGGTCGTTTGCTATCAGAAGATTGCCGTCCAGATCTGCCCACTCCATTTCGGGAGCAAGCTGGGCGGCGGCCGACACCGCGCAGGAGGTTTCGGTCATACACCCGATCATAAGCCTCATATGCAGGGATTTTGCAAGTGAAACCATCTCCCTCGCCTCACGCATACCGGTACATTTCATAAGTTTGATATTGATGCCGTGGTATGCCCCTTTCAGCTTGGGTATATCAGTAAGTCTCTGGCAGGCCTCATCCGCAATTATGGGCAGAGGGCTCCTTTCTGTGATCCAGGCAGCTTCTTCCAGCAAATATTTTGACATCGGTTGCTCTATCATATTGACATTCCGCTCATTTAGCCACTCTATCATTTCAAGGGCATAATGTTTATCCTTCCACCCCTGGTTGGCGTCCACACATATTGTAGTGTCTGTTACAGAGCGGATGGTGTTTATCATCATCTTATCAGTGGCTTCGTCCCTTCCAAGTTTGACCTTTATTACCTTATAGGGTGATGCCTCCCTGGTCTTCTCCCGGACCACCTCCTCTGTGTCCAGTCCCACAGTGAAAGAGGTGTTTGGAGTGTTGGCTGCATTAAATCCCCAGATTTTCCACCAGGGCTGCCCCAGTATCTTTCCCACAAGGTCGTGGAGAGCAATGTCCACCGAGGCCTTTGCTGCAGTATTATTTATAGTTATAGAGTCCACATAGGCCATAATATCCTGTATCTCAAAAGGAGAGCTGAATCTTGAAAGATCCACCTTTTTCAGAAATTCTATTACGGAGGCTTGAGTCTCACCCAGGTAGGGAGGCATAGCTGCCTCTCCGTAACCTGTCCACCCATCATAGGTTATTTCGGTAAGGACAATAGGAGTGGTCGTTCTTGAAGAGTTTGCAATTGTAAATACGTGCCTCATCTGAGCTTCAAAAGGACGGAAGCTAAGTACCATCTTCTTTGAAGCGGCTGCCCTATTCTGCATTGTGCGGGCAAAAAGTTCAAAAGGGTTTATAACGGCAGCCGCTGCTGCTGCAAGTCCAGCGCTTTTAAGAAAGTCTCGTCTTGTTGTCATATCTCTTATTTAATATTAACCGGTTTATAAGTTAAAGTACCAGGGGTGTCTTTTGAGAGATACTATCCCCTCATCTGCATCAATCCTTGTTATTATTCTTCTGGCTCTCAGTAATCTGTCCGACCCTTCGTAATAGTTTGGTGCCTCAGGCAGCAGAGAGTTGATCCTGACAGTGGTTGCAGAGTGAATAAATTCGCCTGATCCAATATATATCCCAACGTGTGTGATTCTCTCTTTTCTCTCTGGAGTGGCTTTGGACCCGAAGAATATCAGATCTCCTCTTTTGAGGGAGTCAAAGCCGTTTTCAATATTGACGCCTTCTCCCGTGAGTCCCTGCTGGGAGGCATCCCTTTCAAGCACTGTACCGTTCAGGAAATAAACTGTTTTTGTAAAGCCGGAGCAATCCATTGCCTTGGGAGAGGTGCCAGCCCACATATAAGGAAAGCCGAGAAACTGTCGGGCTATTTTGATGATATTGTCCGGCGACGGGTCCCGTGAATCTATCCACTTTTCAAGCGGAAGAGCATCTGATCTCTGCAGATAAGCCTCCCTGCCGCCGGGGAGAGTCACTTTGTAATAGCTGCCGGCTGTTCCGGCAGAATTCACAATGCCCCCCATTACTCCGTCCATTACCACATCTGCATTTGGAGAGGGTTTCTCCCTGAATAGCACATAATGGTTTGTAATGACGAGCCTTTCAGAAGATTTCCAACTGTCGTACTCCTGTTGGTTCATACTTTTTATGCTTCCTGATGTAACCCAGGCAATGTATCCTTCAGGGGTTACCGCTCTTGTCCATCCTCCTCTCTTTTCCAGAATTCTCAGGGGGGTACCGAGAATTGTTTGTGTTGCAGATTCGCTGGAGTAATCCGGAGAGTACCTGAAGTTTATCACAGACAAAGCTGTAACTCCGAATATTTTTCCCTCCAGATTTTTGTCAGGAAGCATAACTACGCTGTCCAGCACTTCAATACCATTGTCCAGCAATCTTTTAAGCAGCTCCTCCTTTGCGGCCGGCTCGGTTGTAGAGCCTCTGAGTACAGACACACCGGTCTTATTTCCAAATTCAATTTTTGCCTCAAAAGTCCTGACTCTCCTGTCAGGGGCGAATTCAGACCTGACCTCTTTGAATATACGGTCGAAATCCGTTGCTGTTTTCTCAGTCTTGCCGGAGCCATCGCAGGAGAGAATTGCAGCAATAACAGCACAGGCAATTAACAGTCGTTTCATCTCTGGTTTTGGTTAGATTGTTTTATAATTTTGAATTTCACCGGTTTACTCTCGTTATAGAGTCTGTCCAGCGAAGTTATGTAAAAATCATATTCTTGTGGGTTTTCGAGAGTCAGTGTCACCTGATCCTCTCCTGTCAGATAAATCAAAGAATAGCCCCGGCTAAAATCAGGAAGATCCCCTTTTTTGAATTTATAAATTGCGTGATAAAAGGGAGATACACTTGAGAACTCCTCTTTGTCAGAACTCCAGCAAAAGTGAATTTTGTTGCCGGTTGCAGATATTTCTGCATTGACAGGTGGAGCCGGGGGCTCCTTTTCAAATCCTCTCAGCGGAGGAACCAGAGCAGGGTTTTTATAAAGTTCTGATACAAGATTGTTGATTCCCAGCTTGTTCGTTTTAAAATCCCTGGCATTAAAATAACAGACACCCTGATATCCCTTACTCTCTCTTATCATTACGGTTTGTCGCTTAATCTCTCCGAAGTCTCTCCAGGCAGGGATTTTTGAGTTTTTGTCAAGCTTATAAGTTGCCAGTCCGGCATAGAGGGGCGTTCCGGCTGCATTGTCCTCCCACCACTTGGCAAGTATCTTAAAATCCGCATTTTCATAACCGATATTAAAGTAAAGCTGTGGAAGAATATAGTCAACCAATCCTCTTTCCATCCAAAGAAGAATATCAGCGTGAAGATGGTCGTAATTGGTATATCCGAAGCTCTTTGTGTCTGATCCGCGAGGATCTTCCCTAAGGTTTCTCCATACTGCATAGGGGCTTATCCCGAATTTTACATACGGCTTAACGGCTTTTATGGTATCCCTGAGCATTTTAACCACAAGATTCACATTTTCACGCCTCCACTCCATCTTTTTTTCCGGCGGATAACCTCTGGAATGTAGGCTAAAGGAGTAGGAATCGTCAAAGTCGTTGTTGGGATAGAAATAATCGTCAAAATGAATCCCATCCACATCATACCTGGTTACAATATCCTTTATAACCGCAGCAAGAAATTCTCTGGTCTGGGGAAATGCCGGGTCGAAATAGAGCTTTTTCCCGTGTCTTACAAACCACTCCGGGTGTTTTCTCCAGATATGGTCTCCGGCAGCAAATCTAAGGTTTGCTGTGTCCTGGGTAACTCTGTAGGGATTGAGCCAGGCGTGCAGCTCCATACCTCTTTTATGCGCTTCGTCTATTGCAAAGGAGAGGGGATCATAAAGGGGATCAGGACCTTTGGACTGGTCTCCGGTAAGATAGATTGACCACGGCTCGTTTCCTGATATGTAAAAGGCATCGGCAGTAGGCCTAATCTGCAGAACCACTGCATTGAAGTTAAGACTCTTAAAGAGATCCAGATACTCTGTAAGTTCTCTTCTTTGCTCCCGGGGAGAGAGGCCTGGAGCAGATGGCCAGTCAATGTTGTTAACAGTGGCAATCCATACAGCCCTCCACTCGTGCTTCCCGTTGTACTGAGCGGCACTTTCAATCTGAAACAGCAGGAAAGCAAGCACCAAACAAAATAATATTCTTTTCATTATCTGAAATTTAGATAAGGTAGAATCTTCTTCTAACAAAGATAGTATATTTGCATTAAAGATAATATTTTAAAAAATGATAGTTGATTCTCTAAAGGGTTTTGAAAGATATCTCAATCTTCATCCGAATTTTTTGTCTGTTTCCAGGTTTATTACAAAAAACAAGTTAGCTGAAATGGAACCCGGTGAATATCCGGTTGAAGGAAGGGAGATTTTCTGTACAATATGGGAGGGCAATGCAAAAGGTTTGGAGATACCACCTCTTGAGGTACACGACTCTTATATTGACATCCATATACTTCTTAAAGGCAACGAAACCATAGGTGTAAGAGACCGAAGCAGTTGCAACGCAGAGAATATATCCTACGACAGCGAAAAAGATATTGCCTTCCTGGAAGAGATGCCGGAAAATTTTCTAAGCCTCTCTCCTGGAAACATTGCAATTATCTATCCTTATGACGCTCACGCCCCGCTGATTGGAGAGGGTCTGCTTAAAAAAGCGGTAATCAAGGTAAAGTTCCTGTAAAATAATTCAACCGTGGAAAGAAGATACAATTCCTATGTGGGCTATTTCAGGAAAAGATATGGCGAAAGGCTTCAAAAGATAGTCATTGATGCCGGCTTCACCTGCCCGAACAGGGACGGGACACTCTCAACCGGAGGATGCACTTACTGCAACAACGATGCTTTTCACCCCTTCTACAGCACCCCTGACAAGCCAATAGGCCTGCAGATTGAGCAGGGGATAGAATTCCACCGGAAAAGATACCGCTCTACCAGTCGATACCTGGCATATTTTCAGTCATATTCAAATACATATGCGCCCCTTAAAAAACTCAGGGAGCTATACGAAGAGGCCCTCTCCCATCCCAATGTTGCCGGAATTGTAATCGGAACCCGTCCCGATTGCGTTGATTGTGAGAAACTGGATTACCTCAAGGAGCTTTCCCGCGAAAAAATTGTAATTATCGAATACGGAATTGAATCAATTCACGACAAAACCCTCAAAAGGATTAACCGTTGCCACACCTTTTCCCAAAGTGTCCGGGCAGTTGAAGAGACCGCTTTAAGAGGCATAACCCAAGGGGCACATTTCATATTCGGATTACCCGGTGAAAGTCGTGAGGATATGATGGAAACTGCATCGGTGCTTAACCGGCTACCACTTCACTCAGTAAAATTCCATCAGTTGCAGATAGTTAAAGGAACACAAATGGAGCAGGAGTTCCTGAGAACCCCTGCCGACTTTGTTCAGTTCTCCCTTGAGGAGTATATTGATTTCTTTATCGATTTCCTGGAGCTTTTAAGGGAGGATCTTTACATTGAACGTTTTGCAGGCGAGGTGCCTCCCAGGTTTGTGAGTGCAACTCCCTGGGGATCTGCAAGAAACACTGAACTGCTTAAAATGCTGGATGAAAGGCTGCTACAGAGGGATACTTATCAATCCAGACTATACAGGCCGGAGACCAGACTCTGAAGACTAAAATTCTGGTGTAAAAATTTCACACATAAATGGTTCGGTGCTTCACCCGAAAGTGTCACATGGATAAGTTTCCCACATAAATGGTTCGGTGCTTCACCCGAAAGTGTCACATGTCAGCAAATTTTACAACTAGTTGCTGTTGAGCCATATAGATAATTTTTCAAAAATTATAGTGTAACCGTTCGTTGAGACCCGCCTTGTGTATAAAAAAAAGAGACTATTTAGCCTCTTCTTACCTTATCTCAATCTCGAGTGGAATCCATTTGTTTGGGAGCAGCTGGTAAAGCTTCATATTGTTATGATCCATCAGTCTTCCCAGGACGTCAGTCAGGTATGCACACGGATCTATATCGTTCATT
>DIXE01000041.1 GCA_002428635.1 Bacteroidales bacterium UBA6088
AAAATTTTAACGAACCATTGACAAATATAATCATATAAAGAAAGCTTCCAACTTTGAATCCCTTAATTGAACTTGTGCTATATTTGTACCTTCCTATCAGCAATGCCGTTATAGTTCAAAGGTAGAACAGAAGTTTCGTAATCTTCAGATCAGGGTTCAATTCCCTGTAACGGCTCAAACATACTTTCTGTCACCGGTTTTCTGTTTTCAAATAATTAGGATCAGAAACCTACTCCGGAACCATTCGCAATCCTTGAAAAATAGAACAAATGCAAGTCCAAAGCATATACCCAGTATTGCCAGGAGTGTACTCCAGGGCTTAGAACCAATATGTTGGGGATTCTTAGTTCGTCACATTTTTTTACAAAATCAACTGAGCTCTTTGCAAGGTTATCCTGAGCTCCGCAGGTGATAAGCATAATTTTTCCGGTTTTGAGAGAATCCGCAAGGTTGTTGAAAGATTCTAGCCGGTTTATTGCAGAATTGCCAGGAAATTGTGGTGATTCCGGAGAATATGGGCCAAGTATTTTGGATATTTCGCTATCTCTAAGTCTGGTATTCATTAAGTTAAGAACTCCTGACATACTGCCGGCTGCGCGAAACCGTACCGGGTCATCAAGAAACACGTTTAGAGCACCGTGTCCACCCATACTTAATCCTGTAATGAAAGTAGTGCTTGGGTCTGCTTTGAAATTCCCCATGATGAAAGGATAGAGCTCCTTGTCAAAAAATGTTCTCCATTGCATTTTTGAGCTATCCACATTGTTCATATACCAACTGTTATAAAAACCGTCTGGAGTGACAATTCTAAAACCATATTTATTGCTCATTGCCTGAAGATCTGCTTTTTCGCTCCAGTTTCTAAAATTTCCACTCCATCCGTGCAGCAGAAAAAGCAGAGGGGTTGCACTCTTAGGGGAGCAAGACAAGTTTTCCGGAGTATATACGAATACAGAGTCATTACACTTTAGAAAATTTGAATAGATTACAAAGAGCTCTTGTGAACCAAGCTTTAAAGGGATGAGCAAAAGCAGGAATAAAAAAATGATTATTCTTCTGAAATACATCAATATTAGGTTAGTAGCATCATTCATTTTGAGATGAGTTTAATAGTTAGAGTAAAGTTAAAAATTAATATCTATATCTAAATTTGATGATTTGCCGTGATAATTGTATTTTTATATTTTAACACTTAACCCTAAGAAGATGAAAATTAAATTTATTCTGACAATAATCTGTCTCTTTTGTTCCGGATATCTCTTTTCGCAAAAAGTAAGCCTTGACGAATCTGTGTACGATCGATGGAGAAATATTGAGAAATGCACTGTTTCTGAGGATGCAGATGTGGTCCTGACCGAATATAAGAGTCACTCAGAGAAAGATGTTCTTGTAATCAGCATTGAGAGTCTTGGTTTTAAAAAAGAGATCCCGGGCGGCAAGTCGGCAAATTTCTTCGGGAAAAAGAATTCTGCCCATTTTTTTGTCAAGGATACTCTTTTTTTACTTGACGGGATTAACGGCAATATTCTCAGGCTAGGTATAGCTAACGTTAAAGATAAAGATAAAGAGGTTACATCTGAGGAAGAGTCAGATTTTGTTTTCTGGTTCAGAGATGACAAATTTTTCATTTCTTCCGGAAGCATTACAGACTCTTTATTAAATGTTAAAAAAGGAATTTTTGCGGGATCGGAAAAGCTTGCTTTGCTTTGCAATACAGATTCTACCTTTAACTACATCGTTACAGTTAACCTGAACAGAAAGAGATTATTTGCCAGAGACACCCTCTATTCATCAAAAACCTGCATATCTCAACTCGCATCAGACACCAAAGGGGAGAATCTGCTGTTTTTTGAATCTTCTGATTCGTCCTACTTAACAGATGTACAGGTTTTAATGATTAATTTAAAATCCGGGGATATTATTTACACCGGCTTGAATCAGCCTTTGCTGCCAGAAAATATGGCATTCAACATTAAGAAAGGAATATCTTTTTCATTTGACAACAAGCATTTTAAATTTGATATTTCTCCCAAAGATGTTCTTTTAAGGAAAGAGGCTCCTAAGAAAGAGGCTTCAAAGAAAAAAGAAGAAAAACCTCCCTTCGAATACGAGTTGTGGAGGTGGAACGATACCCTTCTGCCTTCTCAGAAAATTGTGAAATCTCACAGGTTTTCCGATAATGTGAAGTGCGTCTATTATCCTGATGACAAAAAAATTGTAAGGCTTTCGCTCGGGAAAGGGGTTTTTCTTGCTGCCGGAGAAAAATCACCATTTTGTTTAGAACTGGATGACACCCCCTTCCTTTACGAGGATTTGTGGAAAGATCCTCTGCCCAAAGAGTTTTATCTTATTAATGCAAATACGGGTGAATACAACCTTTTGTATGACAAGTTCTTAGGATCCTTTGTAATATCGCCGGTTTCCCCTCATCTTTTTACATACGAATACGACACAGAAAAGTGGTACGTCACAGATCTCAACACTCTGCAAAAGAAGATGATCTCAGGTAGTTTGAAATATCCTGTTAAGAACCGGAATTTCGATAAGCCCCAGCCGGCATCTGCGTACGGCCAGGCCGGGATCTCTTCTGACGGTAAGTATTTTATTGTCTATGATGAATTTGACATCTGGGCTCTTCCCATATCAGGTGACAAAGAACCTTGGTGTATTACAGGTGAATATGGCAGAGAGAACAATATACGGTTTAAAGTTTTAAATATTTCCGGAGAGAAGGGGAGGCCTGACGGGGTGGACCTCAGCTCTTCCCTGATACTTCAATCTGTCTGTCTTGACAATATGCACTCAGGTTTCTATCGGATTGAGAAAGGGCGAAAGCCGGAGAAATTGCTGGAGGGTCCATACAAGTACAGCTTTGTTAAAAGTTTGAAAGATAGATATTTGATAAAGAAGGAGAGCTTTAATGAGGCTCCGGATTATTGGTTGGCAGACAAGAACTTTAAGCTTGAGAGAAGAATTACTGATCTGAATGATCAACTTTCTAACTACAAAACCGGCCTCTCAAAGGTCATTGAATGGAGAGACTCCTCAGGGACAACGCAGAAAGGTGTTCTCTACACTCCCGAAGGTTATGACTCTGCAGTAAAATACCCTGCAATTGTGTATTTGTATGAGACTATGTCGCAGGATGCTTTTACATTTTACCCTCCCGAACCTACAACATCAACCGTAAATCCTCTTATGATGGTAAGCCGCGGATATGTGATTTTTATGCCTGACATCAGATATGAGATAGGCTGGCCGGGCAGGAGCAGTTTCAAGATTACAGAAAGTGGTACCCGACACATAATTGAATCCGGTATAGCCGATCCCCAGAGAATAGGTATTCAGGGACACAGCTGGGGCGGATATCAGGTTGGATACATAATAACCCAGACTAATCTTTACCTATGTGCCTGTACCGAAACGGCTGTAACAAATATGACATCGGCTTACACAGGTTTGAGGGCAGGCCCCGGTAAACCAAGAATGTTTATGTATGAATCCACTCAGAGCAGAATAGGGGGGACACTTTGGGATAAACAGGAAAATTATATCAAAAACTCTTCGATTTTTTATCTGGACAGGGTTACAACTCCTTTGTTGTCAAGACATAGCGACGGGGATGAAGCAGTGCCTTACACTCAGGGTCTTGAGCTTTTTCTGAGCCTCAAAAGGCTTGGAAAACCTGTGTGGATGTTCAATTATAAGGGTGACGGACACAACATCAAGAAGAGGGAAATTGCTGTTGACTGGAGCCGTAGAATGTACGGGTTTTTTGATTACTACCTGATTGAGGGTCCCAGACCCGACTGGATGTAATTATGAGAAAAATAATTGTCTTTTCACTTTGTTTGATAACCGGGCTGATAATCTCTCAGTTATTACCGGGAATGCTGGGAGATGCATTTTATCCTGATTTCAGCACTGCTGTTAAATTTACATTGTCGGTTGCTTTAGCTTACATTATGATAAATGTGGGAAGGGAGTTTGAACTGGATAAAAAACAGTGGCGCTCCTATTCCAGGGACTATTATGTGGCTATGATGACAGCTGCTTTTCCATGGCTGTTTGTGGCGTTCTATTATATGTCCCTGTTACCCGAAAACCTGTTTTGGGACTGGGAAGCCTGGAAAGAGAATCTGCTTTTAAGCCGTTTTGCGGCACCGACATCGGCAGGAATTTTATTCGCTATGCTTGCAGCGGTGGGATTAAAATCGAGCTGGGTCTACAAAAAAATTCAGGTCTTGGCAATTTTTGACGATCTGGACACAATTTTGCTGATGATACCTCTGCAGATATTTATGGTTGGATTGCACGGAGAACTCCTAATAATCCTGGTTGTTGTCATTTTATTGCTTGTTTTTGGGTGGAAGAGACTAAATGCATACAGACCTGCCTCAAAGGTGGTTTAACATATTAATTTATGGTCTTATAGTCGTTGTCTCGTCTGAACTGATTTACAAAACCTCCAGTTTGATCTTTACAAACGGAGTGCATATAGAAATTTTATTGCCGGCATTTGTATTTGGGATGGTAATGTTTAAAAGCCACAATGAGAACAAATCTGATGTTAGGGCATCTAGCATGATATCATATTTATTTATGTTTTTGGTGGGGTTGACAATGCCTGTTTTTGTGGGTAATATGGACTATACATTGGGGAGCGGTCATTCCACCCATCTGGTGATGAATTGGGGCCAGATTGCATTTCACGTGGTTATAGTCACAATATTGTCAAACGTCGGTAAGTTATATCCATTGCTGCATTACCGGGATCGCAGTTTTAGAGAGCGGCTTGCTATCTCTTTTGGGATGTTTACCAGGGGAGAAGTAGGTGCCGGAATCATATTCATTGCTATAGGGTATAATATTGGCGGACCATTGCTTGCAATTTCTGTTCTCACACTGGTACTTAACCTTGTACTTACCGGTTTCTTTATTGTTGTGGTTAGAAAACTTGCAATGAGTACATCCCGGTTTGAGGGGGCTCAAATTAATGACAATCATTGATTTAGTCCAGCTAAATAAAAAAGGTCCGGCATAATAACCGCACCTTTTTGTGGAGATGGGCGGACTCGAACCGCCGTCCAAACAAACCATCCAAAGGCTTTCTACACGCTTATCCTGTTTTTATTTTTCGATTTACGGCTGCCAACAGGCAGGTTACCGTAAACTTATCCTCTTTTTCTTATTGCATCTTAGAGGTGTAAATGCCTGCATCCCTTTTAAATGATACCCCATATGCCACTGATAAAGAGAGAAAACTGCGGCGGGATACTCGTCACCCCAAGCCTGGCCTGAGGCGATTAAGCGTTTAAGCATTGCTTAATTACGCAGCGAGTGCGAAGTTATTGTTGCCATTTATAGGCTTGTGTCCGGTATTTACGAGCCGGCCTCACCACGCTCGGCGTGCTTACCCTCCGATCCAATCTGCTGTCAAAACCAAAACATCCCCGGAAAGTTTTGCAAAGTTATCAATAATATTTACAAAGGCAATCTTTGACAATCTTTAACAATCTTTGACAATCATTGACAATCATTGACAATCTGTTTCCCTGTAAGGAAGATTTGAGGTAATTTCAAAATGCAGAAAATTTAACATAACAGCAAATTTAATATAGAACAGATAATCAATCGAATAGGTAAAAATTTAAAAACTATAGTTTTTTGAAAATTTCTTAAAACTCATATTTATGTGTGTTTTACAGAATTTGCTAACATGTCACACTTTCTTCGTCTGAGTGGAAAGCATATTAGATTATATTAACGAGAAGAGGTATGGGGAGATTACGTGCCAGAGGCCGTCAAAGAAGGAAATGAGTCCAAGAGCTATAATTACAATCCCGGAAACCCTGTTTATCATAAATAGTTGCCTTAGTCTGAATTTATTCCTGAATACGTTTATTGATGTGCTTAAAATATACCACCAGAACGAAGCCCCCAGGAAGACTCCTCCGAGAGTTGCAGAAATAATTCTTCCGGCAGATTCGGCGTTGATCTCCAGTCCTACAAAGGCAAACATACCAAGAATAAGGAAAACGGAACCCGGATTGGTTATTGTCATTGCAACAGCAGAGAAGAAGTCGGTCAGATGTTTCTTGCTGCTTCCCTTTGGTCTTCGTATTTGCTTTATTGGATTTGTGAAAAAAACTTTGACTCCGATCAAGGCAACAATTAAACCACCTATCATAAGCACAAAACTTTCGTAAGAGTTCACCAGATTCTGTATGTAAGCAAGTCCCATAACAGCTATTGCCGCAAATACCGTGTCTGAAATAGCTGCCCCCATCCCGGTAATCAAACCGGAGTTTCTTCCTTTGCCCAGAGTCTTTTGAACGCACAACACACCCAGTGGCCCAAGCGGGACAGATACGCCTATTCCAACGATAAACCCCTTTATGAGACTCTCCAGCATACTTTAATACAGAATTGGCTCCAAAGTTATAAAATTTTATCGATTTGCATATCTTTGCATTATGAATTCAACCGACAGGATTAAAATTTGGGCAGGAGTTGTTCTTTCATCAATTCTTCTAACCCTTCCATTCATAGTCCCTCACACCGGACTGCTGATGCTGGTTGCTTTTTTACCCCTGCTTCAGGTAGAAAGAATAATTACCTCCGGAGGTTTCAAAAGAGGCTGGATATACCATTACTCAGCATTCCTTCTATGGAATGCACTCACCACCTACTGGATATACAATGCCACACTTCCCGGGGCCATAGCAGCAGTTGTTCTGAATTCCCTGCAAATGTCATTGATTTTCGGTGGATTCAGGTGGTTTAAGAAAAAAATCTCACCGGCAATAGGTTATCTTTTCCTGATTCTGGGCTGGCTGGCCTGGGAACATTTTTATTTTGATGCAGAAATTTCCTGGCCCTGGCTGGTACTCGGAAACGGGTTTGCAACATCGATCAAAAGCATACAATGGTACGAATATACCGGAACACTTGGTGGATCTCTGTGGGTTCTTCTTTCAAACATTTTGCTTTTCAGAATATTGACTGAAAATCTTCCATTAAGAAGAAAGATTTTGAACAAGTCAAATCCTCAAAGGAACAGAGGCAATCTTATTGTCATTTCGTTATACTCTTTACTGATTTTGTTGCCAATCGCAATTTCACTGGTAATTTTCTATTCTTATAAGGAGGAGAACAATCCAAAAGAGTTCGTTGTAATTCAGCCAAACATAGATCCTTACAGCGACAAATTTGTCGGGATGACTCAGGAACAACAAGATGCAATTCTTTATTCTCTTGCAAAAGAGTCTGTTACCGAAAAAACAGCAATGATTGTAGTCCCTGAAACATTCACAAGTAATGTGCTGGAAAACAGCCCATACAGGAACAGTACAATAAACCGCTCCCTGCAAATACTTAAAGAAACCGGGGTTTCGGACATTCTCTTCGGAGCTCAGTCTTTTTGTTTATACCCGAATTCAGAGTCAGGCGAGCCACCAACTGCAACTGCGCGCAAATCTGACGGTCAATGGTATGATTCTTTTAACACTGCTGTTTTTCTGGATAGTACCGGAAAGATTAATTTCTATCACAAATCAAAACTGGTAGTTGGAGTGGAGTATCTTCCTTATCCTCAATATTTCAGCTTTATCTCCTCTATGATGATAGATCTTGGAGGAGCCACAGGCAGCTACGGAACACAGAAAGAGAGATATGTTCACACCAGTTTAGACGGAACTGTAAGAATAGGTGCAGCAATCTGTTATGAATCTGTTTACGGCAATTACTACAGAGATTACATTCTCAGGGGAGCAAACATTATGTCTGTAATTACCAACGACGGATGGTGGGGTAATACTCCGGGATACAGGCAACACCTCAGGTATGCATCTCTCAGGGCAATAGAGACCAGAAGATCAGTTGTCAGGAGTGCAAACACAGGAATATCTGCGCTAATAAACCAGAGAGGAGAAGTTATCAGTCAGCTGGGATGGTGGCAGAGAGGTTACCTGAGAGGGGAGTTGAAAGTTAATGATAAAATCACCCTGTTTGTAAAATATGGGGATTATATTGGTCGTATTGCATATGTCTCAATGTTACTTTTCGTCTCGCTGGCATTTCTCTCTATTTTAAAAATCTTAAAGAGGGGGAGGAGATAAAATCTCCAATACCTAAAGAATCCCACTTTTTATCTACTGATTCAATCGTCTGAATGTCTGAGTGAACAATGCCCGGCCACTCCCTTACATTTTTACCCTCTGCTTTGCTTCTGGCATCCATTACCAGAAGCTCTCCAACAAAACGGCTGTCTCTTACAGGGTCACAATTTGCTCCCCAAAGCCATAGAGAAAGATATTGGTCTTCTGTGTTAAATTCTTTATCTATAACAATGTTTATCAGGCCATTGGTCTCATTTTCGTCGTGAGTGAAAAATATTGGTTTTGCTTGTTTATCCCTGCTTTTACCTGTGACAGACGACTGATTGCCTCCCTCTTCCGGCAGCTTAACAGTTGCATCTATCAGAATCTTTCCACCCATTCCGCATTTAGGTGCGGAGTGATCCAGTATATCCAGCGGTCCTCTGCTAAAGTGTGTGTCCCTGCCAGGTATGTAGTTGCTGCCTATTGCGCTCAGGAGCTGACCTCTATCCCTGATGTCGATATTATCATCAACAACAATCATAATTTTGTTAAACATCATCTGGCCTGCTCCCCAAAGGGAGTGAGCCACTTTTATGGCCTGGGCCGGATATCTTTTGGAAATTTTTACAATTGCAAAATTGTGACCGGTTCCCTCCTCCGGAAGGTAAAGATCCATTATCTCGGGTGCAATTGCAAACTGTATAGGAGTGAGGAAGATTTTCTCGGTTGCCTCTGCAATATACTTATCCTCCTGGGGAGGTACACCGGTGAGAGTGGCGGGATATATTGCACCTTTTCTGTGAGATATGCAGGTGATTTGCATCAGGGGGTAAAGATCTGCAAGAGAATAGAATCCGGTGTGATCCCCAAAAGGACCTTCCTTAACTAGTGGACCTTTTTTCTCGACATAACCCTCAATTACAAAATCACAATCGGCCGGAACGCTAAGGGGCTGGGTCAGGCAATCGGTCATCTCTACAGCCTTGTTCCTTAAAAAACCTGCAAGCAGATATTCGTCTATTCCTTCCGGCATTGGTGCAGTGGCTGCATAGGTGTAAACAGGATCTCCTCCGAGGGCAATTGCAACAGGGAACCTGTCGCTTTTGCACTCTGAGAAGTGAACTGCACCGGTCTTATGCCTGTGCCAGTGCATTCCGGCTTCTGATTCAGAGAAGACCTGTATTCTGTACATCCCGAGATTTTTAGTGCCGTTAAGAGGGCTCACGGTGTGAACCAGGGGAAGAGTGATAAACCGGCCACCGTCTCCGGGCCAGCACTTGAGAACAGGTAAACGGGAAAGCTCCGGTTTGTAGAAAACAACCTCCTGACAGGGGGCGATACCTTTGTGCCTAATCGGCATCCATCCAGCAGCCTCTTTGAGATGTGGCAGCAATTTTAACTTTTCGACAAAGGATCTTCGCTCTTTGAGCACCTCTTTCAAAAGAGTGTCAAGCAAATCGCTAATGTCATTGAGCGACTCCTGCCCCAGTGCCAAAGCTATTCTGGAGGCGGAACCCATCATATTTGTCAAAACCGGGAAATCCGTGCCGGTGTTTTCAAAGAGGAGTGCTTTTCCGCCTCCGGGTTGCTTGGATACCCTGTCTGTTATCTCTGAGATCTCAAGTACAGGATCTGTGAACTCTTTAATTCTTATCAACTCACCTTTTGAGTCGAGGATATCTGTAAATTGTTGTAAACTCTTGTACATCTGATGATATTATCTTGATGCTTCTTCAAGCAGGTAAAGAATAGATTTGTAAGTGATTCCGCTATGTTCTGACAGCCCGATTTCGCAGGTTCTGGAAGTTGCATAACCCTCGGTGCACCCAGCACTCTGTTCTCTGAGATTGCGTAACCCGTGACGGTTCAGCTCCGGCAGTATAAATCCCCGGTCTCCTGCAAAACCGCAACAATTGCTGTCGATAACCACAACCTCAGATGCGCACTTGTTGGCAATTTTTTCAAGGATAGTGTCAACCTCCATCTTTTTTGCACTGCAAACAGAGAAAACAGCTACTTTCCTTTCCAGTTTTTTTATGTTCAACTTATTTAGCAAAAATTTGTCAATGAATTCTGCAGGTTCGTACAGATGAAATTTATCACCCATATTTGAACGCATAGTGTAAAGACAGGGACTCATATCGCAAAGAATCGGGTACCTGCATCCGTCTGATGCCTCGTATAGTGCCGCCTCAAGATTTTTTGAAGCATTCTCTCCGGCCTCAATGAAGCCTTTGCTCAGAAAGGCCATCCCGCAACACAGAGAGTTCATTTTATCAGGATAAATGATCTGATAACCTGCTCTTTCGAGCAACTGTACAGTGAGGAGGGTAAGCTCTTTTTCCTCAGAATAGTCCTTTGACACACCCATACTCCTTGTAATGCAGGAGGGAAAATAGACAACCTTTTCTTTTTCTGGGGAGTTTTCCAGGGAGGTAGTATGGGGAGAAGATACTTTAATTCTGTGCGCCCCCTTTGGCATATGTTCGTTCCAGAGCGGGACAATCTTAAAGGTTGCCGACCTTAATCCTGATGTAATTTTACCAAACAACCTCCTGCCAAATATCATTCTCAGCCAATGAATAAAAGTCAGTCCGTATCTCATTGTCATTGTGACTAATTTCATATTCGAAGACAAAAATTTTGCAATGTGCTCTCCAATAGAAGAATGGCTCTCTGCTCTGAGTTCTTTGACCAGTTTCCCGGTATCAATTTTTACAGGACACTTTAATTGACAAAGACTGTCGGTCGCACAGGTAGCAAGACCACAGTATCTGAATCTCCTGCTCAGTTCAGCAGATCTGTGAGGCTCTTCTCCAGTTTTCATGAGCCTCTCAATCTCCCTGAAAACAGTTATCCTTTGTCTTGGGGAGAGTGTAAACCCTTCAGAAACGCAGATGTTTTCACAGAAACCGCACTCCATACACTTATCGGCAGTTTCCTTGATTGATGTTAATGGTTTAAAATTTTTAAGGTGTATTTTGTTGTCGTTGTTAAGTATAACGCCCGGATTAAGTATGCAGTCAGGATCAAACAGAGCCTTGATTTCCTTCATTATCCCGTATGCCTTTTTGCCCCATTCCAGTTCAACATAAGGTGCCATATTCCTTCCGGTTCCGTGTTCTGCCTTGAGAGAACCGTTATACTTGTCAACAACCATTTTTGCAAGGTCATCCATAAAATTACTGTATCTGATAACCTCTGTCTCTTTGCTGAAATCCGGGCTGAAGACAAAATGAAGATTGCCCTCCAGAGAGTGCCCAAAGATAATTGCCTGATCGTATTCATATTTTTCAAAGAGAGAGTGCAGATCCTTTACTGCTTCTGCCAGCCTTGCCGTAGGAAAGCACACATCTTCGATTATTGGAGTTGTTCCGCTTTTTCTCATTGCAGAAACCGTTGGCAGAGTCTCCTTTCTCAACTTCCACAAAATAGCCTGTTCAGTAATGTTTTTTGTAAAACTTACAGGCATAAGAGTGTCAATTTTTCTGAGAGCGGCTGTAAGAATAGAAATATTGGAGTCAAGCTCATGGTTAGAAGCTCCTCTGGTTTCAATCAGCAGGGCAGCTGCCCTGGAGGGGAGACTTTTCAAATAAGCCGGTGAATCCTTGCCGGATTCCACAGATCTGATTGCAGCCCTGTCCATCAGCTCCACTGCAGTTACAGGTTTGCTTTTAAGAATTGCAACTGCGTTGCAGGCAGTGTCGATATCGGGAAATATCGTGTAGGAGACTGCTTTGTGAGGATGGTCCGGAACAGTGTTGTATGTAATTGAGGATATAAATGCAAGGGTTCCTTCTGAGCCTATTGCCAGATGCTTTATGATTTCAACAGGGTCGGTATAGTCTGTAAATGCATTGAGACTGTAGCCTGTTGTATTCTTTATCTTGTATTTCTCTCTGATTTTGCAGAAAAGGTTTTCATCTGATCTTATTTCGGATGCAATCTTGTTAATGCCATCAATTAATTGCTGATTATTCGCCTTGAATCCTGAGCAACTCATAGGATCTGATGTGTCCAGAAGTGACCCGTTGGCAGTTATTATTCTGATGTCAGAAATTGTCTTATATGAATTTTCTGATGTTCCGCAACACATCCCGCTGGCATTGTTGGCGGCTATACCTCCGATCATTGCACTCTCAAGTGATGCCGGATCGGGTCCGATTTTTCTCCCGAAAGGAGCAAGATATAGATTGGCGCGCTGTCCTCTGATACCAGGCTGTAATTGAATTTTATTCCCCTCATCGAGTATCCTGTGACTTTGCCATCCGTGAGTTGCGATAACCAGCACCGAGTCGCTGATTGCCTGGCCTGAAAGAGATGTCCCTGCCGCCTTGAAGGTAAGAGGGATCTTCATTTCTGAGCAACATCTAACAGTGTACAAAAGCTCCTTTTCGTCGTACACCTTTACCACAATTTTGGGGATAAGCCGGTAAAACGAGGCATCTGTTCCCAGAGCTAGGGTGCTTAGTGAGTCATTCAGAACCCTTGAACAGGGGATGACCTTCACCAGCTGGTTGTAAAGCTCTGTATAACTTTTTGTTATCATTGTGTGATTTTTACCAATGAACTTATGTCAATACCTCTGGATATAATTTTCCACTCACCGTCCAGAAGATAAATCACTGGGACTTTGTCTGTAACAAAGCTGTAATATAGTTCTCCTCTGGAATTTTCACCGGAATGAAAAGATTTCCATTTTATCTTCTCTTCTTTTATATAATTTAAAAATTCACTTTTGTCGCTTACAGCGTCAATTCCAATTATTCTCGCGCCATTTCTTTTCAATGGCCTGTACAACCTCTTGAGCTCTTGTGTGAAAAGCTTACAGATCGGGCACTCAGGCGTGTAAAAATAAAGTATTGTGTAATTCCTGCCTCTGTGTGAAGAGATGTTTGAGACTCTCCCTTTTTTATCGATAAGTAAGAAGTCGTTTGCAATGGCACCTGTCCGGTTTTTTTTAATTCTGGCCACAACTTTTGGAACGTGAATCTCAGGAACTGATTTATCCCACCAGAGTCCGCTTTTGGGGATTATATAATTTTCTGCCAGAAAAACAGCTGCATCCTCCAGCGAGTCTGTTTGCGAAGCTGCAAGATATTCAAAAGTCTCCAGAAAAATTTTATGGTACAGTTCAATATTTCCTTCTCCGGCAGACCTTTCAAAAAGAGGATCAAAAGCACTTTTCAGTTCGGTTGTATCGCTAAGGTCATAAAGCGGGAGATAAGACCAGATCAAACCTGCTGTTACGGGGGAAAGATTGTTGATCCTTGCTGTTTCGTTCAGAAGCAGATCCCTTAGTGCACTGCTGTTGAGATTTCTTCCGATAATCTTTTTCTCCTCGTCCAGCAAAAACATCTGAGGAGTGGACAGCACATTGTAAAGCAGATGAAAGCCGCTTTCGAACTGAGGATCCCAGACGTAAAACCAGGATTTGGAGTTGTTTATCCCTTTTTGGTTTTCAATATATTCTGAAAAATCTGCCTTGGATGATTGTGTATAAATTGCGTAAACAGAGATGTCCAGAGAGGAGAACTGTTTTAAAATTTCCCTGATCTGAGGCTCCTCAATTTTACATTGATTGCATTTGTCGTCAAAAAAATAGATCAGTAAATAACGGCTGTTAATTTCTCTTAAAGAAACGGTATCACCTTTAATATCAAAAAGATTAAGCGGAGGTGCATCCATTCCAATCAGAGAGTGTTCATTGAGAGCAACAAAAAGTGAAAATTTGACATATTCCTGACTGTCGGTTGTGTTAAATTTTCCGCTGAGGAAGTATTTTCTAGCTATATGAACTGCAACACCTTCAAGACCCATCAAAGGATGAGTGTAAAACTTTTCGAAAATATTTCGTGCAATATAGGCTTGAACAACTGAATCTTCACTGAAAGAAATCAGATGATCACAGGCCGGGATGAGGGAATCAACCACAGGAGGTATTGATCCCAGATATTGTTCAATGTAATTATTAAGCTTTTCTTTAGAAGATTTTTCCTGATTCTCCTGTGAAAATACAGGAGAAAAAATGAGCATCAGGCTCAGCATTGTTAACAACCTCCTGGTCATAAACAGCTATTTTTTAATGTATTTCTCAATGCCTGCTTCTCCGGGAATAAATACAGAAGCATCTCCTCCGTTGAGCAGCACATCTCTTACAACTGTTGATGAAATAAATGAATAACAAGGACTTGAAGGAATAAATACAGTTACGATATCAGGCTCCATTCTTGAATTTGCCTGTGCTACAACGCTTTCCATCTCAAAATCTGTGGTTGTCCTCAGTCCTCTGACAATAAAGTTCACATTCAGTTCTCGGCACAAATCTATAGTAAGGCCCTTGTAACTGATAATCTCAACATTGCTGATCTCCCTTGTTGCATTTTCAATCATCTCCAATCTCTCTTCCACAGAGAAAAGACTTTTTTTTAAAACATTGTTTCCAACTGCAATAATTACTTTATCAAACAACTTCAAAGCTGAGTTGAGTACATCCAAATGGCCAAGTGTGATGGGATCAAATGAACCCGGAAATATTGCTGTTTTCATGATTTCAAATATCAATTGTGGTCGAAAAAACGAATGTAGCCGGACCTGTCAGCTTTATGTCAGTGTAGGTGTCTTCTCCTTTGTAGTTGAATTTTACATCAAGGATATCCTTCAAAGTCTGAACTTTAATAATATGTTTGGAAGGTAATGTCTCGTTAAGTTGTCCGGAGCCAAAAAGTACTTTCTTGAAGAGTTTGTGATACCCAATGGCAGAAGCTGTTACTCCTGTGCCGCAGGCATAGGTCTCATCTTCAACTCCTCTTTCGTAAGTTCTGACTGCAATGTCGGCACCCTCCTGAATTGAGGAACGTCCCCAGCCGCCCTGTACGAAGTTTACATTTATGCCATCAGGGAAATGAGGGTGATGTCTCCAAAGCTTTCCTTGTTCCAGAACGTCAAAATCCTTAAGCTTTTCTACAAAGATTAACAAATGAGGTGAGCCGGTGTTGATTACAAAACTTTTTGGGGAGTATTCTTTAATTGTGGTTACATCAATCATTCCCAGTTCCACAATGGATTCTTTATCAGAGTAATTAAGTATAGAGGCACTGTGCAGTCCGTCAATAGCTTCAAAGTTGAAGTCCTCGATTCCGCAACGTGCAGCAAATGCCACCAGGCATCTTCCTCCGTTGCCGCACATAGTACCTTCTCCACCATCGGAGTTAAAAAAACGCATAGAAAAAGAGTGCTTTTTGCTCTTTTCTAAAAGCATCAGCCCGTCAGCTCCAATTCCGAACCTTCTGTCACATAAGTTATTGATCCTTTCTTTTGATAAGGAGATCTCTCCGTCAAGATTATCGAATATTATAAAGTCATTGCCGGCTCCATGATATTTAAATGCCTCCCTTTTCATCTTTTTCCTCCTTTTGTGATTTAGAAAACAGATTAATATCTGCATTAACATAAGCCTTTTCAAGATCTAGAAGAAAGCTTTTCTTCTCAAGACCGATATTGAATCCTGTCAGTTTGTTGTTGGCCCCCAGCACTCTGTGGCATGGAACCACAATCAGCAGAGGATTCATTTTACAGGCATTCCCAACAGCCCTGCTTGCATCGGAGGTCTCTACAATGGATGCAATCTCCCCGTAAGTCTTAACGTGGCCGAAAGGAATTTTCCTCAGCTCCTCCCAAACCTGATTCTGGAACTTTGTTCCGTTCAGTTTGAGGGGCAGGTCAAAAATTTTCCGCTCCTCCCTGAAATACTCCTCCAGTTGCCTTTGTGCCTCTTCCAGCACAGCAACCTTTTGAACTTCTTTCCCGATTTTATTTGTTGAAGTTGCAGATTCCTGGCTTTCCGGCTTGAGATAGGTGATTTCAAGGAGAGATTCTCCATCGCTCACCAGTTTAAGTGAACCGATCGGACTTTTGTATATTTTTGAGAATCTTTTATTTTCTATAATTTCCTGAATTCCGGAAATCATTGATTCAGCAATTCTTTCTGATGCTCCTTTATCTCCCAGCATCTGCCTCAGTTTTGCAAATTTCTTCTTCATCCTGTGCTGTGTCTTTGGATCCAATACTCTTTTGAGCTCTCTTACGACGTTGTCCGGAGTACAGTTGTCCTGCAACAACTCTTTGACAACTTCTTTTTCAAGAATAAGATTTGAAAGACCTGCATATTTAATTTTAATAAGCCTTTTTGCAATAAAGGCAGAAATCTTGTTAACCTTGTAGCAAATTATATTGGGAGAGTCCAGTATTGCCGCTTCCAGGCTGGCAGTTCCAGAACACACCACTGATGCCTGTGAGTATCTGAGTATTGGATAAGTCTTTCCAAAAAGTACTTTTATTCTATTATTTGTCAGGTATGCAGTGTAATCCTTCTCTGTCATTGATGGTGCTCCGGCTATCAGAAACTGATATTCAGGAAAGTGTGAAGGAAGTTCTGAGTAAATCGGCATAAGCCTCTTTATTTCGCTTTCTCTGCTGCCGGCTAAAAGAGCAATTGCAGGTTTGTCCTCAAGATTGTTGACTTTAAAAAACTCTTCTCTGCTGCCCGAAAGGGATTTGTCTTCTGAAATGCTTTCCAGCAAAGGATTCCCGAAGTAGTGAACCTTATGACCTTTTTTGCGGTAATATTCTGGTTCAAAAGGGAAGATCACATAAATCCGGGTAGAAAAAGCAGCCAGCTTCTTCAATCGCCACTCTTTCCATGCCCAGACCGTAGGGGGGATGTAGTAAAATACAGGAATCCCCATTTTTGATGCAAAAGCTGAGATTCTGAAGTTAAATCCCGGAAAATCAACAGGGATAAGAACATCAGGTTTGAATTTTATTATATCTTCTTTGCAAAACTTAATATTCCTGATAAGAGACGGTAGTTTTGCAATTACCTCAACAAAACCCATAGCTGTAATCTCCCGGTAATGTTTTACCATCTGGCCTTTGAGAGAAGACATGCGCTCTCCGCCCCAATAACGTATCTGAGCATCCGGATCTTTTGCCAGCAATTGCTTCATCAGGTTTGATCCGTGAAGATCACCGGATGCTTCGCCGGAAATGATGTAATATTTCATAACTTCCAGATTGATTCCAGCCTGCTTAACTCTTCGTAATCTGTTGTGTCAATTTTGTGAGGAACAATGCTTACGTACCCTCTCTCAACAACATTGTGGTCTGACTTATCGTTGTCAGGCTCCAGGTTAAAAAATTCACCGGTCATCCAGTAATAATTAAATCCATAAGGATCTTTTCTCTCTTCGAATTCTTTTATCCACTGACCACTTCCCTGGTGAGAAAATTTAATTCCCCTGACAGAAGAGGGGTTTATGGCCGGGAAGTTGACATTGAGATATACGTTGGGCTTAACCGGGTTTTTGAAGAACTCATCCAATATTTTTTTTCCGAAAATTTCTGCAACCGAAAAGTCTGCATATGGGTCATGGGAACTGAGTGAAAAGCCTATGGAAGGGATGCCGTAAACGGTGCCTTCGGCAGCGGCTCCTAGTGTTCCGGAATACAGTGAGGCGATGGCCGCATTGGAACCATGGTTTATTCCGGAAACGAGTACATCGGGAAGTTGTTCGTTGAAAAGCTGGTTCATGGCCATCTTGACACAATCTGCAGGGGTACCTGTACAGGCATAAATCCTGAGCCCCTTTTCGTTTTTAAGTTCGGTGAGCCTGAGTGGTTTACCGATGGTCAATGCGGCAGACATCCCGGATTGTGCTTCAAAGGGTGCAACTACAGTTACATCTCCGTAGGAACTCATCATCTCAATAAGAACAGATATACCTTTTGATTTGACTCCGTCGTCGTTAGTGACAAGAATGTTGCGCCTTTTTTTCATATAGTCTATAGGTTGTATATTATACAAAAGTACGAAAAGTGTCTGGAATTTTGCATAAAAGTATTTATATTTGCCGCAGTTAGTAATTTGTTAAATTTATTTATTTTCAGGCTATGAGCAAAATTAAAATTGGTATCAACGGATTTGGGCGAATTGGTCGCCTTGTCTTCAGAGTAGCACAGCAGAGGGATGATTTGGAGGTCGTTGCGGTCAATGATCTGATATCTGTGGATTACATTGCATATATGTTAAAGTTTGATTCAGTTCACGGAAAATTTAACGGCACCGTTGAGGTTAAAGAGGGAAATCTGGTAGTAAACGGAAAAACAATCAGAGTGACAGCCGAGAAGAATCCTGCAGATATTAAATGGGGAGAGGCCGGAGTTGAATACGTTATTGAATCCACAGGCCTGTTTCTTACCGCAGAAACAGCCTCTCTTCATATAGCAGCCGGTGCAAAGAGAGTGATAATGTCGGCTCCTTCAAAAGACGATACTCCAATGTTCGTTTACGGTGTTAACCATAAGAAATACACAGGCGAAGCCATCGTTTCAAATGCTTCCTGTACAACTAACTGTCTGGGGCCGATTGTAAAAGTGTTGAACGATAACTTTGGCATAGTGGAGGGGCTGATGACTACAGTACACTCTACAACAAGCACTCAGAAAACAGTAGATTCTCCCAGTTCAAAGGACTGGAGGGGAGGAAGGGCTGCTGCGGCAAATATCATTCCCTCATCAACAGGCGCAGCAAAAGCTGTAGGGAAGGTTATTCCTGAGATGAAGGGCAAACTTACCGGTATGTCTTTCAGGGTTCCTACCGTGAATGTTTCTGTTGTTGACCTCACATGCCGTCTGGAAAAACCGGCATCCTACGATGAGATAAAAGCTGCAATGAAGAAGGCCTCAGAGGGTGAACTCAAGGGCATTCTCGGATATACAGAAGAACAGGTTGTATCATCGGACTTTATGACAGATCCAAGAACCTCAATTTTTGATGCAGGCGCAGGAATTTCTCTCAATCCTAACTTTGTAAAGGTTGTTTCCTGGTACGATAACGAATGGGGTTATTCCAACAAGATTCTGGATATGGCTGCACATATGGCAACTGTAAAATAGAAACATGTTTTATTAAAAAGAGTCTTCCGCAAATGTCAGGAAGACTCTTTTTATTTAAAACAAATCTATACATTTGTAAACTAATTTCGATATTATGGGTATCAGAAGAAAAATTTCTCTCGGTTTTGTAGTTATCGGATCAATCCTCTTTTTCTCCAGTCTGGTTTTGGTCTTTGAATTCAACCGGATGCGAAAATCAGTTACCGGACTTATGGAGGAGAACATCAACACAATTAACATATCCAGGGAACTGATAGATATGACAGACAAGTATAACTTTCTGCTTTTGGGAAAGATACTGCAGGATTCAACATCTTCAGGAATTAATGTGGTGTATGATGTGAAATTTGACAATTACATTTCGGGCATAAAAAAAAGTCTGACTTCTGTATCTGCAAACCGGATAGCAGATTCTCTTCAGCAGACTTATGCAGAGTACATTGCAGTTCTGAGCCACTTTGATGAGATTATGGATCTTAAAATGGGCAAGCGCACCGAGTGGTACAATCAGGTTTTATTGCCCTCATACTCAAAGTACCGAAAGCACGCTGGCACTATTGTGCAAATGACATCAGACAACCTCTCCGACAGTACCAAGGAGTTGCAGGAGAGATATTACAGGAGCATAATGCCAGGAGTTATAGCTGTAGTAGCCGGAATACTGCTTGTGATTTTGTTCAACTACTTTTTAAACATCTATTTTATTAATCCTCTGGTTTCCATATCAAGAGGATTAAAAAGTTACAAAGATATGGGAAAGAGTTACAGCGTTGATTTTGACGGTGATGACCAGATGCAGGATTTAAACGGAGAGGTCAAATGGATTATTGACGAAAACAAAAATCTTAAGAAAATCATTGGTAAGAAATGAATATTAGCGTAATTGCCAGATATTTAGGGTTAGTATTGATAATCAATGCACTCTTTATGCTGATATCTGCATTTGTCTCGGTAATATACGATGTGGATGCCTCTTTTTCTCCTTTGATTCTTAGTGCAATAATAACTTTCACAACCGGAACCTTTCCTCTGATTTTTGTAAAAAAAGATATAAAAATAAATATCAAGGAGGGATTTACAATAGTTGTATTCTCATGGATACTCTCCTGCCTTTTCGGGATGCTTCCCTACATACTTTACGGGGGAGAATTTTCTATTTTCAACTCCTGGTTTGAGAGCGTATCCGGTTATACCACCACCGGGGCTACAATTCTTAAAGATGTTGAATCTTTGCCAAAGGGACTTCTTTTCTGGAGGGCGTCCACACACTGGCTGGGAGGTATGGGAGTAGTTCTGTTTATGTTGCTAATATTACCTATGGTAAACACATTCAGGATGAAACTCAGTAAGATGGAGATATCATCACTTTCACAGGATAACTTCAAGTACAGGGCTTACCAGACCATTACTATTATTTCGGTTGTTTACGTAGGACTGACCTTTTTGGAGACAACACTTCTGCTGATTGCCGGGATGCCTCTATTTGATGCGGTTACAAACTCATTTGGAACAGTGGCCACCGGGGGGTTCAGTATTAAAAACCTCTCGATAATGGCTTACGATTCTTTCTGGATAGAGCTGATAATAATGGTTTTTATGTTCATTTCAGGGATGCACTTCGGATTGCTTTTCGGAGTATTTACCGGGAAAAATTATAAATTGTTCAAATCTCCTATTATAAAATACTATATAATATCTACTCTTCTAGGTTCTCTTTTTGTTTCTCTTAATTTGGGCTTTTCAGGTACTTTGGAGAGCTGGCCGAGAGCTTTTAGAGATGGTTTTTTTCAGGTCATCTCCTGCAGCACTACAACGGGCTTTGCCTCTGCTGACAGCTCTGTGTGGCCCTCTTTTTCAATGCTTCTGATTATGTTTTTTTCAATTCAGTGTGCCTGTTCAGGCTCTACAGCCGGGGGGATGAAAGTTGACAGAGTTTGGATTTTTGTGAAATCTGTAAAATCTCAGTTGATTAAGCAGTTGCATCCCAGTGCAGTAATGCCGGTGAAAATTGGGAGCACAACTCTGGAACGAGAGTTGGTTTCCTCTGTAAACTTGTTTATTGCTCTCTATGTAGTGATTCTTTTTGTCTCTTCTATGTTGCTTACTCTCACAGGAATGGGGACGTTAGAAGCTTTCTCGGGGTCTATTGCCTGTATGGGTAATGTTGGCCCGGGATTTGGGAGTGTAGGCTCTATGGGTAACTATGCAGAAGTACCTGATCTGGGTAAAATAATCCTTTCTCTGGAGATGCTTCTGGGCCGTCTTGAAATTTACCCTTTGATGCTGGTGCTTGCTATCAGCAGGTGGAGATAACCGGCTATGGGGGTTAATCAGTTTATTTTTGAAAAGTTGCACCAAAAGCTGGGTTCTCCTCCTACAAGTTGTCAGGAGAGACTTTTCGGTATTCTCTCAGATTTTGTCACAGGGGCAACAGATACCGGTATAATGGTAATAAACGGCTATGCCGGAACCGGTAAAACCTCTGCTCTGGCTGCACTAATTTCTGTAATGTCTGAGTTCGGACAGAAGATGATCCTTATGGCACCAACCGGAAGGGCTGCCAAGGTTCTCTCCGGTTATGCCTCAATCAAGGCCTGGACAATTCATAAACAGATTTACAGGCAGCGATCCATGAAAGACGGTACGGGTGTTTTCTCCCTGAATATTAACCAGAACAAAGAAACCATATATATTGTAGATGAGGCCTCTCTGATCCCGGTTGTTTCCGATGATTTTTCTCCGTTTGGTTCCGGAAACCTGCTTGACGATTTAATGGAGTATGTCTTCTCAAAAGAGGGAAACAAGTTGATACTCACAGGAGATTCGGCACAACTCCCTCCTGTGGGAAATAAGGTATCTTTGGCTCTTGATCCTGAATACCTCTCCCGGTACGGAAAGGTGACATCTGCATCTCTTACTTCTGTTGTGAGGCAGGCTGAGTCCTCCGGAATCCTAAGAAATGCAACTCTGATAAGGTGCTTAATAGAGAAGGGGACAGAGGATTTCCCGCAGTTTGAAACAGTCAGTTTTGATGATGTGGAAAGAGTGTCCGGAGATGAACTTATCGAGAAACTAAGCGACTCATTTGATAAGGCCGGAATTGACGAGACCCTGGTGCTTTGCCGTTCTAACAAAAGGGCAAACAGATATAATAAAGGCATCCGTTCCAGTATTTTATTCCGGGAGGAAAGAATTAACAAGGGAGATAAGATAATGGTGGTAAAAAATTGTTATCAGTTTCTTGATAACCTGGAGGATATTGATTTTATTGCAAATGGAGATGTAGCTGAGTTGGTAAGGATATCCGGTTACGAACAGAGGTACGGACTAAACTTTGCCGAGGCAACACTAAGGTTTACTGATTACAACGATATTGAGATAAAGGCCAAGATAATTCTGGACACTCTTGAGAGCGAAACTGCATCACTCGGGGCAGAACAACAAAAATTGCTTTACCAGGGAGTATATGAAGATTACTCCGATATTAAAACCAAGAGAAAGCGAATTTCTGCAGTGAGAGAGGATAAATACTTTAACGCCCTTCAGATTAAATTCGCTTCTGCCATTACCTGTCATAAATCACAGGGAGGGCAGTGGAGAAGGGTTTTTATTGATAACCCCTTTTATTCTGAAAATATTACCCTGGATGATCTGAAATGGTTATATACAGCTATGACCAGAGCTGTAGATAAGCTCTATTTTATTAATTTTGACAAAAGATTCTTTAAATAATTCCTTCTATGATGAAAATTAAAACAATTCTGCTGCTTTTTGTGATATTTTTCACTTATTCTCAGGCTGAATCACAGGCTGTTAAGTCAATTATGACCCCTTCCGGATGGAAGGATAATAAAACTCTGTTACTCAATGATGTAAAGGGCTTCCGAAGAGCAATATTTGAATACTCCACAGAGACGGGAGATACAGTTTCTGTTCCTTTGCCTGCTGTTGATTCCGGTGATCTGCTCAGAAAGCATAAAAAGGATGGGGATCTTAATCATACTTTTTCTCCCGATAAAAAATGGATCGCATTTACAAGAGGAAACGATCTTTATACCATCGACACAGAAACAGGGCAGGAAATCAGACATACGAATGACGGTTCCGACTTGATTCTGAACGGTTACGCCTCCTGGGTATATTATGAGGAAATTTTTGGCAGATCCACCAACTACAAGGCATTCTGGTGGTCTCCGGACAGTCGCCAGTTGCTTTTTTACAGGTTTGACCAAACAAAAGTCCCTCTCTTTCCAATATTTGACTTTTTCGGAAAACATGGCTCTCTTAATGAGACCAGATACCCAAAAGCAGGAGACACTAATCCTGAAGTTAAGATATTCATAGCACAGGCAGAAGGTGGTCTGCTTACTAAAGTCAAAACAGAGAGTGAGGCTGATCAGTATTTCGGATCACCAATTTGGAGAACTGACAGTAAGGGATTGATAATTCAATGGATGGATAGGGCTCAGGAGAACTTCAGACTGCTAATGGCAGACCCGGTAAGTGGAGATGTAAAGGATATCTACTCAGAGCATCAGAGTACCTGGACTGAATGGGTGGAGGAGTATATTCAGGGTGAGAATGGTTTATACATTGTGAGGGACAAGGATTTATGGGAAAATGTCTATTTCGTGGATTATCAGGGTACAAATCAGATTAAGCTGACTGAAGGCAAGCAATGGAGTACCAAAATTATATCCCTTGATGAGAAGAATGGAAGACTTTTTTATACTTCAAGAAGAGAGTCAACTTTAAGGAACGATTTCTACTGTGTAACCTGGAAGAAAGAATACAAGTCACCCGGAATTATGAGATTATCATTGGGAGACTATAATTATGCTTCTGTGATGATCTCTCCCTCAGCAGACAAATTCGTATCACTGATTTCAACATCCTCAATACCTCCCAGACTTGCACTCATTGACATAGACTGGAAGAAGGGTACAGGGAAAAATTTAAAGGTGATTTTTGACAGTATGGGAGATAAAGAGGAGTTCGGGAAGCTGCTTCTGCCCGAGATAGTACACATTTTTACTACAGATGGATACAAATTGCCTGCTGCTGTAAGATGGCCGCAAAATATGGACAGAACCCGCAAATACCCGGTGTTGTTTTATGTTTACGGAGGGCCAAACTCCTCGAATGTGATGGATATCTGGAGGAATTCCTCTCAATCATTGCAGTTGCTCTCAAAGGAGGGCGTTATTCAGGTTCATATAGATAACAGATCTTCTGGCCATTGTGGTAAGGAGGGGATGAACTTCGTACATCGCTGTCTGGGCAAGTATGAGATTCAGGATTTTGTACAGTGGGCTCAATACTTCAAGGCTATGCCTTTTGTGGATGGCACAAGGATTGGCATTACCGGCTATAGTTTTGGAGGCACAATGACAGCACTTGCTCTTACAGAGGGGACAGAATATTTCAGATACGGTATTGCCGGCGGGGGAGTCTATGACTGGCAGCTATATGATTCTCATTACACAGAGAGGTATATGGACACACCCGGCGAGAATCCTGATGGATATTTTAAAGCTGCTGTTATCAACAAAGCTGAGCTTTACAAGGATAAGGAGGGATCGCTGCTGATGCTGAATCACGGATCAAGTGACGATAATGTACATCTGCAGAACACCATTCAACTTGTTGATGCTCTGCAGAAGTCCCTTAAACATTTTGAACTGATGATATATCCGGGAGGATTACACGGTTACAGAGGTTACCAGGGGCAGCATTCAGTTAATGAGGAGATTGGTTTCTGGAGAAAAACTCTTTTGAGCAAATAAGCGGTTGAGCGTCATATCGAGCATCTCCCAGTCTTTCGGGGACGATTTTGAATTGGTAAATTCAGATAGAACGTGACTCTGTTTGAGTACTTTGTCTTTTTCAGAACTGATATCTCCGGCTACAAAATCTACTACTGCCATCTGAGATTTCAATGAGTAGTTGTTGTCGATGCTCTTCTTGTCCCATTTTACATGCAGATCAACTTCTGATTCGGAGCTGCTAAGATACCATTTGTCGATGAATTTTTTGTAATTGACCGCGTAGGATGCTCTCTTGACATCTATGAGCATTGATATAGGTTTGCTCTTGACGAATGTTTGGAAGGAATCCTTTGACAGAAAATGCTGATAATAAAATAATTGTTGAAAAAGCAATTGTGTAGAATCTGGTTTTCATAATGAATTTTTGATTTGGTTATAATTTTTTGTTCTGTCTGATAGACGAGGCAACCAAATTAAAAGTTGCAGAAAAATCAAAGAATATTTAAAATTTGTTCCTTGATTTTTTCCAATTCATCCTTCATATTAACCACAATTTTCTGAATATCAACATTGTTGGCTTTTGAGCCCAGAGTGTTGATCTCCCTTCCCATCTCCTGTGCAATAAAGCCCAGCTTTCGTCCCGGGTACTCTTCTATCCCTATTGTCTCTCTGAAATAGTTGCAGTGTTGGGCAAGCCTTACTTTCTCCTCCGTTATATCAAGTTTTTCAATGTAATATATCATCTCCTGCTCGAGTCTCTCTTCAGAATGGACAACTCCGAGTTCTTCTGCTCTTTTAATTATCCTCTCTCTTATTGTGTCAACTCTCCCTTTTTCAAACCGGTCAACCTCAGTCAGGTAACCTTCAATCATAGAGAGTCTCGTTAATATATCATCCCTAAGTTTCTCGCCCTCGTTTTTACGGTATATAAGAAGCTCTTCTACTGCGTTTTCTATTGCTGTAAAAATATGAGGCCAGTTCTCCATTTCGTCCGGCTTGCTTATCTCCACCACATCCGGCAACCTGAGTATAGCTCCGGTGAGATTTTCTGTTTCATCTTCCCGGCCCAGCGAAAGATTAATACTCTTTATCTGTTTGTAATACGATTCAAACCGCTCCCTGTTGATAACTTTGGGTAAATTACCATTCTGGTTTTCTGTGGAGATGTATATGTCTACTGTTCCCCTGACAGTTTTTTTTGCGACAAGTTGCCTGACCTCGTTCTCTCTCTCTCGGGGAATAAGCTGAGATTTGACTGAAACCTCCGGATTCTTTCCGTTTACTGATCTGATTTCAACCAGAAATTCTTGCTCATTGTGGCTAAAGGCTGATCTTCCGTAGCCTGTCATTGACTGGATCATGTTTTTCATATTAATCGGGGCAAAGTTAGACAAACTATCTTATATTTGCGTCTGAATAATTGATCTGTATGGAAGAACTTAAGAAAGATGCACCGGAGGCCAAAGGGCTGAATTTTCTGGAAGAGATAATCGAAAACGACCTTAAGTCGGGGAAGCATAAATCGATACTTACAAGGTTTCCTCCTGAACCGAACGGATACCTGCATATTGGCCACGCAAAGAGCATTTGCCTGAACTTTGGGCTTGCAATAAAGTACTCAGGTGCTACAAATCTGAGATTTGACGACACAAATCCCGTAAAGGAGGAGACTGAATATGTGGATTCAATCAAGGGAGATGTAAAGTGGCTTGGCTTTAACTGGGCCAAAGAGTTATATGCATCAGACTATTTCGACCAATTGTATGAGTGGGCATTGGAACTCATAAAAAAAGGGCTTGCATATGTTGACGACCAGAGCCAGGATGAGATAAGACTGAAGAGAGGAACAGTTAACCAGCCGGGAGTAATCAGTCCCTGGAGAAACAGAAGCATCGGGGAGAACCTGGAACTTTTTACAGGGATGAAGGAGGGTTTGTACAAGGAGGGGGAAAAGGTGCTCCGGGCAAAAATTGATATGGCACACCCCAATATGCTTATGCGGGATCCGATTCTTTACAGGATCATTTTTGCATCCCATCATCGCACCGGTGACAAATGGTGTATTTACCCAATGTACGACTATGCTCATGGGCAGTGCGACTCAATCGAAAAGATCACTCACTCCATCTGTACACTGGAGTTTGATGTACACAGGCCTTTGTACGACTGGTTCATTGAAAAGCTTGAGATATTCCCTTCACGACAGTATGAATTTGCAAGGCTGAATCTCACTTATACCATTATGAGCAAGAGGAAGCTGCTGGAACTGGTTAAGAATGGATATGTATCCGGGTGGGACGATCCAAGGATGCCTACAATATGTGGATTGAGAAGAAGAGGTTACACCCCCGAGAGCATTCGCCTCTTTGCCGACAAGGTGGGAGTTGCAAAGAGGGATAATATTATAGATCTCTCCCTTCTGGAGTGGTGTGTCAGGGAAGATCTGAACAAAAGATCAAACCGGTATATGGCAGTTCTGGACCCTGTGAAGCTTGTCATAACAAATTATCCTGAAGGACAAAAGGAGTATTTCACTCCGGCTCTCAACCCCGGGGATGAATTAGCAGGCAACCGTTCTGTACCCTTTACCAGAGAGATTTATATAGAGAGAGCGGATTTTATGGAAAATCCTCCAAAAAAATATTTCAGACTTCAGCCCGGCGGAGAGGTTAGGCTCAAGTACGGATACATAATCAAGTGCGAAGAGGTGATAAAGAATAATTCAGGGGAGGTTGTGGAGATAAGATGCAGCTGCGACCATAACAGCCGCCCGGGAACAGGAGAGTGGAGATCTGTCAAGGGGACTATCCATTGGGTTTCTGTGGAGGATGCACAACGGTGTGAGATTCGTCTTTTTGACAGGCTCTTTACCCGTTCTGAGATGGATTCAATTCCTGAAGATTCGGATTACAAAGATTATTTAAATCCTGATTCTCTTAAGGTGTTGGAAGGTTTTGCCGAGCCGGATCTTATTCAGGATAATTCAGGGATAGCCGTGCAGTTTGAAAGAACAGGATATTTTATTAAAGACATTGATTTTACACCGGAAAATCCGGTGTTCAACAGGACTGTTGAGCTAAGATCTGCCTGGTAAATAATTGCAAAATTTGCTGACACGTGGCATTTCCCGGATGAACCTGGCTATTATTACAATTCAGGAAATTCTATATCAGTTCCCGATTCAGATGATACTGCCTTCACCCGGTGTTTCTTCCATAATCCTGACCGGTAATAAATTATTGCCCCGGCACATCCGATTGACCATCCAATTGGTATTGACCACCAGATTCCGGATGCTCCAAAATACTTTGACAAGAGCACGGCAAGAGGTACTCTGACAACCCATAACGAAAGAGTCGAAATCAACATTGGGACAAATGTGGCTCCGGCACCTCTTATCACTCCGTTTACTACAAACATTGTAGTGAAAACTATATAGAAGGATGATACAATAACCAGGTATTCCCTGCCGGTTTTAATGATCTGATCAAAATATGGTGACCCCTTTTCTACAAAGAGCCACATAATCTCATCACCAAAGAAGACAACCACAAGTGTAAGCAGGGCACAGAAAATTGTTGAGTAAATCAATGATACTTTGAGTCCCTTTTTAATCCGGTCGAACCTTCCGCCTCCGAGATTCTGCCCTACGAATGTGGACAGTGCAGCCGCAAGATTCATCGATGGCATAGAGACAAACATATCAATCCTTCCGGCTGCAGTATAGGCAGCCAGAACCGGAGTGCCGAAAGGAGAAACTATACTTATCAGTGCCATTGAGCCAAGTCCTACAAGGGTTTGCTGAATACCGGTGGGAAGACCGATTCTTAATGCAAGCCGGAAGTTTTTATAGTTGAAATTCCACTTTTTAAAATTCAAAGTAAACCGTACTATGCTGTCCATTTTCCGGTTGACATAAGCCCAAAGTGAAATCCACCCCACAATTGTTGCAATTGTGGTTGCCCAGGCTACTCCATCAATTCCCCATCCGAAACAGAGTACAAAAACCATATCCAGAATTATATTGAGAACAAGGGATCCGACCATAAAGAATATTGGTGTAACGGAGTTACCTACTCCTCTCAATACTGCTGAAATTCCGTGCATTGCAAAAGAGGGGAGGGTAGTGGTAAGAATTATAATGTCAAAGTATCTTATCGCCTGTGGCATCACCTCCTCAGGAACTTTTAAAAGAGTGAAAATTTGCTTACTGAACAGAAAAAATACAACTGAAAGAATGAGGGAACTAATTATCAGGAAAATCTGGAGTGTGTCTGAAGATATCTTAACATCTCTCAGGTTTTTGGCTCCAAAGTACTGAGATATCAGTATGGAACTTCCCATAGTGACACCACCGGCCATTGCCATTATTGTAAATAGGATGGGAAAGCTCGCCCCTACAGCTGCCAAAGCTACGTGTCCCACATATTTGCCCACGACTATACTGTCAACAACATTGTAGAGTTGCTGAAAAAGATTGCCGATAAGCATTGGGATTGCAAACAGAATAATCGATTTGCCAACATCTCCGTTTGTCAGATCTTTCATAAATGGTGCAAAAGTAGCAATTCCGGTCTTAAGATCAAAAGGTCAGTTAAAATCTTTTTTTGTAACTGTGGCAGTAAGGAACTCCACCTTTGCGGGCATAATAGTCCTGATGATAATCCTCAGCCGGCCAGAACTCGTTTGCCTTTTGTAGTTCCGTGGCAACTTTATACCCCTTCTTTTCCAGTTCAGAAATTATCTTCTCTGCCACCTTTTTCTCGTCATCTGTTTTGTAAAAAATGGCTGAACGGTATTGATATCCTATGTCAGGGCCCTGCCTGTTAACCTGTGTGGGATCGTGTATCTCAAAGAAATATTTTACCAGTGTTTCGTAGCTGACCAGGCTTGAATCATAGACAACTTCAACAGCCTCTGCGTGACCGGTATCTTCTTTACAGACCTCCCTGTATCCCGGATTCTTTGTATCACCTCCGGTGTAACCGCTTATAACCTCAATAACTCCTTTTACTCTCTGCATCATATGCTCAACGCCCCAGAAACAGCCCCCTGCGAAAATTGCTGATACTTTCTCCTCCGGAACAAAGTGAAGTGAAATTGAATTTACACAATGCCTTACATTCTTCTGCGTGAATCTTTCCCCCTCAAAAATATGTCCCAGATGTCCGTTGCATTTGCTGCACACAATTTCTGTACGAATTCCTTCAGGATCTTTGCGATGCGTAACAGCACCCGGAATCTGGTCATCAAAGCTAGGCCATCCGCACCCGGAATCAAACTTGTCAGAAGACTGGTAAAGCGGGTTCCCGCAACGGCGGCAGAGATATGTGCCTTTTTGTTTGTTATTCAGATACTTTCCCGTGAAGGGAGCTTCTGTGCCTTTGTGAAGAATAACTCTTTCTTCATCTTTTGTAAGTGGTTTCATCTGGGGATAGGAAATTTTGACGGTTAATATCAGAAGCAGTATCAGTAAAATTTTACTCTTCATAGAATCTTTGCAGGTTTATTATGTTTGCCAGGCCTTTAACTTAGAGATCTCCTCGCTCCAAAGCTGCTCGTCTGGTGTCTCCAGAATAAGCGGCATTCCGTCAAAGCGAGTATCCTTCATCAGAATCCTGAAGGTCTCTTCTCCAAGCAAACCGGCTCCAATAGAATCGTGCCGGTCAACTCTTGAATTAAGACCCTTTTTTGCATCATTCAGATGCATCCCTCTAAGATACCGGAATCCGACCACATTTTCGAAATGGTCAAAGGACTTTCTGAACCCTTCTGCAGAAGAGAGATCGTATCCTGCTGCAAAGGAGTGGCAGGTATCTACGCACACACCAACCCTGCCTTTGTCTTCAACCATATCAATTATTTGTGCAATCTGTTCAAATTCAAAGCCGAGGTTTGTACCCTGTCCAGCAGTGTTCTCAATTACTGCTGTCACCCCTTTGGTTTTATTCAGAGTAATGTTGATGGACTCTGCTATAAGTTTAAGACATTGGTCAACAGATATTTGATTAAGATGGCTCCCCGGATGGAAATTGAGTCTGTCCAGCCCTAGCTGTTCACATCTTTGCATCTCATCCAGAAATGCACTCCTCGATTTTTCCAGCGCCTCCTTCTGGGGATGTCCAAGATTTATAAGATAACTGTCGTGAGGCAGAATCTGAAAGGGTGAGTAGTTGTACTCCTTACACCTCTCCCTGAACAGTTCTGCACTTTTTTGGGAGATTGGTGTTGAGAACCATTGTCTCTGGTTCTTGGTGAAAAGAGCAAAGGCAGTTGCTCCGATATTTTTTGCGTTCAGAGGAGCATTTTCCACTCCACCCGATGCACTGACGTGTGCTCCTACGAATTTCATATTTTTAAATATCAACTTATTTGCGAGTAATCTTTGATGTTTTGTTTCATTTTTGTCAACTCTTCTCTAAGAAGGTAATTTTCACTTTTTTCAAGGGCTGGATCCTGGCTAAGTATATTAAGAGCGTAGTTTCTTGCATCTTCCAGAATTTGGGAATCCTTTGATAGTGAGGCAATATGCAACTCAACCGGAAGCCCGCTTTGCTGGGTCCCCTCAATATCACCCGGGCCCCTCATTCTCATATCAGCTTCTGCCAGTTCAAAGCCATCCTGTGTGGAGCACATAAGATCTATACGCTGCCGCGACTCTTTGCTCAGTTTGTAGTCAGTCATCAGAATGCAGTAAGAACTCTCAGACCCTCTGCCCACCCGGCCTCTAAGCTGGTGTAACTGTGAGAGACCAAATCTCTCTGCACTTTCAATTACCATTACGGAGGCGTTGGGTACATCAACTCCGACCTCTATAACGGATGTGGATACCAGAATGTTCGCTTTACCCGATACAAATAGTTCCATATTCCGGGCTTTCTCTTCACTTTTCTGTTGTCCGTGTACAACTGCTACAGTGTAATTGTCAGGAGGAAAGTGCTTAAGAACATTTTCGTACCCCTCTTCCAGGTTTTTATAATCCATCTTCTCGCTCTCCTTTATCAACGGATAAACTATAAATACCTGTCTTCCGGTGTGGATTTGATCCCTTACAAAATTTCTAATTCTATCTCTCTGGTTCTCTGATGCGTGCATTGTCGTAACCATTTTTCTGCCGGGAGGAAGCTCATCAATGACCGAGATATCCAGATCTCCATACAGAGTCATTGCAAGAGTTCTGGGAATGGGAGTGGCTGTCATAACCAGTATATGCGGCAATTCGCTTGATTTGCTCCACAACTTTGCTCTCTGTTCAACCCCAAAACGGTGCTGTTCATCAATAACTGCAAAGCCCAGTCTTTTAAACCTGACAGTATCTTCTATCAATGCGTGGGTACCGAACAAAATATCTATCTCTCCGTTCTCCAGTCTCTGAAGGATCTCTTTTCTTTCTGCCTGTTTTGTGCTCCCGGTGAGTAAAGCAACAACCGTCTCTCCTCCCCGGGTAATTTTACTGACAAGATTGAAATGCTGATTTGCAAGTACTTCGGTTGGGGCCATTATACAGGACTGAAATCCGTTATCAACTGAAAGCAAAGCACACAGTAAAGCTACCATGGTTTTTCCGCTCCCCACATCGCCCTGCAACAGCCTGTTCATCTGTCTGCCACTGACCATATCAGCTCTCATCTCCTTTATAACCCTCTTTTGGGCATCGGTGAGTTCAAATGGGATTTTATTGAAGCAGAAGTTAAAGTGACTTCCCACTTTTGGAAAGTAGAATCCCTTGTTGTTGTTTTCCCTCCCTATCTTCAACCTAAGCAAAGACAACTGCAGGTAAAACAACTCTTCGAACTTGAGCCTGAACTGAGCCTGCATAAGGACTCTTTGATTTACAGGAAAGTGTATATACTGCAGAGCAGCTTTAAGTGGCATAAGATTCTTCTGAGCAAGTACGTATTCCGGGAGGGATTCAGGAATAATGTCAAGTGTTTGTTTCAATGCAACAGATACCATTTTTGCGAACTGCTTGTTGCTTATGCCGCTGTTTCTAATCTTCTCTGTGGAGGGATATACCCCGATCATATTACCCACATAGAGTGGATTCTCCTCTGTCACAAGATCAACTTCAGGATGTACAAGATTGATAGCCTGATTGAATATTGAGGGCTTCCCGAAGACAATGTATTCTGTGTTTACCTTGAGCCGATCCTTAATCCATTTGATACCCTGGAAAAAAACCAGATCTATTACACCTGTGCTGTCTGAGAGGGTGGCAACGAGTCTTTTGGCCGGACTCTTCTCTCCAACTACATTCACCCTGGTGATCTTGCCCCTGAGCTGAATGTAACTTGCTTCTGAGTCAACTTCTGATATCGAATAAATCCTTGTTCTGTCAAGATATCTGAATGGAAAGAGATAAAGCAGATCACGCCAGTTTCTGATATTGAGCTCTCTTAAAAGAACCTCAGCTCTTTTTGGTCCCACTCCGGGTAGAAATTTAATATCGGTGTCAAGTACAGGTGACATATTTACAAATTTAGCAATCTTATCTAATTTTTGTATCTTTCAGGAAATTTTTAATTGGTTAAATTCAATGAATAACAAGACAGTAGTTGGTATAACACAGGGAGATGCAAACGGAATATCCTATGAAGTGATAATTAAGGCCCTTTCTGACCAGCGGATTCTTGACATCTGCACACCTGTAATATATGGCTCTTCAAGAATACTGGGCTATTACAAAAAACAGATAACAGAGATAGAAAATTTTCCTGCTAATCTTATAAATAGCGCAAAAGAAGCTCATTCCAGGCGTGTAAACATTGTCAACTGTATTTCTGATTCTGTTGTGCCGGAACCCGGAAGGCAGAGTGAAGAGGGTGGAAAAGGCGCACTAAAAGCTCTGGATGAGGCTGTTAAAGAGTTGAAGGCCGGATTTCTTGAGGCGTTGGTTACAGGACCTTTTAACAAATCAGAGGTTGCAAAGCAAGGTTTTACCTTTAAAGGACACACAGAATATCTTACAGAAAAGTTCAACGCAGAGAGTTCCCTTATGTTTATGGTTTCACAGGTACTCAAAATTGGTGTGGTTACAAACCATATTCCCCTTTCAAAGGTTTCTGAACAACTGTCAGTCAAAACTATAAAGGAGAAGATTCTGCTAATGGAATATTCTCTCAGAAGAGACTTTGGAGTGCAGAAACCAAAGATTGCAGTTCTCGGGCTGAATCCTCACGCAGGAGATCAGGGGCTTATTGGAGATGAAGAGGAGAAGATAATCAGTCCTGCAATTAAGGAACTTAGAGATAAGGGACTGCTTGTTTTTGGCCCCTTTTCTCCGGATGGATATTTTGTTGCGGGTAATATGCTTAAGTATGATGCAGTTATGGCAATGTATCACGATCAGGGGTTAATTCCTTTCAAAGCTTTGTCATTCGATGACGGTGTAAATTACACTGCAGGATTGCCGGTTATCCGTACCTCTCCCGACCACGGAACTGCATACGACCTTGCCGGCCGGAATGTTGCAAATCCATCCTCCATGATATCAGCAATTTTTACAGCCTGCGACATAAGCAGAAACAGAAGGGAGTTTGATCAGCTTAGTGCCAATCCTCTTCAGACTGCATTATAGTCAGATATTCTTATGATCTATATTTTTACAGACGGTTCTTCCAGAGGAAATCCCGGCCCGGGTGGTTATGGTGCTGTACTTAAGTCAGGAAGCCATTACAAGGAGATATCCGGGGGATATCGTCTGACTACCAACAACCGGATGGAACTTATGGCTGTGATAAAGGCACTGGAAATTCTAAAAAAGGATAACTCCAATGTAACTGTTTACAGTGATTCACTATATGTCTGTAATGCATTGAATAAAGGATGGCTGTTTAACTGGGAAAAGAGAGGTTTTAAAAAAGTGATGAATCCTGATCTTTGGACAAGATTTCTTGAGTTGTACAGAAGACACAAAGTTAAATTCGAGTGGATCAAGGGACATTCAGGGCACACTGAGAACGAAAGATGTGACCGTTTGGCTGTTGAGGCTTCACAAAATGAAGTTCTTGAAGAAGATTTGTGGTATGTCAATTCTCCGCCGGCGAGTAATCCTGATTCCTCTGCCACGGTTCAAAACCTGCTTCTCTGATACAACTTTTCATCTTTTCAGAATCCATTTTGAAACTTGCCCCGGCTGACGAGACTACGTTTTCCTCAATCATAACCGAACCCATGTCGTCTGCACCGCAATGGAGTGCCAGTTGTGCCAGATCCTCTCCTATAGTCAGCCATGAAACCTGTATATGAGGGACATTCGGAAGCATTATTCTGGAAATTGCTACCATCTTTAGATTTTCCAGAGCAGAAACAGGAGATAATCTGAACCTCTCAGCCAGTTTTGTTCCTTTAAGTTGCACAGGCCATCCGATGAATGCCCTGAATCCAGGAGTGCCTTCAGGTTTGTCCTGCTGTATCTTCCTTAAAAGCATCAGATGTTCAAGTCTCTCCCGAATAGTTTCTAAATGACCGTAAACCATTGTTGCAGTGGTTCCTATTGCAAGTTTGTGAGCTTCTCTCATCACGTTTTCCCAAGATGAAGAACTTGGTTTAGAGGGTGAAATAATTCTCCTGACGCGGTCTGATAATATCTCTGCCCCTGCACCTGGCAGCGAATCAAGCCCTGCAGCTTTGAGTCTTACAAGAGTTTCTCTTATACTTATTGAACTGAGTCTTGAGATATGTGCAATCTCAGGGGGGCCTAGAGCGTTCAGTCTGATACCGGGGGATATCTCTTTCAAATATCTCAGCATATTTTCATAATATTCAATCCGGTAATGTGGATGAAGTCCCCCTTGAAGTAATAGCTGGTTTCCCCCGGCTCTTTTTACAATTTCGGTTTTATCTTTTAACTCTCTTTCTCCAAGGGTAAAAGACCTCTCATTTTCATATAGCCTGCAGTGAAAATTGCAAAAGAGACATCCGGATATGCACACATTGGTGTAGTTGACATTCAGATCTGTCTGCCAGCTGACCCTGCGTTCGGGATTAATCCAAAATCTGATTTTGCCTGCAAGTGAAAACAGTTTAGCTGGAGAAGTATTGATGTAAAGCTCCATACCCTCTTCCAAAGAGAGAAATTCTCCACCTAATATTTTGTTATGCAAGGTATTAGTCTTTATCATATACAAGATTGTGCTTTGGCAAAATTATCTCTTTTATTTAGAAATATCTCAAAAATAGGTATATTTGTAAATATGTTGGAGAATATATTTAGCAAGGATAGGAGGGTGGCTATGGTGGGCAACGGAAGTTGGGCCACTTCTCTCGTAAAACTACTGCTCGAAAACCACAGTAAAGTAACCTGGTATGTCAGGAATGAGCAGACTGCAGAATACATAAGGGCAAACGGACACAATCCGTTTTACACTCAGGAGATTTCCTTCGACCCTGACAGGTTGAATCTTACAACAGATGTTAACCAGACAGTTGAGATGGCCGACATAATCCTTTTCTGCATACCTTCTGCCTATTTTCCGGCAGAGGTAGCACCACTCAGGAGCAGTTTGCTGGAAAACAAATTTGTGATATCTGCAATCAAGGGGATGATCCCCAACGAAAATATTACCATTGCCGAGTATTTCAATCAGAAACACAATGTTCCTTTTGAACGGATTGGAGTTGTCAGCGGTCCCTCTCATGCAGAAGAGGTTGCTATGGAAAGGCTCTCATATCTTACCCTGTCCACCAAACACAGAAAAGTTGCCGAGGCTTTGTGCCGTATGTTCGAGTGTCATTTTATAAAAACCATTCCAGGAACAGATATTTTTGGGGTTGAATACGCTGCCGTTCTGAAAAATATCTACGCCATTGCAACCGGCATATCTCACGGCCTTTCTTACGGGGACAACTTTATATCAGTATTGGTCACCAACGCCTTTAACGAGATGAGGAATTTTCTGCACGCGGCACATCCGGACACAGCCAGACGGACCTTAAAAAGCTCATATCTCGGAGATCTTCTGGTAACCTGTTACTCCCAGTTCAGCAGAAACAGAACATTTGGTGCAATGATCGGGAAAGGCTACTCTGTAAATTCTGCCCAGATGGAGATGAATATGGTAGCCGAGGGTTATTACGGCTCCAGATGCATACATGAGCTTAAAAAGAAGTTCGACCTGGAAATGCCTATTGCTGATGCAGTTTACAGCATTTTGTACGAGAACAGACCGGCATCAAGAGTGATAAAGGAACTTTCCGGGAAATTACTATAAACAGATAACTTAACAGTTTAAAATATAGGGATATGGATAAGGTTGTCAACCTTGATCTAAGAGCTGTCACCCCATTTTTAAGTGATATTGAGATGACAGTCTGGCTCGAAAGATCTATGAATGCTTATGATGTTTTAAGAGGAAGAAAAGGTAAGGGGTCAGATTTCCTGGGATGGATAGACCTGCCTTCTGAAACACACCCCTCTTTGATTAACAGAATAGAGAGCATCGTTAAAAGATGGGCAAACGGAATTGAAGTTATAGTAATTGTTGGAATCGGTGGGTCTTATCTTGGAGCAAAAGCTGTGATAGAAGCCCTTTCCGGGTCATTTGACCTGCATATGTCAGGATTCGCAAAACCGGTGATTGTTTATGCCGGGCAAAACCTGTCTGAGGAATATCTTGAGGAACTAAAAGAGCTGCTTATGGAGCGCTCTGCAGCCTGTGTCGTAATCTCAAAATCGGGCACCACAACAGAGCCTGCGATAGCTTTCAGAATTGTAAAAGAGTTGTTGGAAAAAAAATATGGTAAGCAGGAGGCTTCTGAAAGGATAGTTGCAATTACTGACAAATCTGTTGGGACACTCAAAGAAGTGTCAGATAAAGAGGGATATACAACATTTATTATACCCGATGATGTTGGGGGAAGGTACTCTGTGTTCACTCCTGCCGGACTTCTTCCTGCCGCACTAGCCGGAGTTGATATCCGTTCGCTTCTTGATGGAGCCGGGGCAATGCAAAAGATATGTGCTGCAAGATCCTCCGAGAACCCGGCAGTAATATATGCAGCTTTAAGAAATGCTCTGTATTCAAAAGGGAAAAAGATTGAACTAATGATCAATTACAACCCAAAACTTCAATATTTTGCCGAATGGTGGAAACAGCTTTTTGGAGAAAGCGAGGGTAAGGATGGCAAAGGTATATTTCCTGCATCACTCAACTTCACAACAGACCTTCACTCAATGGGGCAATATGTTCAGGGAGGAGAAAGGACCCTTTTTGAGACAGTTATATGCATCATAAACCCTTCAGGCAAACTTACAATACCCAATGATCCCGATAACTCTGACAAACTGAATTTCTTGACAGGAGTGAGAGTCGATCATTGTAACAAAATGGCAGAGATGGGGGCTGTAATTGCACATATGGAGGGAGGAGTGCCAACTCTCAGGATGGAGATACCTGCTTTGAACGGTTATCACCTCGGTGCGCTTATGTATATGTTCGAATTTGCCTGTGGGATAAGTGCATATATTCTTGGCGTAAATCCTTTTGACCAACCGGGTGTAGAGGATTACAAAAAAAATATGTTTGCACTTTTGGGTAAGCCTGGTTATGAGGAGATTGCCAAAAGACTGAACAATATTCTGAAGTGAAATTTCTGCAACAAATAGCTTGTGAATTTGTCAAAAGGGAGGGAGACTCTCTTTTTGAATTCTGTTTTGTATTCCCAAACAGAAGAGCAGGTGTATTTTTCAGGGATGCTCTTAGCAAGGTTGCAGAAAAACCTCTCTTTTCGCCAAAAATTGCAACTATAGAAGAGTTATTCTCTTCACTTTCTGAACTGCAGAAAATTGAGAGTCCCGATACCCTTTTCAGGCTCTTCAAGTCATATACAAAGGTTTCTGGGGGAGGCGAGAGTTTCGACGATTTTTATTTTTGGGGTGAAATGCTATTGGGTGATTTCGATGAAACCGACAAATACCTGGTCGATGCCCAAAGACTCTTTGCCAATATCAGAGATTTGAAACAACTGGAGAGCGACTATTCCTTCCTCTCTCCACAGCAGCTTGAAGCTGTCAGAAGTTTCTGGAACAATTTCTTCCCTGCAGAAGGGAGTGAGAGTAAAAAACGATTTAAGGCAGCCTGGGAGGTGCTTTATCCATTGTACAACGATTTTCGGGAGGAGTTGCGCAAGGAGGGGCTTGCATACGAAGGTATGATTTTTAGAGAGGTGGCAGATTCACTTGCGTCCGGGGGAGATCAAAGTAAAAAAATTAAAGAGCATCTGACTCAATACAAAAAGTATGTTTTTGTGGGTTTTAATGCTCTCACTCCGTGTGAAAAAGCTCTGATGAGTGAGCTTCAGAAAATGGGCATAACAGATTTTTACTGGGATTACAGCAATAATTTTGTCTCTGATCTCCAAAATAGGGCTTCTGCTTTTGTTGCCGAAAATATTTTAAAATTTCCATCATCAATAAAAATTGAGGCAGAAAATATCGGACTTCCTGAATTTGAGCTTACAGCAGTTCCTTCTGCTGTTGGTCAGGCAAGAGTGGCAGGCGAAATAGTAAGCATTGAGGGAGGAGGTATTGATACTGCAGTGATTTTGCCGGATCCTGATCTGTTGGTTCCGGTTCTTAACTCCATTCCACAAAGTGTTGAATCGGTCAATGTGACTATGGGTTACCCTCTCAAGTCGGCCTCTGTGGTTTCTCTGGCGGAGAGTCTGGTAGAACTGCAGAAGGGTGTGACATACTTTCGGAGAGTACTCCCGGTGCTAAGACACAATTACATCAGAAATATTTCCGGTGATTCTGCAAAAACACTTATCTCAGAAATAACCCAAAGGAATCTGATATATGTGCCAAAGGAAGAGTTCTCAAGGGATTCTCTGCTCTCTGCAATCTTTACAAAAGCAGAAAACTACTCTGAATACCTTATTACCGTACTTGAACTGATTAACTCTTCAGGAACTCTAAGCCCTATGGAGAGAGAATTCAACTTTGCGCTCCTCTCGCTGCTTGAAAAGATAAAGGGATTCGACTCGCTAATGAGCGCTGCAACTTTTGGCCGGGTACTTAAGAAACTTATTTCATCCACATCGGTTCCTTTTACAGGTGAGCCACTTTCGGGTCTTCAGATTATGGGTGTTCTGGAGAGCAGGGCTCTTGATTTTGAAAATGTTATCATCTGTTCTATGAACGAGGGAGTTTTCCCGAAAAGCCCCTCAAGGAACTCTTTCATTCCACTCAGTCTCAGAAGAGGTTTCGGCCTTCCATCCTTTGAATACTGGGACGCTCTCTCTGCGTACACATTTTACAGGCTTCTTACAGGAGCAAAAAAGGTGTTTTTGCTTTATGACTCCAGAAGCGAAGGTTTGCGAAGCGGAGAGGTGAGCCGTTTTATCAGACAACTTAAATACCATTATGGAGTTGATCTCAAAGAGAGGACAATCAGGTTCAACATCCCGCGCACAGAAAAAAAGAGTGTGGAGGTTCCAAAAAATGATGAAGTGCTTAAAGCTTTGAGAGATTACATTTTCAGCCCCAACGGCAAACTCTCCGCCAGTGCACTCAACTGCTACATAGATTGTCCATTGAGCTTTTGGCTCAGGTATGTAAAGAGTCTGTCAGAGGAAGAAGAAGTTAAGGAGGGTGTAGAGGCTGATTCCTTTGGCAAGATTTTTCACAAGGCCGCCGAACTTGTTTACGAACCTTTCAAGGGTAAGATAGTCACTGCTCAGGCACTTTATTCAATAATTAAAAACGAAGAATTTTTAAACAATATTACAACCAATGCATTCATGGATGTATTGGGACTGACCGAGATTAAAGGGAGAAATTTTATTGTACTGCGCCTGATTAACAAGTATCTGCTCAATGTATTGCAATATGATGCCAAAAGGACTCCATTCACCTATCTGGACTCAGAAAAAAGAGCCGGTAAAGATCTTGTTCTTAATAATGGTGAGTCTGTAATTATAAAAGGATTTCTGGACAGAATAGACACTTGCGGAGCTCCTCTGAGGATTGTAGATTACAAGAGCGGAGGGGCCAAACCGGAGAAAAACAAGCCGATGGAAATGCTCTTTGAAAAGGGAAGGGACAAAAAGTTTCAGTCTCTTTTCCAGATGTATCTTTATGCTATGATAATGGACAAAGACGAGATAAAGATATCGTTGTATTACCTAAGAAGTCTATTATCGGAAGGAGAGGTTGATATAGTTGTAAACAGAGAAGAACTGGAAACATTTATTCTATTACTTAAGTCACTGGTAGAAGAGATCCTGAATCCGGAAATTCCTTTTTTTAATGTTCCGGAGGAGAAAAAGTGTATCTGGTGCCCGTTCAACAATATTTGCGGATAGATGGGAATATTAAAGATACTTAGAGCTTCGGCAGGCTCGGGTAAGACTCACAGACTTACCAATGAGTATATACGTCTTATGCTCTCCACAAAGGAGGCATACAGGCACGTGCTTGCAGTTACCTTTACAAACAAGGCTACTGAGGAGATGAAGGGCAGGATTCTGGAAGAGCTTTTCAAAAGGTCACTTACCGATGATTTGGTTAAGGAGAGGCTAATAACTGTACTTCACGATTATTCTTCTTTCAATATAAGCACTATCGACAAGTTTTTCCAGACCACACTCAGAGCTTTTGCAAGGGAGTCAGGCATTAACAGCTCCTATGGAATTGAACTTGATGATAAAATGGTGGTTAGAGAGGCAGTGGACAGAGTGATTGATAATCTGGACGATCCGGCTAACGAGGAGCTTCTGCAATGGTTCGTGGATTTCTCGCTCAAGATGGTTGATGACGGGAAAAACTGGGATATTAGAAGGATAATTGACAACAAGATTAACAACTTTACTAAGGAGTCCTACAAATCTGTGAGAAGAGATCTGTTTATCAATGTAAACAGGTCTGTACTGGAAGACTTCATAAAAGATCTTGACCGTATAACAACAGGATTTGAAAAAGAGTTACTGGAAATTGCCTCTGAGGCAGAGAGGATTCTAGACAGAAATAACCTCACATTTGATAATTTTCGTGGCGGCAGCCAATCATCTTTCAAATATTTTATCAAACTTTCAGAGGGGAAAACAGATATGTACTCTGATGCTTTTGCTGCTCTTGCCGACAATTTTGAAAAATGGGTTACAAGGGTAATGACCAAAACCAGCCCCTCAATTTATCACTCAATTGAGAACGCTTACAGTGATGGGTTGAATGACTTGATATGCAGGCTTGTATACTCAGAAGAGAAATGGAGGGAATATTATTCTGCGGTTGTGGTCAAAGAGCAGATATATATGCTGGGAGTACTTTTGGAGATTAATCAGGAGATAAATTCGTACTCCAGAGAGAAGAATATTCTTTTGCTTTCTGAAACCAACGATTTGTTGAACAGGATAATAAACGGAGACGATGCCCCATTTATTTACGAAAAAGTTGGCAGCAGGACAGACCATTTTTTGCTAGACGAGTTTCAGGATACATCAAAATTACAGTGGGATAACTTTAAACCACTCATTGCAAATTCTCTGTCTCAAGGTTATGAGAATCTGCTGGTGGGTGATGTAAAGCAGAGTATCTACCGCTGGAGAGGATCAGACTGGAAAATCCTAAGTGAGGGTGTAGCGGAAGCATTTCCCGGAGCAGGACTCAAAACGGAGGAGCTTCAGGAAAACTGGCGCTCGGGAGACGAAATCATCAGTTTCAATACTGAGTTTTTTACCTTTGCCTCTGACCAGTGCGCTACACTTACAGAAAACGGCGATAAGCTTGCAGGATCAGTTTACAGCCAGTCGGCCCAGACTCCGGCAAAGGATAAAAAGGTAAAAAATGGACATGTTTCAGTTCAGTTCATATCCAATGACGAATCCCGCAAATGGAGAGAAAAGTTATTTGATTATCTGCCCGAAACTATAGAAGCTCTTTTGTCTAAAGGCTTCACCTATAGGGATATAACATTTCTTGTCAGACAAAACAAAGAGGGCACGGCTGTAGCAGAGTGGCTTATTGAAAACGGATATCCTGTTATATCAGAAGAGAGTCTTCTGCTGGTGTTGTCTCCGGCCGTGAGAAAACTAATCTCTCTTTTGAAATTCTTCAATAACCCGGATGACCCCATCAACAAAACTCTGTTAGAATTCCTGTGTATTGAGCCGGAGGCTGACGATTCTCTTTTGCAACTTCCTCTCTACCAAATGTGTGAAACCATCATTTCTAAGTATTTATCCGCGGAATCCGGGACAGATTCAGCCTATCTTCTATCTTTTCTGGACAATGTTATGGAGTTTTCCCGCAGCGGAGCACCCGATCTCAATTCATTCCTGGAGTGGTTTGATCTTAAGGGAGATGCTCTGGCTCTCTCATCTCCGGCAGGGCAGGATGCAATAAGGGTTATGACTATTCACAAAGCCAAAGGTCTTAGCATTGAGGCCGTAATTTTGCCTTTTCTTGAGCTGTCGCTTGATAGTAAAGTCAGTGTGGAGGATCGCTATATGTGGTGTAGTACCGACATTGAACCATTCAGTAAAATTCCCTACTTGCCGGTTAAATACTCATCAAAACTAAGGGATACAATTTTTGCAGAAGATTATACAAAAGAGAGAGGGCTAGATGTTGTTGACAATTTAAATCTTGCTTATGTAGCTTTTACCAGGGCAAAGAGAGAACTTTTCATTTTTGCTCCGGAAATCAAGAATACTAAGGATACCAAGGATAAGCCTCAGAAGATCTCCTCTGTGGCAAACCTTCTGTATATCCATCTTAAAGACAAGCTGAATGAGGATAATTTCTGGGAAACGGGTGAGATGCCGGATAGCACCGGAGCGCTTACCGGTGATTCAACTTCTGTCAGAGAGACTGATCTCTCTTCTGCTTCTTCTCAGCCCCTTAAGGAAAGACTCAGGTTAAGATACAAATACGGGGAACTGATGGATGAAAGCAGTCTGAGAAACTGGGGGGTTATTATGCACAACATTCTGGCAGAAGTTCACCAGATGAAAGACCTTGAGCGGGCAGTAAAATCTTTTGTGGCAAGAGGGGATCTCAGGGTGGAGGATTTCGAAAAGGTTTACACCACATTAATGGCTTTTTTATATAAAATTCAGGACAGACACTGGTTTGATGGAAAGTACATAGTATTTAATGAATTGGAAATTATTGAACCCGGAAGGATGGGGAGTCGCCCGGACAGAGTTTTAACAGGAGATGGTAAAAATATTGTTATTGACTATAAATTTGGCCTTAACAAGGAGAGCTCGCACATCAGGCAGATGAAAAGGTATTTAAAACTTATAACAGAAATCCGTCCCGTAAAAACAGAGGGATATCTCTGGTATCCAAACCTGGATGAGATAGTTGAGGTTAATATCTGATTTTTTTGATTGTTATTTCTGCTCCCTCAGGAAACCGACCACTCTCTCCAGAGGAGCATCTTTGAGAATCACTACTTTCTCTCTGTCAAGAAGATAAAAAGAGGGTGTAGGTCTAAGATCATAAAGAGACCCTTCCTGTATCATCATTTTTTTGTCATACCCGTTAATCCATTGAGGACTTAGCGTTTTACTCCAACCGATCCACCTCTGATGGTCCACACCTGCATAGAGAGTCAGAATCTTTAACCTTTTTGAAAACTCCTTAAGCACTGCAGAAGCTTTCATGTCAGAAATTGCGACTTCGCAAGAGGGGCAATCAGGATCAATAAATACCAGAAGTACAAACTCTGAATTGATACCATAGAGAGTTCCCCCGCTCCTGTCTGCCTTTTCGTAACTGAAATCAATTGCTGGTGTTCCTCTTCTGTTTTTCATAGTCATACTAAGCTGATAGGCAAGTCTCTCCCTGATGGTTGTGTCAATTTTTGGGGACTGGATAAACTCCTTTAAAACAGGAATATACAACTCCTCGTTTCTGTAAGGTGAGTTTGGCTCGTAAAGAGCTTTCTCTATTAATTGTCTGAATCTGTCTATCACAAGAGAATCACCTTCAAGCAACTCGCCGGTAAGTTGATTGAGTGAACTGACTTTTGTGTTTTCGGGCAATGTCTGCAAAACATTCATATACTGAAAAAATTGCTCTGCAAGCACTTGCTTTTCATTAAGATAAGCAGTGTCACCAAAGTCCATATTGTCCCAATAGTGCTCAGAGAGATATTGCAGAGCTTCATACTGGTCAGTAATAATAGCAGGTATTTCAACCATTTTAAGGGTTTTGCTGTTTATATCGTTGTTGCTTTGTTTCGATTTGCAACCCACAAAAGAGAGGCTGAAAAACATTAAAAAGATATAAAAAAGATTACTTTTGTGCATATTAGTATCACGGTTTAATCTGTTTACAAATATAAAACATATTTACAATTCTATATGAAAGAGTCTGACATAGGAGTCATTGGACTTGCAGTTATGGGTGAAAACCTGGTTCTGAACATTGAGAGCAGAGGGTACAAAGTCTCTGTTTTCAACAGAAGCGCCGAGGTTACAGAAAGATTTGCAGAGGGCAGGGCTGCTGGGAAGGAGATATTCCCCTCACTCCGACACAGCCAGAAGACTTTTTTTCTATGTTTTTGGAGAAGAGAAGGGAGAGATTCTGAAAAAGATTGCCCAACCCGCCTTGCAGGATAGTTTTCCTGCAGGATACATAATCAGAAATTCAAATAAAAGTAAAATATTCTGGGACAGATAATTTTTATATTTTTGCATAAAGAGGCATACAAGTATGAATATTTACAGCGCCTTGCTGATTCTGGTTTCTATGCAGACTACTGTACTGACTGTTTACACATTCAAGTACAGAAAAAGCGATCTTGGGCTCTATTTCTTCTTCCTGTTGTTGTCTGTTTCCATTTTTTCATTTTGCTATGCATTTGAACTTAACAGCATCTATCAGGAGTTCAAAGTTTTGTGGCTAAGGATAGGCTACATAGGCCTGGCATCAATTTCTCCTTTTCTCTTAATCTTTACATTGGAGTATGCCGGCAAAAGACACTACATAACCCGTCCGCTGATTTCCCTGCTCATTCTTCTCACTCTTACTGTCCTGGTATCCAATTATACAAATGATTTTCACCATCTGTACTACAAGGACATTTCTATTAAAATTGTAGGCCCTTTTTCTATTCTTGTTTTCGAGAGAGGACCTCTGTACTGGATTGTCATTGTTTACTCGATGCTTTGCAACATAGTTTCAATGTCCATACTGCTAAAGATTCTCTTAAGCCGAAAAGGAGAGTTCAGTAAGCATGCATTGCTGATCCTTCTGTCAGTTCTTCCTCCCTGGCTCATAAATGCCTTTTATATAATTGAAAAGACTCCTATGGGGGTGGACTTGACCGCTTTTGGGTTTGCATTTACAGCTGTGGCAATGTCTCTGAGTCTTTTCAATTATAATCTCTTGGGTGTACTGCCGGTAGCCCTCAAGGATGTATTTATGAGTATGCGGGATGGAGCAATAATCCTGGATGCGAAAAAGAAAATAATTGAATTTAACAATATCGCCCTTACATTTTATAGCGATCTTTACAAGCGAGAATCGGCAAAAGATATTGAAGAAATTTTTGAATTTCCTGATATCTTACCTGCCGAAGGAACTGAGTACGAGACTTCTCATATTGTTAAAAAAAATGAGAACGAAAGCAAGATCTACCTTAAAATAAGGATAATGCCTGTGAAAGATAAGAGAAAGGCTCTTATCGGATACCTTATCACAATCAACGACATAACGGCTATCAGCGAGTATCGTATAAAACTCAACGAGCTCAACGAAACAAAGGACAAGCTTTTTTCAATTATTTCACACGATCTCAGGGGGCCTTTAGGTTCTGTACTGGAACTTCTGAAGTTATTGAGAGAGGATCTGGACACCATGGAGAAGAAAGAGATGGAGCAAATGCTTGAGACAATAATTGTCCAGTCAGATTCAACCTTCAGGCTCACAGAGAATCTCCTTTTCTGGTCGAGAAGCCAGATGAACCGCCTGTCTGTTAATAGTACAAATATTGATGTTAAAATTCTCGCAGATGAAATATTTGATGAGTTTAAATATTCCTGCATAAGGAAAAATCTCAGACTTAAGAACAGAATCTCAGAGCAGAGATTTGCATTTGCAGACAAAGAGATGCTGAGGATTATCCTTAGAAACCTAATAAATAACGCAATTAAATATTGCAATCCGGGAGGATCCATTTTCATAGACGGACAATATCTGCAAAATGGGCTGGCAGAGTTTTCTGTAAAGGATAACGGAGTCGGGATGTCTCCCGAAACTATCTCTTCTCTGTTTGATTTCTCAAACAATATCTCCAGAGAAGGTACATTAGGAGAGCAGGGAAGCACTCTCGGCCTGTTTATTTGTAAGGAACTTTCTGAAAGGCAGGGAGGGTCTGTCAGAGCAGAGAGCACAGTGGGAGTGGGGAGTTCTTTTTATATTACTTTACCGGAGACTATCTCAGTTTGAGGTTGTCATTTAACAAAGTTGAGTATTTCCCCTGCTTTTACAGAATCAACAGATTTGTTCTCTCCAAGATGATAATCCCTCTCCCTGAATCTCCTAACAATTTCCTGAATAGTTGATTCTTTCACCCCGTTTTCACTAAGTCTGGTTTTTAATCCCAGAGACTTAAAGAATTCTTCGGTCTTTGCAACTATCATCTTTACTGCAGTTTCGTTATCGGAGTGTTCAATATCCCATACCCTTTTCCCGTACTGGAGTATCTTCCCCAATTTTTCAGCTCTCATAACCCACATTGTTCCGGGTAGCACAATAGCAAGAGTGTGCCCGTGAGTAATGCCCTCGAGAGCAGTAAGTTCATGCCCTATCAAGTGAGTTGCCCAATCCTGTGAAACTCCCATTGCAGTAAATCCGTTAAGGGCCATTGTGGCAGAAAGCATAAATGTGGCCATATTATCATAATTAATATCACCTTTTGTAATTGATGGTGAAATCTCAGCAATTGTAGAGAGAATGCTCTCTGACCATCTGTCCATCAACGGTGACTCGTCTGTCATGGTAAGATACTGTTCCATTATATGAACGAAAGTGTCAGCCAGACCGCAGGCTTTCTGATATGGGGGAAGCGTAAATGTTGTCTCAGGGTCCAGAACCGAAAATAGAGGAAAAGAGGAGTAGAATGAGAACTTCTCCTTTGTGTCGCTGTTTGATATTACAGCTCCCCTGTTCATCTCTGATCCGGTTGCTGGTAGTGTGATTACTGTTCCGTAAGGAATGGATTTTTTGTAGAGAGAGGGTTTAAGAACAAGGTCCCAGGGGTCACCTTCGTATAGTGCGCCCGCGGAAATGAGCTTAGAAGCATCAAGAACAGAACCGCCTCCAACAGCAAGCACAAAGTCTGCTTTCTCCCTTTTTAACAGCTCAACAGCTCTCCTTATAGTCTGTACTGTGGGGTTGGGTTCAATCCCCCAAAATTCAAAGCAGGTGTGACTCTTCAAAGCATCTTTGACCTGATCGTAAACACCGTTGTTTTTTATGCTGCCTCCGCCAAAGGTGAGAAGCACTCTTTTTTCCTGTGGAATCTCCAGAGCAATTTTTGATATGCTCCCCTTGCCAAAAATAAGCTTGACAGGATTGTGAAATATAAAATTGTTCATTACTTTTTTGTGGTCCCGGTGGGGATCGAACCCACGACCCCAACATTAAGAGTGTCGTGCTCTACCAACTGAGCTACAGAACCAATTTTTTTGTGAATGCAAATATAACAAATTTTATTATTATGCAATTATTAGCAAAGCATCAATGGATATAGGTTAGAGTTATTTTGTGGTATATTTTATATTGTTTAGGAGGGTAGTGTACATATTTCGCGGGCGGAATATACAACAATAATATTTAAAAAAATCATTTTTATTTTGTAATTTTCAAAAAGGTAAATAGTAAAAATTATTTTTTATGGGTAAAATTTTAAAATTAAAAATTGATTTTAATTATTATTGTACTATTTAGTTTAGAATATAGTTAATATACACATAGTAAAAAGAATATATATATACAAATATTATGTATCCAAAACCTAAACAAATAGAGAGCTCTCAAATCCAGCAGATAAAAGTTAAGCCAGGATTCAAAAATTTCCTGTTGAAAAAGGGTTCGTCCTGCGAAATGATTAAGGATCCTGGGAATATTATCATTTTTATTCACTCCGGCAGGGTAAGAGTGCTGGTCGGAAAATACAAGGAGTATATTTTTTCAGACAGAACTATGTTCTTAATTAACAACGGATCTTATCAACTGGAGATATTACAGAACTCTGAGATCACAATATTGAGTCTTGACCAGAATTGGCATACATTTTTTGACAATCTCCACGGCAAAAAGCCGAGATCAAAGGAAAAGTTTCTCTTTTCACTCGTTTCTCTACCCATAGAACCCCGTGTGGAGGTCTTTCTGGAGTCTGTCTCTTTCCTGCTCTCCAGAAGAGAGGTTGCAAGAGCTTTCCAGACAGATAAACAGAGAGAGCTGGAGATCCTGCTTAAAAGATGCTACAGCAAAAAGTCTTTAATAGCTTTTCTTTCATGTATCTGTACAGACTGTCAGGACTTCTACCAGTTTGTTCAGGATAATTACGACAAACACAAAGGTGTTGAGGAGCTTATATCTCTGTCGGGACTCTCACAGAGTACATTCAACCGCAAGTTCAGAGAGATGTTCGGGGAGTCTCCTTATCAGTGGATAATGAGTAAAAGAGCAGAAACAATACTGATTAAACTAACAGAGACAAATGTGCCTCTGAGCAGAATCATGAAGGAGTATAAATTTACAGATGCATCACACTTCAATCGTTTCTGCAAGCTGATGTACAACAATCCGCCTTCAAGGATAAGAAACAACAATAATCCCTCGAAGATAAGAAATATCAATTTTATACTTAAAACTGCATCTGCAGAAGTATGAGAGTTAATAATCATATATTCATATTGTTAATCTCAGCACTGCTTATGGATTCCTGCTCCTGCAGCAAGAGTGGTTCTTTCTGGGAGTGGGGCGATGATAAGGGTTCTGATCTTTCTCTCGATTTCAAATGGGACAAGCTCAAGGAGGGAGAATCCATACCAGGAGGTTTAAAACTAGTTCTTTACAGCGATGCAAAAAAAACAGTTCTTATCAAAGATATTCTACCCGAAGAATTTACTATCAGAGTCCCAAGAGGTGAGTATAAGCTGCTGGTATTCAATAATGATGTTCAAAACATTGCATTTGACAGATTGTACGATTTTAGTAATGCCTCAGCCTATCTTAAGTCAATTGCAGAGACTAAGGTTCAGTCACCGGATGAGGTTATGGAGGCTCAAAGCTTCTATGCCGGAAATATGCCCGGATTCGGGACAGGGGACAACAACAGAACTCTTATTACGGTTAATATGTCTTCAATGACAAAAAGCATTGAGATTACAATAAACAGTCAGTTTATCAGTGAAATAACATCCTGCAGCGCAACACTTACAAATGTAGCTTCCAGAATTAATCTTTCAACCGGTCTATATGAACAAAGTTCTCTGGCTTATTACCGCTTTGACATATCCGGAAACAATGGATTTAACTCAAACAAACAGGTCTTCGCCATTATCAATCCTTCAACGTGCATTCTTAAGCTGGATTATACCACCAAAGAAGGGGTTTCCGGAACTTTTATCGTGCCAGTCGGGGAGGCTCTTCAAAACATTAACAGAGGGACTGTATCATCGGTTGCCCTTAACCTGGAGTTTGTTAAAATAGATATGGGCGTTATTATTGCGACCCTTAAAAACTGGACTGAGAACATCACCAGGAATACAGAAGTCATTTAACAGTTAACATACAACATGAAAAATGAATAAAATCTTTGCAGCAACAATAGTGACGATGCTATTTTCAGGATGCTCAAAAAACGATACTCCCAACCAACTCGTTCCTATCTGCTTCAAAGCCATTGTGAATATGACTACAAAAGCTTCCATAACAACTGTTGACAATCTGGAGCCGATTCAGATTCTCAGAGCACCGGACCATGCAACAACTGCTGATTACTCTGCACTTTCTGCTCCTACAATTACAGGAATAATAAATGGATTAGGGGATGTTACTCCATCAACAGAACAGTATTACAACGCAAACAACACCCTTAAGGCTTGGTTTGCAGCTTTTTATCCTGATGCCACCACTATCTCTTCTGGGGTTGCAACTTTTACCATAAACGGCAGTCAGGACCTTGTATGGGCTCCATCAGTATCAGCCGGATCAAAGAACACTCCGGATGCTGCATTCAGTTTTGCATTTGATCACAAGCTTTCAAAAATTCAGATTAATGTAGTTGCCGAAAATGCCGGGGCTGTGTCCAGCTGGGGGACTGTTAATTCTATTAAAATAAATACCTCAACCTCTCTTGATCTGGACATTGACGGGGCAGAGGCCGGAACTCTTGCTGCAAACTCAACCCCTGTTCTTACCGATCTACAGACTCTGAATGCCTCCGATGCGGCTGTTTCTGGTGTTGTTCTCACTACTTCCAATCAGGATATGGGATCTCTGATGATTCTTCCCGGGACAAACATCACTCTAAAAATTGTTACTACTGCAGGTAATGAAACTGTGAATATCGGGACAATTGAGGCAGGTAAAGCCTATACCATCAATCTTACTTTCAAGCTTAACGCTATTACATTCAAGGCCACTCTGACAGACTGGGCTGATGGCGGAACTGCAGGCCACGATGTTAAATAGAGATAATTGAATAAGTCAAAACCTTAACAATAATTAAAATCTTATTAAATCGGAAACTAAAACACAATCAATGAAATGAAAAAGTTTTTAATCTCTAAGGGTTAAATTCCCCGCCGCTTGCGGCGTGAAAATATTATCTTTGTATGTATGAGTGAAAGCGAGTATATACATAAATCACATAATGTTAGTGTCTTGTTGTATCATTTTGTTTGTCCTGCAAAATATCGTAGAGTTGTCTTCAACAAAGACGTTGATGAGACCTTGAAGGATATTTGTCTGGAAATAGAGAAAAGATACGAGATTCATTTTTTGGAGATAGGAACAGATAAAGACCACGTTCATTTTTTGGTTCAGTCTGTTCCACGAAGGAGTGCCACATCGATAATAACGATGATAAAAAGCATAACAGCGAGAGAGATCTTTAAGGTTCACCCCGAAATAAAGAAACAATTGTGGGGCGGGGAATTTTGGACAGACGGATATTTTGTGAACACTGTCAGCAAGTTTGGAGATGAGACAAGCATCTCTAAATATGTCCGAGACCAGGGTCTTGAGAAGGAATATACAATTTTGCATAAGAGTAAGCAGTTAGAGCTGTTTTAAGATACCCCGCTGCTTGCGGCGGGGAGTTTCATTAGCAGCATTAGCCGTTTTAACAATGGCCTCCTGCACAAAAACTCCACCGGATGAGTCTTTGGTTCCTATAGATTTCGGAACTGGTCTTCTGGTCTCTACTAAAGCTCCGATTACCTCTGACGGTAGCGGGATATTATCATCTGATCTCTCAGGAGTTCAGATACTCAGGGCGCCCGATGGCGACGGTGCAGTATGGACATCAGTCTCTTCTGTAGCTTCAACTGCCACTATCAAAGCAACCACCGGAGCTGTTGAAAACACCACTGCCCTATATTATAATGTAGATGGCAGCAAAGCATGGGTAATGGCTTTTTACCCTTCTGCAACAATGAGTGCGAACAAGGCGGCCTGGACAATCACCGGACAGGAGGATATTATAGTGGCACCAAGCACAGACGCTGGTACAAAATCCTTACACTCCACAGTTCCTCTGGCCTTTGACCATAAACTTGCACAGGTTCAATTTGATGTGGTTGCTGCTGACGCAGATGCCATCACTTACTGGGGTACATTGACTTATATCAAGGTTACAGCAGCAACAGCCCTGGAACTAACATTAAGCACAAACGCACTTGCTGCAGCCGATACTCCCGTAAATGCTAATTTACCAACAAAGGATTTTACCACACCTCAGACATTAACAACTTCTGCTGCTTCTGCCGGTGCACTTATGGTGCTGCCTACAACATTGGGAGCCGTTAAGGTTGACACTGCAAATGGTTCAGAAGAGACTATCTCTGTATCTGGTCTTCCTGACCCGTTGGTTGCCGGAGTAGCTTATAAGATCACACTTACTTTTACTCGCACAGCAATTACTATGTCAGCTACTATAACCAACTGGACAACAGGAGCAAGCGGGACAGGATCTGTAAGCTGATTAACAAGTATGATGAATTAAGTTGAGTTGAGTTGAGTTGAGTTGAAAAGGATTCGCACATATAAAGCGGGATATTTATTAGTGTCATTGGCACTCGTCTCACTTATTACTACAAGCTGCACCAAGGGATCTTTGCCTGAATTAAGCAGGCAGGTGCCTATCACATTCAATATAATCAATGCTTCTCATTTTCCTCTCACAAAGGCTCCCATCAGCTCTGATGCAAACGGACTGCTGGACAGTACTCTTTCAGACATTCAGCTATTAAGAACAGACGCAGCAACCACTCCTGACTGGAGCGGAGCTCCACCTCCCATCTCAGCTACAATTGATACACTTGGTCAGGTAATACCGTCTCCTACTCAGATATATAATATTAACAACTCTCTTAAATCCTTTTTTAAAGCCTTCTTTCCTGTAGCAACTTCTGGATCGGCAGGAGTGGTAAACTGGATAATTACCGGACAGGAAGATATTATGTCTTCAGCAACGGCTGACGCAGGCTCTTTAAATAACCGCCAAACGGTTTTACTTGCATTATCGCATAAACTGGCACAGCTTCAGTTTGAGGTAAGAGCTGTGGACTCATCTGCTATAGCCTCATGGGGCACACTCACATATATTAAAGTTACAACGCCCACTTCCCTGGAGCTGATATTGAGCAATGATTCACTTGCTCTAGCTGTGCTTCCGCTGGTATCTGATCTGCCCACAAGCATCGGTTTGCAGGCAGGGCAAACCCTCACAACCAGTTTCAATTCTGCCGGTGTGATTATGGTTCCTTCGGCAACAATATCATCTTTAAAGGTCAAAACTTCCCTTAGCGCAGAGGTAGAGGTAACGCTAAGCCTCCCTCTTTCGATACTGGCCGGCAGTGCCCATAGCATTCAGCTTACCTTTTATAACTTTAATAATCCGGGAGGTATACAGTTTACATCTACATATACATCATGGCAGACGGCCCAATCATATTCAGGAGATGTTTTCTGATAGTATTAACACTTTCTGTTACTCTCCTTTGCGGATGCTCCGGATTGGATTACGATAGTAATCCTTTATCAATTTCATTTAGTCTGGGCTACTCTATTGATGCAACAACCAAGGCTCCCATAAACAATGTAGATGACTTGGACCCAATACAAATTCTAAGGGCAGACGGAAGTGCTGATTTTTCAACACATACTGCGCCTGATTTTACAGGAACAGTGAATGCAAGTGGAATTGTAACGCCTTCAATTTCACAGTTCTATAAACTGGATGGAACAACATCTTATTTTCTCTCCTTTTATCCTCAAGCCTATACAATTAGTTCAGGAGTTGTAAACTTTAGAATAACAGGTCAGGAAGATGTGTGTGCATCTCAGGCTAAGCAGGGTAGTATGTACAATAATAACACTATTGCCTTTGCTTTTCAGCATCTCCTTTCCCAGGTACACTTTAAGGTGGTAGCAGAAAATGCAGCTGCAGTTGCAGGTTGGGGAACCCTAACTTATATTACCGTCAACTCGCCCACTTCACTTGATTTGGACCTTACCACTCCTACCGATCCCCTCACTGCCAATGCAGTTCCCATGAATGTTGATCTACCAAGCAGCATAGGAGGAAGTGCCTCTCAGACTTTGACAACTACAGCAGTTTCTGCAGGCACGGTTATGATCCCGGTCGGAAACTATCCTCCACTTCAAATAAAGGTTAAAACATCTCTGATTTCGGAAAAGACAGTATCAACCAAATTGTGGTATCTCGGAAAGGGAAGGGTATATACTCTGAGGCTCACTTTTGATGATAATCTCACAACAATAACAGTTACTAAGGAATGAAACCGGTAGTCATATCGATATTACCGGCAGTTATTATTATAATTTTTAGCTGCACTAAGGAGAATATAGAGCAAGACTCTGTATCAATCAATTTTAGTGCTGGTGTTTCAATATTTGCATCCACAAAGGTTCCTGTTAACAACATTGATGATCTGGAACCGATTCAGATTCTCAGATCTGACGAAACAGCGGACTATACTTCTCTCACTGCTCCAACTCTCACGGGAACAATCAACTCAGCAGGAGTAGTTACCCCGTCTGAACTCCAGTTTTATGAACACGATGGCACAAGTGTTAATTTTATGGCCTTCTACCCTCAGGCAAACTCTATAGGTTCCGGAAAAGCAAACTTCATTATCACAGGACAGGAGGATATTATGGTTGCACCCTCTGTATATGGTGGATATATTGGGAATAAAAAGACAGTCAATTTTGCATTCACTCACAAACTGGCACAAATACAGTTTCTTGTAAAAGCAGAAAGCTCACAGACAGCTTCTTCATGGGGGACCCTCACCTATATAAAGATCAACACACCAACATCTATGGATCTTACATTAATCACAGCTGAACTAGATACAAATATCAATGCACAGTGGGCTGATCTGCCTACCAGCATTGGAGGAAATGCATCACAAACACTCACAACCACTGCAATCACTGCTGGAAATCTGATGCTTTACACTATACCTTATCCTTTAACAGTCAAGGTGAAAACTTCGAACATAGAAGAACATCAGGTAATAATAGGATTGTATTATTTGCAGCCGGGCAATCTGTACACCATAACGCTAACTTTTAAGGGGTCTGGCACGGGCATTCCGATTACGGCATCACTTACAGGCTGGTCCGCGGGTTAAGGACTTTTAATAAATTATTTTTTCAGCAGGTCCCTGATCTCTTTTAGAAGTGTAATATCTTCAGCAGGAGCTGGTGGTGGAGCAGGTGCCTCCTCTTTCTTGCGGTTAAGGGAGTTCATAAATTTGATCATCATAAAGATTGCAAAGGCAATGATGATGAAGTCCAGAATAACCTGTATAAAAGCCCCATAATTGATAGTAACTGCAGGTGCAATGGTTTCTCCGGCATCGACTACTGCCTCCTTAAGTGTTGCCCTGAGATCTGTGAAGTTCACGCCGCCAAGCAGAAGCCCGATAGGTGGCATAAGTACATCTGATACAAAGGATGATACAATTTTGCCGAAAGCGCCACCGATAATGATACCGACAGCCATATCAACAACATTGCCTCGCATTGCGAACTGCTTGAATTCTGTTACCATTTTCATATACAATAAGTTTAGATTATTAAATAAACGGTTAGGAATTTTATTATTATCGAAGATAGTAAAAAATATCTAATTTTGGCCTAAATTTTTTAATATGGAGTGGTTAAAATCACTGTTTTTTTCTGAAGGTGCAGCACAGACAATAATTGTACTGGCCCTTGTAATTTCATCAGGTTTCCTTTTGTCAAGAATCAGGTTAGCCGGTATCTCTCTGGGAGTCACATGGATTCTTTTTTCTGGCATTCTGTTCAGCAACCTGGGGCTTGGAATCAATTCAGAAACACTCCATTTCGTAAAAGAGTTCGGGCTTATTCTGTTTGTGTTCAGCATAGGACTGCAGGTTGGGCCGGGCTTCTTCTCTTCTCTGAGAAAAGGGGGAATTAAACTGAATATGCTCTCTTTTGGGATTGTCTTCCTGAGCGTTGTGGTGGCTTTGTCTGTTGCATATTTTACCGGCACTTCAATACCTGCAATTACCGGGATATTGTCCGGTGCCGTTACAAATACTCCGGGACTTGGAGCTGCACAGCAGACATATGTTGAACTTAACGGAGCACTGGACCAATCCATAGCCACCGGATATGCAATTGCCTATCCGGGGGGTGTTCTGGGAATAATTTTCTCTTTGATACTGCTAAGAAAAATTTTATCGGTAAATCTTGATAATGAGAAGAGGAGGGTAGATGAAACCGACAGGCAAAAACCGGGTCAAACGGTAAAATTTGCTGTATTGCTGACCAATAAGATACTATTCGGCAAGTCCCTCAGGGAGATTAAACAAATGTTCGGAATGGAATATGTCGTTTCCAGAGTTACAAGGGAAAGTGGTAAGGTGGAGATCGCAAAAGCAGATGTAGTGCCGGGGAAAGGAGGTAAGCTTTTGATTATTGCATCATCAGGCGATAAAAAGTCAATTGCTGCAATTTTTGGAGAGGAGATCGGATTTATTGAAAGGGAGTGGGAGACAGATGATAAGGATTTCACCACCAGAAGGATCATTGTGACAAAAGGGAATGTGAACGGCAGAAGCCTGACAGAGCTTAAATTGGGGAAAGCTTTCGGAATAACTGTTACACGAATTACCAGGGCGGGGGTAGATTTTCTTGCCAAACCTGACCTTAAACTCCAGATAGGAGACAGTCTTACGGTGATTGGCAGCAATCCTGGTCTTGATTCGGTCTCAAAGCTTCTGGGTAATTCAGTGAAGAATCTGAGGGAGCCGAATCTGATATTCCTTTTCTTTGGAATAGCTGCAGGGATATTGCTGGGAAGCATTCCTATCCTGATTCCGGGCATATCCCAGCCTGTTAAACTGGGTTTGGCCGGAGGACCATTAATTGTCGCAATTCTAATAAGCAGATTCGGCCCTTCTCTTAAGCTGATAACTTACACAACCGTGAGTGCAAACCTTATGCTCCGGGAAGTGGGAATATCACTGTTTCTTGCCTGTGTAGGGCTTGATGCCGGTGCCAGCTATATCGATACCATAACTACGAGAAATGGACTATTGTGGATGGGCTACGGAGCTCTGATCACTATTATCCCTTTGCTGACAATGGGTATGATTTCAAGATTCTGGGCAAAACTCGATTTCTTCTCTATTATGGGACTACTCTCAGGAAGTACTACAGATCCTCCGGCTTTGGCATATGCCGGTTCTGTAGCAGGGAATGACCTGCCTGCTGTAAGCTACGCAACAGTCTATCCCCTGACTATGTTTTTGAGGGTTTTGTCGGCGCAGTTGCTGATTTTATTTTCCTGACAAAAAAGGAGCTGCCAATTTTATTCGACAGCTTGGCAATGCTCAGTTGTAAATTAATTTTCGAATCGTAAATTTGCATAAATCTCTGCCTAAAAAGATGAAACATTATACTTCAATCCTGATTATTTCTTTACTCTTTGCTATGGGGTTAACCTTTGGATACGGTAAACTGCAAGGAGCATCAAAATCTGAAAAGGGTTACATTGTGGATATCAAGACCACAGCCGGAACCATCACCGTAAAACTCTGCAATCAAACCCCGTTGCACAGAGACAATTTTGTCAAGCTTTGCAAAAACGGGAATTACGATAATGTGCTTTTTCACAGGGTAATCAAAGAGTTTATGATACAGTCGGGAGATTCCGACAGCAAACAACATGAACCCGGAAAGCTTTACGGAGATGGTGATCTGGGGTACTCTCTTCCATCCGAATTTGTTCCTGAACTCTTTCACAAAAAAGGGGTACTGGCTGCTGCAAGGGAGGGGGATGATGTCAATCCGGAGAGACGCTCCTCGGCATCTCAGTTTTATATTGTGGTTGGCAAAAAACCGGACGATGCAGGCTTTGCAAAAGCAGAACAGAGGATCAGAAAAGTTCTTAAAGATGACAGCTATACGATAAGCCCGGAGAGAAGGGAAATTTACTCCACTGTCGGTGGAACTCCCCATTTGGATATGCAATACACAATCTTTGGAGAAGTTCTTAAAGGGCAGGAGATTGTGGATTCGATATCTCTGGTAAAGACCGACGATAATGACCGCCCGGTTGAAGACATCTGGATTGTTTCGACTAAGGTGAAAAAGAGACGGAGATAAAGCTTTCCAATATCCACTTTTTTAAAGTCAACCAGGAATGACATCACAGCAAATTTTATAAATATCACACAATGAGCACTATGTGTAATTTTTTAAAATTATAGTTTTTTGAAAATTTGCTAAGCATCACAACAACAGTGTGTTGTGAAATTTGCTGACCTTCGCATTTTCGTCGATCCAGCTGTATTTGTTTCCGGATAAACCCTGTTTCCACCTTCGGGTGATTCAGCTGTCGTGACTCAGGTGAGTCTTGTCGGTGAGCGAGATGCTGAGGATCTGCAGAACCTCATATGTTGAGCGGTTAAGCTTCATATCGTGTTGAACTATTGCGACAAGGCAACAAACTGTTATTGCTGAGTATATTTGGATTCTGACTGAATTTTCAGTAGTGCCCAGAACATTGATTATCTAACCAGGATAATAGGATACATGAAACGGATAAGTAATTTTTTAGCTATTCCGGCGATATGGGACC
>DIXE01000018.1 GCA_002428635.1 Bacteroidales bacterium UBA6088
AATGATATGCTTATCATAATATACATTATGATAAGCTTTACATAACTTCTTCAAGTGGATCAAGCAGAACCTGACCATTAAAAAGTTCTGGGGTTACTCAGAAAACGCAGTCAAAACTCACCTTTAGGTGGCCATTTGCACTTTCATAATTATCGCAAGGATAAAAGCCAGTTACAAAAGACCATACACAATTACAGAAGTAGCAACTATTCTAAGCGTATCTGCCTTGGAAAAGATAGACCTCGACGAACTCCTTACAAACCCTGAATTACTCAGTCAAAATCAAAATGTCAATGAACCTAATTTGTTTTAAAAAATTAACGCATCAGTACTATTTAAGTTAATAAAAGAAATTATGACTGAAATGGAAATAAAGGACAAGCTTCTATTGGCCATATACAATTGACAAGATCAACTAAATGTTGATTATGAGAACTTTTGCAAAGAGGAGGGTATAGAATTTAAAAATGATACTATTTAAAAGAAAAAGGTAAATTACAGGGGACCTTTATTCGTGTTGGTTCCATGAATCGTCTTGCCAACGAAACGATCATCGCCGAACTGGAGCGTAAAAAACGTAATGTTTCTTTTGATAGTGAGATTATTCCTGAAAAAGCGGCAAAAGAACTAAATATTGAAAACTTTAAAGCAACCTTCCAGGAAAAAACGGGCGAAGAGTTAAATGAGCAAGTTTTGCGTAAGCTGGATCTTATAAAAGAATTCCATGGTACGGAATACCCGACTAATGCGCTTATTCTTTTCTCAGACGATCAGTCGCGGAATTCAATGTTTCATTACGCAAAGGTAGAGTGTGCGAGATTCAAGGGTGTTACTTCCGATGAGTTCATTGATCAAAAGAGTATTACGACAAATATCGCTTCACAAGCAGAGGAAGCCTATAATATTGTTCTTCGTCATATCAATAAAGGAGCAACTGTTGAGGGAGTTTATACGGTGTTCCGATGGGAATATCCGGTCAAAGCCATTAGGGAAGTAATCCGTAATGCAGTTGTGCACCGGGATTATTCTCTTACTTGAAAAGATGTAAAAGTGGTTATTTATGATGATATGGTAGAAATTGTAAGTCCCGGACTCCTGCTACCTTCTATTGATTATTCTGCAATGGAAAGCCGCCAGAGTGATGCCCGGAATAAAGTGATAGCTCCAATATTCAAACGGATTGGTATAATTGATCAATGGGCAATGGTTTGAAATTGATTGCAGACGAATTGAAAGACTATCCAAACATCGAGCTTCGTTGAAAGGAAGTTGGCTTGTCGTTTCAGGTACAGTTTCTAAAACGATACTTTGTTCCGACAGAAATAGATGATGGCGGTGTAAATGTCGGTGTAAATCTGATATTAAATTTAATCTCAGAAAATGAAGGTATTAATGGGGCCGCAATAAGTGAAAAACTTCCGGATATCACTAAGCGTACTGTAGAGCGTTATTTACAAAAACTTCGGAAAAGCAATGTAATTGAATTTAGAGGGGCGCCTAAAACAGGTGGGTATTATATTTTAAAACCAAGAAAGAATGAGTAACTGAAGTTGCTTCTAAACCAATTGAATAAGGAGATCGTATAAATTAAACAGATGAATCAAATCGCAAACAATATCAAACAACGCCTTTCTCTTAGGGAGCCCCTTTGTGAGGCTCTGGATACAGTGGTGCGTATAACCGATTGTCTTTCACTCGAAAAACAGAAAAACGATGCAGGGCTTGATGCTTTTCTGAAAGAGGAGCTTTTCAAAGTGAAAGAGATTTATCCTACCTGCACCAACTTTGAACGGGATTTTCCCTCCTTTGCTTTTTCGATAGCTACAGGCATCGGGAAAACACGTCTGATGGCCGCCTGTATCATCTATCTATACTTAAAGAAAGGTATTCGCCACTTTTTTGTACTTGCGCCCAATCTTACTCTTTACGAAAAATTGATTCGCGACTTCAGTGATACTTCCTATTCGAAATACGCATTCTGAGGTATTGCGGAATTGGCTCATAATCAGCCTGTAGTGATTACCGGTGATAATTACGAGCAGATAAGGGGATTGTTTTCCGATACCGATATTCAAATTTACGTGTTCAATATTGCCAAATTTAACAGCGACAGCAAGGAGAGTAAGAAAGGAACTCCGAGGATTAAGCGTTTATCGGAATACCTTGACAATCCTATTTCGATTTCCTTTCAAGTCTCAACGATCTGGTTATACTCATGGACGAAGCACACCGCTACCATGCAGATGCTTCTAAAAAGGCTATTAATGAATTACGTCCTATATTTGGTCTGGAGATGACCGCGACATCATTCGACGAAAAAGGGAAAGCCTTTAAGAATATTGTTTACGAGTACAATCTTGCCCAGGCTTTGCAGGATGGAAAATATGTCAAGAATCCGACAGTAGCAAAACGGAAAAACTTTGAGAAAGGCTCTTTAACCGATAATGAACTCGATATTCTAAAGCTGGAAGATGCTCAAGGAAGGGTGGGATGTAACGAACCTCTATACGATTGTACCGCTTCGTGCAGCCGATGCACCGATTTTAGTGGAGCAGTCCATCGGGCGAGGTTTGCGCCTGCCATATGGAGGAAAGCGTACAGGCAATAGCGAAGTGGACAAACTGACTGTTATTGCACACGAGAATTTTGAAGCCGTTCTTGCGAAAGCAAAGGATCCCAATTCCATACTTAATAAATTCAGCTTTGTTGAACTTGATGATGAATACAAGACAGAGCCGTCAAAAGTTATAACGGCCAAAAGCATTATTGAACAGAAAATTGAGAAGGAGCAGGAAAAGATCGCCAGAATTGAAAACGAATACGAGCAGAAACAGGCTCAAACGACCTTAGATGCTCAGCGCGCCGTATGGCAGGTTTTACCCACGATGAATGCCTTGGTTCGAAATAAGAAAGAACTTGCATCTCCGCAAAACATTGAACTGATTAAAACCAAAACGGTTGAAATCATAAAACAAAGTGCTGCGGCTTCAGATTCTTTGTTTGCTCAGCAAGAGGCCTTTGCACAAATCAAAGAAGTGGATTCCATAGTTGATGCTGTTACCGTTGATTATGTGAATAATATTATTGAGATTCCACGAATGACCATTCAACAGCAAGATGTACAGGCAACATTCAACTGGTTTGACCTGGACGCCTCTGAAGGGTTCACATTGCCAGCATTGAAACAGGAAATCATTCGCATGGGATTGGTTACAGGAGAAGTTGAAACAATCCTGGCTGAATCGAGCGGAGCCTATGGTGACCCTGTCCGGAAAATCGTTGTACGGTTGATGAACTACGAGGAGATATCTTATGATAACAACTCCGAATTGCTTTATCATTTGTCGGAACAAGCATGTGAAGCCATCAAATCGAATCTTATCAATAAAGAGGAATTATCACAGATTGTCAGACAATTTAAAGATATTATTGCCGATCGTATTTTCAGACAAATGAAAGATCATTTTTCTTTGTCACCGGCCAGATATATAAAACCTACGGTTTTGCCTTTTGTGGAAATAACAAGCTCGAACCTGACAAAAGTATATTTTCAGGGGCTTCCTTAAATCGTACCTTTTGGAATGTAAATTTGACAGTTCTACTGAACAGGATTTTGCTTTCATACTGGAATCGGATCCTGAGGTTATTCGTTGGTTACGTCCTGCACCGAATCAATTCCGTATTTATTGGGCGAACAATTCAAAACGTTACGAGCTTGACTTCATTGTTGAAACAAAACGTGCCGATGAGGTCGAAAAAGAGGAGGTTCTGGTGAAGAAGAAAGCGGCAGAAGAGTATTGCCAAAACGCGACAGAATATACTTCCGAGAATGGGGGTAAACCGTGGAAATATGTTATAATAGGCCATGATACCATTTCCCGCACTTCCTCTTTTGAGTACACTCTTGCAAAAAATCAATAACGAAACATTATTATTATTATTTTGTCATCAGCACCGGAGGAGCAAGAGGAATAAACTCCCTGGAGCTCTTTGTAGAAGCCTGAGAAGACGCAGGAGGGCTCTTCTGGGTATCGTTGGTTATAAAATCATCCATATTGAATGTATGCCCTGATTTTGCAAGGATTCTCCTTACAATAGCTTCGCGGCTGGGCGCATTAAAATAAAACTGATTGTCAACCATACAACTTGAGACCTCTGATCTCCAGACACCATAGGAGTAGTAATAGGCTCCTTCGAAGACACCAACCCTGTCATAACCTGGCTCAGAGAGATATCTTTTCCATTTAATGAATATAGGATCAGAAGTAAAGTCAATATTTCTGAAGAAGCCGTGTTCCATCCAGATCTCAGCTTCACTCCTGTTTGAAGCAGGAAGCACCTTGCCCTCCTGAGTTACATACTCGTCCGCAAGACCTCCAAGACCGTGACCTATTGCTTCGTGGACAAGTACATTCCCGAATCTGTAATTAGCTTCGGCACTTCTGCTGACAGGAATGAGTGCTATCCCAAAACCGTCAGTCCATATATAAGTGGTACCGGCATATCTGTCGTGGTTGATTACAACAATAATCAGCATTCTTCTAAGTCTTTCCTCGTCGTCACCGGTAATCATTCTTGCATAACTGAGTACCTTCTGTTCAGATACAGAGATGGCAGATCCGCCGTTGAAACTCGTTCCAAGTGCAGTGTTCTTTGTTATGCTCTTGTCTGCCTCTGTAGCCCCTGACTCCTCTGAGTAAGCTGCCTGCTTGAATATTGTCAAATGGTTTTTGTATGTTTTGACCGGTTCAACATCCAGAATATAACCTATCCCTTCCAGAATATCCGCTTCAAAAGCACCTCCCTCAATAAAATGAGCAGCAGTATAGCCATCTCCGATCAGCAAAATCTCGGCAGCTGCCCCCCCTAACCCTGCAGTAGCCTGTCGGTGAATTTTGAACTCCCCATCGGCATATCCTTTTTTGAGCCCTGTATTAAAGATAAATGGCTGACTCTCGGAACTGCCTCCTTCACTGTCTGTAGCTTTCACCTTCCAGGTATATGATGTAAACTCAGAAAGATGAGCTTTTATGTACAACTCGGTTTTTGTTGTGTTTACCTCAGTCCATGAAACATTGTCTTTACTGTAATAGAGCGTATAAGTTATATTATCCCCGTCAGGATCCTGTGATGCAGACCACCTGAATTCAGGTATTGTAGAAATGTTTACATCTCCATTTGCCGGGAACAGCATTAATGGTGTCGAGGGAGGGTTATTTGAGGATCTTCTCTGGGTAACCTTTACAGAAAGTTTATCGGCACCGTATAATATGTTGATTATGGCACTTCTTGCCGGGCCAGAGCTGTTTTCCTGTACTGTGAGAATAAGATCCTGATTGCCGGTGCCACTAAGTCTGTTTGCTGCAAGCCATACAGCATTGATTGGCAACTCAATTGACCAGTTAGTGTTAGAAGTTATGCCGATTGTACGGGAACCGGAAACTTTGTCAAAGAAAACCTCGGGAGTATCAACTTGAAGACGGGGAAAATCCTGATTAACACTGACTTTTTGTACCAATCCATTGCATGCCACTGTAAGAAAAGCGCTTCTTGACTCTGAGAGCATATTGTTATGAGCAACAAGGGTTATTGCCCCGTTTCCGCTGCCACTCCGGGGAGATATATCACCCCATGTGTCAGAAAAGGTTGCTGTCCAGTTCCCATTTGAAATTACCTCAATACGGGTAGTTCCATTGTAATTTTCAACCGATGCTTCTTCAGCAGAAAGAGTAAGTTCCGCTACAGGATCTTTAAAGCAGCCTTGAAAAGCCGGAATAATGAGAACAGATAGCAAAAAAACTAATATTGTTGTCTTTAATTTCCCCATAACAAGTAATTAAGTATAATCAAGCCTGAAGCTGTTTTGCAAAATTAGCTAAAAAAACTTAGATATTATTAGGCCATTTTAACAATATAATAAGTTTGCTATTTGAAGGAATTTTACTATCTTTGATTAAGTTTTCACTAAAAAAAATTGAACAACACCTAACCAAAACATTAAACAAATTATTAAAAACAACCAAGAATTACTAAAAAGAGGAAAAACTTAACCTACTATTTTTTTATTAACCTTAAACTTCAAACAGATGAAAAAACTCCTTTTGTTGACTTTAACAGTCATCATTAGCATTTCGACGCTATTTGCCCAACAGAGAGTAACCGGCAAAGTTACTTCAGGAGAGGACGGATCGCCCCTTGCTTTTGTGACTGTGATTGTTTCAGGTACAACTGTAACATCACAAACAAATTTAAATGGCGAATATGCCATTAATGTTCCGGCAGGCAATAATTCACTAAGATTCTCGTTTATCGGACTCAAAACCGTTGAGGTAGAAATCAATGGGAGAGCAGTCGTTGATATTGAGATGGTTCCCGATGCCGTTGCCCTGGAGGACGTTGTGGTAGTAGCCTACGGTACTTCCAAAAAAGAGGCCTTTACCGGATCGGCCACAGTCGTTTCACGAAAAGACATTCAGGCCCGACAGGTTTCAAACCTGACGAACGCTCTTTCAGGCGTTGCAGCCGGTGTTCAGGCCATAAACACGACCGGACAGCCCGGTTCCTCAGCTACAATACGAATCCGCGGATTCGGCTCTATGAGTGCAAGCAATGCACCTTTATATGTTGTGGACGGAATACCTTTTGATGGATCCATCAACTCTATTAACCCCAATGACATTGAATCAATGACCGTTCTTAAGGATGCTTCTGCATCTGCAATTTACGGACACCGTGGTGCCAACGGTGTTATCATAATTACAACCCGTAAAGGTACTTCAAGCGATGCAGTGGTTACATTTGAAGGTCGCTGGGGAAACAACTCCCGTGCAGTTCCAAACTACAATGTGATGGATGATCCTGATATGTATTACGAGACGCTGTATAAAGCTCTGTATAACAGTAGAATAACCGTTAATCAAACACCCGGACAGGCACACACATATGCCAATAATACCCTCTTCTCAAGAACCGGTTACAAGATTTACACAATTCCCGAGGGACAATATCTTATAGGTACCAACGGAAAATTAAATCCTAACGCTACTCTTGGCTGGAGCGATGATGAATTTTTCTACACCCCCGACAACTGGTTCGAGGAACTTTTCGATAAGGGCAATATCCGTCAGGAGTACAATGTAACTGTTTCAGGCAGGCAGGAAAAGATCAATTACTTTTTGTCGGCAGGTTACCTCGATGACGGCGGTATTGTTGACGGGTCTTCATTCTCCCGTTACACAGCCCGTTTAAAAGCAGAATACCAGGCAAAGAAATGGCTCAAAGTTGGCGGCAATATGGCTTACACCAACTCCAACAGCAAAGCTCCGGGCGCACAGACAGACTGGGGTTCTTCAGGAAACCTGTTTTATATCACCAGTTTGATTGCTCCGGTTTATCCTATGTATGTAAGAGATGCACAGGGCAAGATAATGGTAGATTCAAACGGATATACAGTTTACGACTTTGGTACACTCAACAGTACCAACCAGGTTCGTTCATTTCTCTCATTCTCCAGCCCGGCTATAGAGCTGATGCTTGACCAGCATAACTCATACACCGATAACATTGACGGCAAATGGTATGCAATTCTGGAACCATTCAAAGGATTGACAATCACAGCAAACATTGGTTTACTGGCCAGAAATGTCAGGTCAAATAACCTTTACAATCCATTCTACGGATCTTCTGCTTCGTCCGGCGGTCAGGTTTCCGTTTCTCATTCACGCCTCACAACTGTCAACCAACAGTTCCTGGCAAACTACAAGAATAAATTCAACAGACACACAATAGATCTTCTTGCTGGCTACGAGTCATATAGTTATAAATACCAGTATCTTTACGGATGGAACAAAAAGATCTACAACCCGACTGTCGGCGAACTGGATAATGCTATTTACGGGAAGGATCCATCTCCTGTAGCCTCTTCTTATACAAATTATTATAGTACAGAAGGGCTCCTTGCCAGATTCCAGTACGATTTTGACGAGAAATATTTCGCCTCAATATCGTTTAGACACGATGCATCTTCAAGATTCGCACCTGAAAACCGCTGGGGTGATTTTGGAAGTATTGGCGGTGCATGGCTTCTCAATCGTGAAGATTTTTTGAGTTCTGTTTCCTGGATAGATATTTTAAAACTAAAAGCCAGCTACGGGATACAGGGTAATGACGGACTTCCAAACTACTATCCCTACCTTGACCAGTACAGCGTTTCCAACAACAATGGGGACTTTGCCGTATCAATGTCTTACAAAGGTAATTACGATATTACTTGGGAAAAATCCAAAAACTTTAACGTAGGTGTTGAATTTGGTCTTTTCAATGAAAAATTGAACGGAGGAATCGAGTTCTTCGACAGATTATCATCTGATCTTCTCTACAACCTTCCCGTAGCTCCATCTAACGGTTATACTTCTTTCCCGATGAATGTGGGTAAGATCCGCAACAGAGGTGTTGAGGTTGAATTAAGAGCCAATATCATAGACACCAAGAATATTCTGTGGAATGTAACTGCAAACGCAACCTCTTACAAAAATACAATCCTTGAGCTTCACGAATCAGTGGCTGAACAGGGAATCAAAGGTTCAAGGTTTATCTACCAGATTGGCGGTTCTCTTTATGACTCATACTTTAAAGAGTATGCAGGAGTTAATGACGAGACAGGTCTGGCTGAGTACTGGATGGATATTAAAGATGATGACGGCAATGTTACAGGAAAAGAACTCACATCAGACTATAGCAAAGCTACACAGTACAACAATGGAACAACTCTTCCCAAATTGCAGGGAGGTCTCGGAACATCATTCAACGCGTATGGATTTGATCTTTCTCTTCAGTTAGGTTATCAACTTGGAGGCAAAGTGTATGACTTTGGATATGAGGAGCTTATGCATAATGGACAGTCTAGCATGGGTGGAACCAACTGGCATTTTGATATTCTCAACGCCTGGACTCTGGAGAATCCGAACAGTAACATCCCAAGGCTCAACGCTGGTGACGATTCACGCCAACAGAACTCAACCCGCTATCTGGTAAGTTCAAATTATCTGAGTGTAAATAACATAACATTAGGTTACACCCTTCCAAAAAAATGGACAGAGAAGTTACAGATTGCAAGCCTTCGTATTTACGCTACCGGAGACAATCTCTGGGTATTTTCAAAAAGACAAGGTCTTGATCCCCGGCAGGATTTCGGTGGAACTGAATGGGCCGGTTCATTCAGATATAGCGCTTTGCGCTCTATCTCAGGCGGTCTGTCTATCTCATTCTAACCTGTGAATATATTTATGAATGTAAAAGATATTAAACTATAAGAATATGAAACATATTAAACAAATATTTTATATCGCTGCCGGGCTGATCTTTATCACTTCCTGTGTCAACCTTGACACTGCTCCTGAAGGAGGGACGGTTACTTCCCAGCAGAAGACCAAAGTTGCCGAAATGAACCCGGCCGCTATTGAGGCTGAAATTGCCGGTCTCACTTCGTCAATCATAGGTAATAATGTTGTATTTACTTCTGACAGAGCTGATGATTTTGGATTTCCTGCTATATGCCTCTCCTGGGATTCCCAGAGTGCAGATATGGCGTCACCGGACGATGGATACAACTGGTTTACTGTTGCCTGCGGATACGAAAACAGAACCTACACTTATGCAAACACTCGTATCCAGTGGGACCCCTTCTACAAAAACATCTACATCGCAAACAACATCATTGCCACAATTCCGGCAGATGTTGAAGGCGCCACTCAAAAGGCATACAGAGGCATAGCCTTGGTGCACAGGGCATGGGCATATATGAACCTTGTACAGAACTTTCAGTTCAAGTACAAGGGACACGAAAGTGATCCCTCAGTTCCAATTGTAACAGAGGAGACAACTTCTGAACAGGCAGGTGCAAACCCAAGGGCAGCGGTTTCTGACGTCTATGAAAGGATTATGACAGATTTGAACGAAGCAATTGAATTGCTGGACGGATACAACAGAGCCGGTAACAAGGGAAGACCAGATAAGGCCATTGCATTAGGACTCAGGGCTAGAGCCAACCTGCTTATGGAAAACTGGAATGCTGCCGCCGCTGATGCAGAGGCTGCAAGAGCCGGGTACCCCTTCCTCTCAATGACAGATGCCAACAAACCGGGATTCAACGATGCAGATGCATCCAACTGGATGTGGGCATTGATCATAGGTCCTGACAACGTTCCTGACGGATACGCTACCTGGCCTTCTCAGATATGCTCTCTCACCGGTTTGGGATATTCAGCCGAAGTAGCAGTTTGGAGAGATATAAATGTTCTCCTGTACAGCATTATACCATCTACTGACATCCGTAAGAACTGGTGGGTTGACGAAAACAAGAACTCCCCAATTATTCCTGCAGGATATGGAACACAGGCAGGATTCAGATCTTACACCAATGTTAAATTTGCAGCTTATGACAACGGTTTTGGGACCGATGCCATCAACGCAGGTGACTGGTGTATAATGCGCTCTGAGGAGATGCTATTTATCGAAGCAGAAGCCAAAGCAATGGGCGGAAACCTTGCCGGTGCAAAAACTCTTTTGGAGAACTGGGTTAAGACATACCGCAATCCTTCTTATGTTTCACACGCAGCTAGTGCATCTGACTTCCGTGACGAGGTTTGGTTCCAGCGTCGTGTTGAGCTCTGGGGAGAGGGTCACGCCTTCTTTGACCTGCAGAGACTGGATAAAAATATGGTTCGTTTCAACACCAGAATTCCAGATACCAACCATCCTGAGAACTTCCAGTTCAACCTGGCCAGCAACAATGCTGTTCGTCTTCTTGTTATTCCACAAAGAGAGATAAATGCAAATAACGGCATAAGTGAAGAGCAGAACAACCCCGGACAATCGCTTATTCCTATAGCTCCAAATGCAGGGGCAGGCTTGCTGGATGGCGTCACAAACTAAACTGATAAATATTTTTAATGGAAATTACTATGAAAAAAATAGCTAAAATTTTATTTTCACTCCTTGGGATATCAGTTTTGCTGGTGACAGCCTGTACTGAAGATCCGGTAATAAGAGAGACCTCTCCCGCAGAGAATCAGTACCAGGTCTATTTCCCTCCCACAAACAACACTGATGTAACTGTAAGCACTGACGCTACAAGCTACACCTATATTATAAAAAGGAACAACAAGAGCGGAGCAATTACAGTGCCTCTGACTTCTGAGAGCGAAGCCCCGTTTGTCTGTCCTACCAGTGTTGCTTTTGCAGACGGAGTAGAGACAGCAAACATTACGGTTACATTCCCCGCACTATCTACCACACCAAAAAGGGTAAAAATTACCATAGACCCGCAGTATGCTGGGTTATACAGTCCCGGACACAATATGTTTTCCGGAACCATCAAGGCAATCAATTGGGTATCTTTGGGTAACGGACAGTTTTACGATGCATGGGTTATGTATAGCGTTTTAACTGTAGAAGTTAAAAAAGCTGAGGGGATGGACAGGTACCGTATTATGAACCCATATCCTCAATCCATACTTGAAGAGGCTGAGTGGGGTGACTGGATCGGCGGACCAAAGAGTGAATTCATTGAATTCTGGATTAACGCCAACAAAACAATCTCCTGGGATAAATTCTGGTATCCGGGACTATTGTATCAGGGCAATGCAAGCTATGTAATAAAAGGCTATCTGCCTTCTGCCCTTGCTGCTTCACAGGCTGCTAACGATGCAAAGAGCAAAGTAGTCACAACAAAAATTTTCACTCTCTGCCCATATTACTATATTGACGGAGTTGGAGGTTTTGGAGTTCAGACAACTACTCTCTCACTTCCGGGAGGACCAGATTTGAATGAATACCTGGGTCTTTAACAGGTAGTATCTAATAAATTAAGGAGTCTGTATTTGTACAGGCTCCTTTTTTTGTTGTTTGCATGTAAATCTTTCTGTTCTTCTTCCACTTTCCATCAGTGGAACTTAAGGCAGATTTCTCTCCAGTAAAACCTCTATCTCATTGAAAGGAACTCTGCGTTTGATAATAATACCTTTATTATCCACAAAAACATTCTGAGGAATTGAAGTAATCTCATAAACCGGAATAAAGTTGCTTAAGGTTCCATTGTCATAAAGGTTGATCCAGGGCAGCTTGTCACTTTTTACTGCATCCAGCCACTCTCCCTTTATATCGTCCAGAGTGACACCTACAATTTCTAAACCTCTGGCTTTGAATTTTTCATAAAGCAATTTTAGGTTCTGGTTCTGAATCCTGCTTTCAGGGTTAGCACCTGCCCAGAAATAGAACATAGTAATCTTGTTTCTTATGATTATTGGAGCCAGATCAACTACCTTACCGCTCTTATCCCTGAGAGTCATCAGTGGAGCCGGCTTGCCTGGGTCAAGGTGGCGCTTCTTCTCAATCATTTCCTGAACAATTTTTATATTATAACTCTCTGAATATCTTTTGTCTGACATGAAACCCTGAAGCTTTTCTGCTACAGGCGCAGTTTCGGCCATTGTTTTTGACTCTTCGGTCAAAACATCAAGTGCATATGAAGACAGTGGATTCTCGTAAGCAAGTTTATCCTTTAAATCGGAGATCTCTTTGAAAGAGGCTCCTGAAGCTCTTGCACTGTCAATCTTAGCTATAATCCTTTGAGTTTCTCCTCCTTCAATTTCTGACCTACCCAAAGCATCCGGATTCAGTACAATGTTATAGTTCGCGTTTTCAAGATAGAGCCTTGCAGATCCTTTTAAATCCTTAACTTTTATAAAAACCAGACCGGGAGTCTTTATCTCTCCCTTAAAGGTGAATTTGCCTCTTTTTATTGCGGTAGTATCCTTAAAGGGTTCGAATTTTGAAAGGGAGATCAGATATACCTCTCCCTCTTTTGGTTTTGATTTATCCCCGTAATCTATCTCCCCCTTAATAATAAATCCACTCTTATCATCAGAGCAGGATTCTGCAATAAGGGTGAGAAGAGTAAGGGTGAGAAGATTTATTGCAACAATGTTATAAATTTTTTTCATAGAGTATCCTCAACCTATATTTGATGTATTGTACAAATGCAAAGCTTAAAAGTTACGTACATCAGGAGATGTTTGGTATTAGCAAATATTGCAATGTGTTGTTAATATGTGTCTTGCAAAACTTCTCAAAAACTATAGTTTTTCGATTTTTAAATATAATGCTTATTATGAGCACTATACAAAATTTGCTGACATACAGCATTTCCTGATGAACTAATAAAAAGAGGGGCCAAAATTGCTTTTTGGCACCCTCATTCTGAAAAAGATTTTTATTGTTACTTGACACCAAGATGCTCTTTAAGGAGAGCCTCTATTTCATCTTTTGCTACCTGACGTTTGATTACGTTGCCCTGCTGGTCGATAAAGATATTCTGAGGGATGAATCTTACATAGTACAGTTTTGCTGCCTCTGAATCCCAGAATTTAAGATCAGAAACCTGTGTCCATGTGAGTTTGTCATCTGCTATGGCTTTGTTCCACAGTTCAGCATCCCTGTCAAGTGATACTCCGATTATACCAAATCCAGCCTTGTTGTATTTCTTATATATCTCTACAAGAGTTGGGTTAAATGCACGGCAAGGGCTGCACCATCCTGCCCAGAAATCAACCATAGTAATCTTGTTCTTGGGATAGAATTCAGAGAATACTACCGGGTTTCCTTTTGGATCATTGAGTGTGAAATCAGGCGCTTTCATTCCCGGCTGAACAGATTTAAGAGTATTAATTGCGTTCTCAAAATCGGTTACATACCTGTTTTCTGCAAATTCAGGAAGAGCTTTGAATGAAGCCAGTTTTGCTTCAGACTCTTCAATTGTTACTTTCTCAAGATTCTGGATGTTCTGGATAAGGGTATAGGGAGAGGAAGGATTAGTTGCATAAAATGTTGAATCTAAAATTGCTATCTCTTTTTCTGCATCCATAGAGATTTTTGCAATTTCCTGTCTGCGTTCAGGGGTTGTTCCTTTCGAGTAATACTCATTCATCAGTGAATCCATACCGAATTTTGCATAAATTGCATCTTTCTGGTTTTTGAGTTCCACAAGCATAGTATTGGTAAAACCTCCGGTAACGACACCCTTGCCAAACTCCTTAAAAGCTGCTTCTAAATTATATTCCTCATTTTCTACAAAAATCCTGAGTTTTTCTTTACTACCTTCAATAGTAAACACATAGAACTCAGGAGTTGTTACTTTGCCCTGAAATACAAACTTTCCATCCACCAGATCAGCAGTATCCAATATCGGATTGGTTCTGGATGAGTTTGTCATAAATACTTTTGTTGCAGTAATGCTGTCACCTGTGATGGTACCGTTAATGGTGTATCCATCGTGTTTTGGGGTGCAGGCGAAAATACCTGCAAAAGCCGCGAGAATCAGTAATTTTTTCATCTTTTTTAAATATTTTGTTGGTAAATGTTCAATCATTTTCGTACCATTTTTTGTAGACCAGGTATCCTCCGGCATTATCTTTTGCAGCCTGACCTACAGCAGGAGAAGAGTCCTTTATTTTTTTTGCCGGAATTCCTGCATAAACTCCGGGCTCAAGCACAGTGCCGGTGAGAACTACAGCACCGGCAGCAATAATGGTATTGTCCGGTATAACAGAGTTATCCATCAGAATTGCTCCCATACCTATCAGTACATTATTTCCAATTATTGCTCCGTGGATAATTGCGTTGTGCCCCACTGAAACATCATTCCCAATCTCAACAACAGACACTTTATGGGTAGTGTGCAACACAGCTCCGTCCTGAATATTCACCCTGTCACCAACAATTATGGGATTCACATCTCCCCGCAGCACTGCACCGTACCAGATACTACAATCATCTCCGATAGCCACATCTCCGATTATCGATGCGTTTGTTGCCAAAAAGCATCTATCTCCTATTACCGGAGATTTACCGTTTAATTTTTCAACTAAGGCCATCTGAATATATTATACAAATATACGAACTTATATCAATTAAAAAACATAAAAACTAACATTATGTTCATTCCCAAAGAGTATGTCAGTATGAAGGATCCTATTCGATTCTATAAGGCTGGAGTGTTATTTTCCTTAACATATTATACGAAAAGGTATTTTTTTATAATGATTTAATATTTGCCTGTTATTTGTGGTTTGATTGAGAATAATAGCTACATTTGTGCTACTTTTTTATAAAATAAGAAATATGCAACATAAAGTGATCGACACAGACGAAGTGGTAGTAAGGTTCACGGGAGATTCGGGAGACGGAATGCAACTTACCGGTTCATTGTTTGCAGATGCCTCTGCCCTGTACGGAAATGATGTCTCAACCTTCCCTGATTTTCCTGCCGAAATCAGAGCACCGCAGGGTACTATATCGGGAGTTTCAGGATTCCAGGTCAACATTGGAAGCGGGGAGATAAAAACACCGGGAGACTTTTGCGATGTTATTGTAGCAATGAATCCGGCTGCACTTAAGGCAAATGCCAGGTGGGCAAAACCAACAGCAACAATTATTCTTGATTCCGATACCTTTGACGAGAAGGGAATTTTAAAGGCAGGCTTCAAAACAAACGATCCAATAGCTGAATTAAAACTTCAGGACCACAATATTGTATTTGCACCGATAACTTCGCTCACCAAGGAGAGTCTTAAGGACAGCGGACTTGATCCAAAAGCAATCATACGTTCAAAAAATATGTTCACACTGGGAATGTGCTACTATATGTTCAACAGACCAATGGAGCATACTTTTGTTTACCTTGAGCGCAAGTTCAGAAAAAATCCATCTATAATTGAGGCCAACAAAAAGGTGCTTCAGGATGGATACAATTATGCCGGTAACATTCAGGCAATACCCAACACATACATTATTCACCCTGCTCCTCTGGAGAAGGGTACTTACAGAAATATTAACGGAAATCAGGCAACTGCCTGGGGATTGCTTGCCGCATCCGAAAAATCGGGAAGACCTCTCTTTTGCGGTTCTTATCCTATCACTCCAGCAACAAGCATCCTGGAAGAGCTTGCGCTCCACAAAGAGCTGAATGCAAAAACTCTGCAGTGCGAAGATGAAATCGCCGGAATATGTACTGCTATAGGTGCCGCATATGCCGGAAACTTTGCAATTACAACAACTTCCGGTCCCGGATTCTCACTTAAAACCGAAGCACTGGGGCTGGCAATGATTACCGAGCTTCCTCTTGTTGTGGTTGATGTACAGAGAGGAGGGCCATCTACAGGTATCCCCACAAAGACTGAACAGACTGACCTTAACCAGGCTCTTTACGGAAGGAACGGAGAGTGTCCAGTTGCAATCATTGCTGCTCACTCACCTTCTCACTGCTTTGATGCAGCATTTTACGCAGGTAAGTTTGCTATGGAACATATGATGCCGGTGATCCTGCTCACCGAGGGATTTCTGGGTAACGGATCTGAGCCCTGGAAGATTCCATCAATGAAGGACTATCCCGAAATCAACCCTCCTGTAATTACTGCCCTCGAAGAGATTCCATTCTGGCCTTTCAAAAGAGACAGCGAAAGACTCTCAAGAAGATGGGCATTCCCGGGAACCATAGGACTGGAACACCGTGTAGGTGGTCTGGAAAAGGATAACAACGGGGCTGTTTCATCTGATCCGCTAGTACACGAGAGAATGGTTGGAGAGAGGGCTGCCAAGGTAGCAAAGATGGCAGAATTCATACCTGAACAGACTGTTGTTGGAGAAGATCGCGGAGAGGTTTTGATTGTCGGATGGGGTGGAACATACGGGCATCTCTATACCGCACTCAGACAGCTTCAGAAGGAAGGCAAGAGTGTTTCTCTTACTCATTTTGACTACATATTCCCTCTCCCGACAAACACTGCCGATCTGTTTTCAAAATTCAAAAAAATAATTGTTTGTGAGTTGAACAGCGGCCAGTTTGCCAACTACCTGAGAACTTTGCATCAGCAGTTCCATTACCACCAGTGTAACAAGGTACAGGGGCAGCCATTCACTGTAAAGGAGATAGTTGAAGCAGTCAAGGCTATTCTTTAACCATTAATCAGAAAAATTTTTAGTTATGATATATACACCTCAGGATTTTAAAAGTAACCAGGAAGTTAAGTGGTGTCCGGGTTGCGGAGATCACGCAATTCTTGCTTCTATTCAGAGAGCGATGCCTGAAATATGTGAATCTCTCAACTACACAAAGGAGCGCTTTGTTTTTGTCTCCGGAATAGGCTGTTCTTCAAGATTTCCATATTATATGAACACCTACGGCTTTCACGGCATTCACGGAAGAGCATCTGCTATTGCAACCGGTGTTAAGGTTGCCAACCCTACACTTACAGTTTGGCAGATAACCGGTGACGGCGACGCACTGGCAATCGGAGGCAACCATTTCATACATGCCATCCGCAGGAACATTGATATTAACATAATCCTGTTCAATAACCAGATATACGGACTTACCAAGGGGCAGTACTCACCTACTTCACAACTTGGTAAAGTTACCAAAACTTCTCCTTACGGGACTGTTGAACACCCATTCAACCCCGGAGCTATTGTGCTGGGCGCAAGGGGGACATTCTTTGCCAGAAGCATAGATGTTGAGCTTAAACTCACTCAGGAGATTATGGTTGAATCTGCAAAACATGACGGAACAGCAGTTACTGAAGTGTTGGTCAACTGCGTAATATTCAACGATAAAACTCACGCAGCCGTTACCGATAAAGAGAACAGGGCCGACAGAACAATTATACTCAGGCACGGAGAACCAATGATCTTCGGGAAAGATCGTGACAGAGGACTTATCCTTTACGGGAGAAAGCTCAAAGCTGTGAAAATCGGAGAGGGAGGAATCACAGAGAAGGATATACTTATTCACGATGCCAAAGAAGAGAATCCGGGACTGCACTCTATGCTTATCGATATGAAGTATCCGGAACTTCCAATAGCACTGGGCGTAATAAGGGCCGTGAACGATAAGACTTATGACGACAATGTGCGCGACCAGGTTATTGATGTTATGGAGCACTCTCAAATCCACAGTATGGACGAGTTGCTTCACAGCGGAGCTACCTGGGAGGTCAAATAACCGACATTCAAACATTTACATTCCAATATTAAAAAAATATCAATTTATGAAAGCATCAGAAATTATGGCCAACCTCGAGAGGAAGTACGGCCATGAAAAAGAGTATCTCCAAGCAGTGCACGAAGTTCTGGAATCAATCGAAGAGGTTTACAATCAACATCCGGAATTCGAAAAGGCAAAAATCATTGAAAGACTGGTAGAACCTGACCGTATCTTTACATTCCGCGTTACCTGGCAGGATGACAAGGGCGAGGTTCAGAACAATCTCGGTTACCGTGTTCAGTTCAACAATGCAATTGGGCCATACAAAGGCGGATTCCGTTTCCACCCTTCTGTAAATCCTTCAATTCTTAAGTTCCTTGGATTCGAGCAGACTTACAAGAACGCTCTTACCACATTGCCTATGGGCGGTGGAAAAGGCGGATCGGATTTCAATCCAAAAGGTAAGTCAAATGCTGAGATTATGCGTTTCTGCCAGGCATTCATTACTGAACTTTGGCGTAATATTGGTCCTGACACCGATGTTCCGGCAGGTGACATAGGAGTCGGAGGAAGAGAGATTGGTTATATGTACGGTTGGTACAAGAAACTTGCCCGTGAAAACACAGGCGTTCTCACCGGAAAAGGTGCAACCTGGGGAGGCTCACTTATACGCCCGGAAGCAACAGGCTTCGGAGGTGTATATTTTGTTACGCATATGCTCAAAACAAAAGGAATTGACATCAAAGGCAAAACCGTTGCAGTGTCAGGTTTTGGCAATGTCGCCTGGGGTGCTGCTCTTAAAGCTACTGAGCTTGGAGCAAAGGTAATTGCAATTTCCGGTCCTGACGGACTCATAGTTGACGAAGCAGGAATGAGCAGCGAGAAGATTGACTATATGCTTGAACTCAGAGCATCTAACAACGATGTCGTAGCTCCTTTCGCAGAAAAATTCCCAACTGCCAAATTCTATGCAGGTAAAAAAGCCTGGAGCGTTAAGTGCGACATTGCACTCCCCTGTGCATTCCAGAACGAACTGGACGGAGAAGATGCAAAAGAGCTTATCAAAAACGGAGTTATATGCGTTGGTGAAGTTTCAAATATGGGTTGCACACCAGAAGCTATAAACGAATTCTTGAACCACAAAGTTCTTTATGCTCCCGGAAAAGCTGTAAATGCAGGCGGAGTTGCTGTTTCTGGACTGGAAATGACTCAGAATGCAATGCACATAAGCTGGACAGCAGAAGAGGTAGATGCCAAACTCAAACAGATTATGCACAGCATCCACGAGGCTTGCGTGAAATACGGCAAACAGAAGGATGGGTATATCAACTATGTTAAAGGAGCCAATATTGCCGGATTCATGAAAGTAGCGCAGGCTACTCTTGAACAGGGTATTTGCTAATTTAACCTCTACTAAAAGAAGAGAGGCTGCAGAAAATCCGCAGCCTCTCTTTTCTTTTAGCCTAATCGGTAAATATGCTACAACAGACTCACTGCAACGGTTAGTCCGGCCATTACGATGGAAACCATGCTCATAAGCTTTATCAGAATATTCAGAGAAGGTCCGGATGTGTCCTTAAAAGGATCTCCAACAGTATCCCCAACAATTGTTGCTTTGTGGCAGTCAGAGCCTTTTCCTCCAAAGTTACCCTCTTCTACATACTTTTTGGCATTGTCCCAGGCTCCTCCTGCGTTTGCCATAAAAATAGCAAGTACAAAACCAGATCCGGTTCCTCCCACCAAAAGGCCCATCACTCCTGAAACGCCGAAGATAAGGCCCGTAATAATTGGAACTATAATTGCAAGAAGAGAAGGAAACATCATCTCTCTTTGGGCTCCCTTTGTAGATATTTCAACACAACGGGCATAATCCGGTCTTGCAGTTCCCTCCATTATCCCTTTGATCTCTCGGAACTGCCTTCTAACCTCCTCAACCATCTTCTGAGCTGCGCGTCCGACTGCATTCATTGTAAGTCCACAGAACAAAAATGACATCATTGCCCCAATAAACACACCGGTCAATACTTTGGGATTCATTAGATTAATCTGATAAAACTCCATAAAATCGGGAATAGTCGCCTCTGTGACATTCACAACCCTCCCGGCAACATCAATTGTAGTCCGGCCAATATGCACAAGCGCAATCTTAACCTCCTCGATATAGGAAGCCATAAGTGCCAGAGCTGTGAGAGCAGCAGATCCGATTGCAAATCCTTTCCCTGTAGCTGCTGTTGTATTACCAAGGGCATCAAGCACATCTGTTCTTTTTCTTACCTCAGGGTCCAGCTGGCTCATTTGTGCATTTCCGCCAGCATTGTCGGCAATAGGGCCATATGCATCAGTTGCCAATGTAATTCCTAGCGTTGAGAGCATACCCACTGCAGCAATACCTATCCCGTAAAGTCCGAGGCTAAGGTTACGGGCAGAAAGCATATCAGAAACCTCAAAGTTGATTGCAGAAAGGAATGAAATTATAATAGCCATTGCGATAGCCATTACCGGAATTGCCGTTGAAATCATTCCTGTTCCGACTCCCTGTATTATTACAGTAGCCGGTCCAGTCTTGCTGCTTTCGGAAATTTTTCTGGTGGGTTTGTAGGAGTGAGATGTGTAGTATTCTGTTGACTGCCCTATTATTATTCCGGCTACAAGGCCAGTAACAACTGAAAAAGATATTCCTACCCAGTTGTCTATCCTTAGTATGTAGAGTATAACAAAAGTGGCAGCTGCAATTAGAAGGGAGCTTAAATTGACACCTCTGCCCAGGGATCCCAGCAACTCCTTCATACCTGCACCCTCCTTGGTCCTTACGACGAAGATACCTAATATCGAAAGCAGAATGCCAACAGCCGCAATAAGCATAGGTGCAAACACAGCTCTTAACTGAAGCTGGGGATCCATATAAAAAGCAGAAGCTCCCAGTGCGGCAGTGGCCAGAATGGAGCCACAGTATGACTCGTACAGGTCGGCTCCCATTCCAGCTACATCACCTACATTATCACCAACGTTGTCTGCAATCGTGGCCGGGTTGCGGGGATCATCCTCGGGGATCTGTGCCTCAACCTTTCCAACCAGATCGGCTCCCACATCGGCAGCTTTGGTGTAAATCCCTCCGCCCACTCTGGCAAAAAGCGCCTGAGTGGAAGCTCCCATTCCAAAAGTAAGCATTGTGGTAGTAATTACTACCAATTTTTGAGGTCCTGTTGCATCAACGAAATTATCCAGTAAAATATACCAGAGAGAAATGTCCAGCAGACCCAGTCCAACTACCACAAGACCCATAACTGCGCCTGAGCGGAAAGCAAGTTTCAGTCCGTTGTTGAGCGATCTGCGGGAGGCATTTGCTGTTCTGGCAGATGCATAGGTTGCTGTCTTCATCCCTATAAAGCCTGATAGTCCCGAAAAGAACCCTCCGGTTAAAAATGCAAAGGGAACCCAGGGATTCTGGACTCCAAATCCGTAGGCCAGAATTGCAAAAAAGATGCTAAGTACAACAAAGACGATTATTACCACTTTGTATTGCTGTCGAAGATATGCCATTGCCCCTTGTCTGACATATAGAGCAATCTCCTGCATTGTAACAGTGCCTTCGCTTTCTTTCATCATCTGCCGGAAGAAGAAGTAGGCAAAAGCCAGTGCTATTATTGCAGCAGCCGGGGCAAAATAGAATAGGTGTTCAACATTCATAGTTTTATTGTTTAGATTAATATTCTGCTGAATGAACTCTCTTTGATATCCGGGATTATGCTCCGGGCGAGTTTTTTTAGAGATTTTGCATCTCCTGTCGAATAAAAATTTGTTAGGGACTCTCGTGTTGATGAGGTGTTTATTAGTAATCCTCTTTCAAGCATAACCTGAAAAGTGTGTTTTGCGACTGCAGGTGCCGGATCTATTATTGTGACTTTATAATCGGTGATCTTCCGTATCTCCTCTGTCAAAAATGGATAATGGGTACATCCCAGCACAATATGATCTACCCCGGCATCGATCATAGGTTCAATATAGCTTCTTAACAGTTCTTTGGTCTCAGTTGCGTTTATGCGGTCTGATTCCACTGCTTCTACAAGCCCTGCACCTACCTTTTCAACCACAAAAGTGTCTGATGCATAATTTTCCAGTGTGTTGTTGTATAACCGGCCCTGTAATGTCGCTTTCGTAGCCAGCACACCAATGACTCCGGTTTTGGAGTGAATTGCTGCCGGTTTAACTGCAGGCTCCATCCCGATAAAAGGGAGTGAGTAATTGTTCCTGAGGAAATCTATGGCTGCAGAAGTAGCGGTATTGCAGGCGATAACAATAATCGAAACCTCTTTTTTAATTAGGAAATCTACAGCTTTGCAAACTCTTTCCAATATCTCTCCCTGCTCTCTGGGACCGTAGGGACAAAATGCATTATCTGAGAAATATTCGTAGTTGCAGTTTGGAAGTTCCTTTAAAAGCTCCCTCCAGACAGAGAGTCCTCCCACCCCCGAATCAAAAACTCCTACTTTTGGCCTTTCAGAATACCTGTCTTCCATATAAAAAAAGAGTCGCCCATAAACCGGGCGACTGTAAAGTTAAAAAAAAAATCGTAAAGTTTCAACTATTGAACCGGAGGTGCATCCTCTTGCTGAGGTATTACCATAGGTTTCTTATCAGCAGGTATCTTAAGCTTACTCTTTGCAATAGCTGTTACATCTGTTGACTGATCCTTGTCAAAATAAGGTACAGCACCTGTCGCTATATCAAAGATGAAAGTAAATCCATACTCTTTACCTATTGCAGTAATTGTGTCATTTGCCTTCTGATAAACAGGTGCAAAAAGGATCTGCCTCATCTGCTGGAATTCATAGTTAGACTTTTCGGTGAACTGTTGGTATCTGCTCTGAATGTCAGAAATCTCCTTTTGTCTTATCTCCAACGTTGCAGCAGTCCAGGTTGCCTGTTTCTGCTGATACTGAGTGACTTTTGTCTCATACTCATTCTGGATCTCCTGAAGAGTTGACTGAATATCTTTCGAATAACTGTCGAGTTTTAACATAGCGCTGTCTCTCTCAGGCATTAAATCTATCAATTCTTGTGAGTTAACATATCCGAACTTGAAAGACTGGCCAAATGAGGAGGTGGCTGAGAAGATAAACAGTAAAAGCAGGGCTCTTTTTAAATGTTTCATATTAAAAAATGTTTTTTTGTTTCTAAAATATTTTATTCCTTTAATTTATTCATTACTCTTTGTGTAAGATCAAATTGGGCATTGCTGTATATTATCCCCTGAAGAGTGGAAATATCGAATACCATAATTATCTCATCACTGTCAGCCACCTCCTTTACAACTGTCTGAAGCCTGTTCATTATAGGTTCAATCAGCTCTTTTGAGCGAACAGCCATAACTCCCTCCTGCCCGAATAATTCCCGTTGCAGTTCTTTGGCCGATCTCTCCAGCGTGATTATCTGATTTTCTCTTTCGCTTCTAAGTTGTTGTGAGAGCAGGCTCTTCTCCTGCTGATATTTTTTGTACAACTCTTCTACCTTTTTCATCTCTGTCTGCACCTGTGACTCATATTGCTTGCGAAGCCTTTCTATCTGCTGCGTTGCAGAGATATACTCCGGCATTTCATTTAGTATCGTCTGAGAGTTTATGTACCCGACTCTCTGAGCTGGAAGAGTTGTGGAGAGAGCCAGTAGCATCACAATCAGTAAAACTGTCTTTTTCATAACAAATCTGTTTTATTGTCGTTAAAACTGTTGCCCGATTACAAAGTGGAAATTGCTTCCGCCCTTTGCTTTATCCCCTACGGGATCAAATCCGTATCCCCAGTCAATACCAAGCATACCTACTATCGGCAGAAGTACTCTTACCCCAACACCGGCTGCTCTCTTTATAGAAAACGGGTTGAAATCTCTGATATCTGCCCAGGAATTTCCTCCCTCCAAAAAGAGCAGTGCATAGATAGTTGACTGTGCTTCAAGCACCAGGGGATATCTCAGCTCAATTGTAAATTTGTCGTAAACATTCCCCGAGTAGGCGTTGTTAACCATTGGAGTAAGCGAAGAGTTGGCGTAACCCCTGAGTCCGATCACTTCAGTACCGTATGTGTTGTAACCTGACATTCCGTCTCCGCCGACCACATATCCTTCAAACGGAGAATACCCGAGATTTCTGCTGTAGTATCCCAGATATCCGAAAAAAGCACGGGTCATAAGCACAAGATTTCCGGACAAAGAGGTAAACTGGGTTCCCTTGAATGTCCATTTATGATATTCTATCCATTTGTATCTCTCGTTGTCGGTCATATTTTTGTAGTCGGTATCTGCCGGACGGAACAGAGAGTAAGGAGGAGTGAGCTGCAGTCCCAGTTCAAAATCTGAACCGCTTCTGGGATAAACCGGCTGGTCGGTGGAGTTTCTCTGGAGCCTTACCTTATAGCTGAAGTTGTTTGATACACCGTTGGAGAATATGAAATAGTACTGCCAGTCGTGTAGCTTGTATGACTGAAGGCTAAGCTCGTTGTAGAGTACAAACCAGTTATCAGGCCATTTAAGGCGAGTTCCGATCCCTACGGAAGCGCCGTACACCTCCATACTCTGGTTAGAGTTCTGATAGAAGTAATATGAGTTTGTCTGACGTGTATAGTATGTGGAGACGCTAAATGATGTCGGTTTGTTTCCAAACAGCCAGGGCTCAACAAAACTTGCAGTAAAGGCAGTGTAATAGGTTCCGTTGGTTTGAAAACGAACAGCCAGTTGTTGGCCGTCACCCAGAGGAACTGGTCTCCAGGCATCTTTCTTAAACACTCTTCCTATAGAGAAGTTGTTGAAACTCAACCCAAGAGTTCCGACAAAGGTGTTTCCGCCCCAACCTCCGGCAATCTCAAACTGACTGTTAGATTTCTCCTCCACATTATAGGTAATGTCAACCGTGTTGTTTATCTGGTTTGGGATTATGCTTACGGCAGAGGGAGACTGAAGCTTTTCAGGTTCGAAATGGCCTAAGGTTGCAAGTTCCCTGAGAGATCTCTCAATCTGTGTCTGCTGATACAGATATCCGGGTCTGGTAAAGAGCTCTCTTCTTGCAATCTTCTCATTTGTAACTGTGTTACCGTTTATAACAATCCGGTTGAAAGTGGCAGGCTTCCCCTCGTAAATCCGCATCTCAACATCAACTGAATCTCCCTCTACCCTTAGCTCAACCGGTGATACATTAAAGAAAAGGAAGCCGTTATCGGTGTACATTTTTGAAACATTCCCCTCCTCATCCCTGTATAGTCTCTCTTCCATAGAAACAATATCGTAAATATCACCTTTATTGATCCTTAGCATTGCATTGAGCCTTTCTGAGGAGAAAATTGAATTTCCTGTCCAGGTAATATTTCTGAAGTAGTATTTTTTACCTTCGTCGATAGTGAAATTTATACCGAGCTTGCCATCTTCCAGGTAATAGATTGAATCTTTTAAAATTTTGGCATCCCGGAAACCTCTCTCACTGTATGCCTGTATAAGGAGTTTTTTGTCGTTGTCGTACTCATCCTCGTTGAATTTCTTGCTGCTAAAAAAGTTAATCAGTCTTTTGTCCTTTGTTTTTTTCATAGCTGCAGCCAGTTTACTGCTCTTGACATTCTCGTTGCCCTCGAAGGTAATCTGCTGAATCCTGACTCTCTGTTTTCTGTCCACAACAAACGTGACCTTGACTGCATTCTCAAATGTTGTATCAGACTCCTGTCTTGTTGTTACCTCTGTCTGAAGAAATCCCTTTTCTACGTAATATTTTCTTATAAGAGCAGATGAGGATGAAATAATGTAATCTGATAATTCACTGCCTGTTCTGAGCTTAACCTTCTCCTGAAGTTCTGATTTTTCTGTACTCTTTACTCCGTCAAAATCCCATTTGGAAACTCTTGGCCGCTCTTGAAGATAAAAATTAATGTAAGCTACGTCTCCTTTGAGTGAGTCAATGTAAAAAGCAGCGTCAGAGAAAAATCTCTGCATCCATATTCTTTTAAGTGCCGAGGAGAGCTCCTCTCCGGGGATCCTTACAGTGTCTCCCACTGCCAGACCTGTGATGGAGAGTATTTGCTCAGGCAACACATATTTGACACCTGATACTGTCAATCCCCCAATTACATAATTTTTGGGATTGTTGTAATCTACCTGAATGCTTCCTGCAGAAGTAGTATCCTGAGCAGATGCTCCTGTAAAAGGAACAATTAAAGATATTAGAAACAGTATTAATGATGATTTCATTGTTGATCTCTGACTGTAAAGAGGCAAAGATAGAGATTTATTTGTAATCAATGTCTGGTATGTTAAAGTTTCTTTATCTGTTCACCTGTCTTTCCGAATCTTCGTTCTCTCTGAGAATAAAGGTCGAGTGCTTTCTGGAAATCTTTTTTGCGAAAATCGGGCCAAAGAAGATCGGGGAAATAAAATTCACAGTAAGCGGATTGCCAGAGTAAAAAATTACTAAGCCTCATTTCGCCACTGGTGCGTATTATAAGATCAGGATCCGGAATACCTGAGGTGCTAAGCAAAGTTGAAAATTGTTCGGATGTAAGCTCTTCGGGGGCATCTCCCTTAATTATTGCAGCAGCATAATTTTCTGCATATTTGGAAGTTGCCTGGAGAATATCCCACTTTCCACTGTAACTCAGGAAAATTATCAGAGTCAATCCTGTGCTTTTGCTTGTATCAGATTCTATGTCTCTTATCTTTATCTTAAGCTCAGAAGGCAATCGGGAAAAATCCCCAACAACCCTGAATCTGATGTTGTTTTTCATTAAGGTTGGCGTCTCAGATGAGATCGCCTCAACTATAAGATTCATAAGCCCGTTTACCTCGCTGGAAGGTCTGTTCCAGTTCTCCTCGGAAAAAGCGAAAAGGCTCAGGTATTTAATCCCTTTCTCAGCAGCAAACTCAGTAGCCTCCCTCACAGATGTGATACCCTCCCTGTGCCCTTGAATTCTATCCAGTCCTCTTTGTTTTGCCCAGCGGCCATTACCATCCATTATTACGGATATGTGCTGCGGTATTTTCTCCATAAACTATTTTAACCCCAAAATTATTTATTAATTACTTTTTATCAAGTGTTCCGTTTCTCTTGTCGTCTCCCCAGCGAAGTTTCTCTTTGAGAGCACCGATAAAACCTCCGGTATTGAAAAGTACATAGTTAAGGTCGAACTCTCCCTTGGTGACAGAAAACTGGTCTTTTGATGAAACAGAGATAAACCTGTTGTCGGTACTCAATAATACCTCCTTCCATCTGGATGAAACATTTATCCTGATAAGTGCAGATTCGGGAACTACCAAGGGCCTGACATTAAGGTTGTGCGGTGCTATAGGGGCAATAATCAGAGCTTTTGTGCCAGGTAATATGATTGGCCCGCCTATGCTCATCGAATATGCGGTAGAACCGGTTGGAGTTGCAATGACAAGCCCGTCAGACCAGTTTGAAGGCAGGCGGGCCCCATTAACTTCAACCTTAACTTCCAGCATAGAAGGATCTTTCCTTTGAATAGTAATTTCGTTCAGAGCATACCTGAAGAAGTCTTCGGGTAGATTCTCTGACGTTATTTTTAACAGGGACCGGCTTTCAACAGTAAAGTCATTATTCACCAGTGAATCTGTCCAGAAGAGATCGTTCATATCCGCTCCGGTGAGGAAGCCGAGTCTGCCGAAATTGATACCTGCAATGGGAATCCCACGCTCCCTTACGTGAGTGACAGATTCGAGATAGGTTCCGTCTCCTCCGAAGCACACTAATAAATCGGTGTCCTGAGGCAAATCTTCGTATCCATTGTAAGTTTGAGCATAAGGTATGTCCAGATGGTACCGGATTCTGGCTTTATCATAAAAGGGTTTATAATAACAGAGTTCGATTTTTTTATCAAGCAGATTCCTGATGATAAGGCACAGTTTCTCCCTCCACACACTCTCTATCTCTCTTGCGAACAATGCAATTTTCATAAATATGATTTATTTATTGCCAAAAATAGGTAATTTTGCTGCCACTATGACAAAACTAAGTGTAAATATAAATAAATTCGCCACACTAAGGAACTCTAGAGGAGGAAATCTGCCCGATGTTCTCAGGGCAGCAATTGACTGTGAAAGATTTGGTGCAGAGGGGATAACTGTACACCCCAGGCCAGACGAAAGGCACATCAGATACAGGGATGCCAGAGATCTTAAACCAATTCTTACCACAGAATTCAACATTGAAGGAAATCCTATTGATTCATTTATTGAACTGGTTCTTGAAATAAATCCCGCACAGGTTACGCTTGTTCCTGACGCTCATAATGTAATCACATCCAACAGTGGATGGAACACAAAGAAACACGGAAAATATCTAAAAAAAATCTGCGCTTTATTCCGGAAACATAATATCAGAACCTCCATATTTGTGGATCCGGATATCGAGATAATAAAATATGCATCTGCAACAGGATGTGACAGAGTGGAGCTATATACAGAGGCATACGCAGCAAACTATTTAAAGAACAGGGAAGCTGCAATCGAACCATATTACAAGGCAGCACTTCAGGCACAGAAGGAGGGGCTGGGAATAAATGCCGGACACGACCTCAACCTTGAAAACCTGAACTATTTCTGTAACATTATCTCCGGATTGCTTGAGGTCTCAATTGGACACGCTCTGGTGTGCGATGCACTTTACCTTGGTCTGGAGAACACTATTCAGTCCTATCTGAGGGAGATAAGAGATATAAAAAATTAATTATATTTGTCAAAATAATCAATCACAAAATGAAAAAGGGCTCAATTATCATCAATGCCGTAATGGCAGCAGCAATCATCGCTTTGTTCGTATTACACTTTACATCCGGATCCTCCTCTTCCAAAGGTGAGGAACAGAATACAGAACAACTCAGCCAGGGGGATATTGTTTTTATACAGATAGACTCACTGTTCAACAAATACGATATGTTCAACGATCTCAAGTCAGAACTCGAATCCAAGGCTCAGACAATTCAGGATGATCTTGACAAAAAAGGAAGAGCCTGGCAGAGAGATGCAACTGATTTCGAAGAAAAGGTAAAAAAAGGTCTGATTACAAGATCTCAGGTTGAGATGCTGCAAAATCAGCTGCAAACCCGTGAGATAGAACTGAGGCAATATTCCAATCAGAAGCAGATGGAGATGGCAGAAGAGGAGCAGGTTCTTATCAGAAGGGTGATGGATGCACTCGATAAATACCTTGAGAAGTACAATGCTGAGAAAAAGTATTCTCTTATAATCAACACACAAAGCACTAGCACAATTCTCAAGGGCGACTCTGCTCTCAATATAACCAATGAGGTGGTTCAGGGTCTCAATGAGGAGTATGTTGCAACAAGGGGTAAAAATAGGTAACCGTGTGAAGATAGCAATTCTATCCAGTTTTTATCCTTACAGGGGAGGGATTGCACAGTTCAATGCCAATCTTTACAGGGAACTGAGCCGGAATCACAATGTCAAAGCTTTCAACTTCAAACGGCAATACCCGAAAATCCTTTTTCCCGGAAAGACCCAGTTCATAGAGAAGGGTGATCCCGCCATTGAGATAGAGAACACTCAGATACTGGATACAGTTAATCCATTCACTTTTTTTAAAACTGCAAAAAAGATCAGGGAATTTGAGCCCGATCTCCTTCTGATGCGTTATTGGATGCCCTGGTTTGCTCCCTCGCTTGGATTTATAGCAAGAAAACAAAATAAAAATACAAAGGTCATCTCTATTCTTGACAATGTGATACCACACGAACCAATGTTTTACGACAAACCCTTCACCAAGTACTTTCTTGGCGGTTCGGATGGATTTGTGGTGCTTTCAGGATCGGTTGGGGATGATTTGTTAAAGCTCAGGAAGGATGCTCTCTATACCTGCATCCCGCACCCGGTTTACGATCACTTCGGAACCGGGATCAACAGGGATGAGGCTGCCGGGAAACTTTGCCTTGAAAAAGGCAAAAGGACAATTCTCTTTTTTGGTTTGATACGGGATTACAAAGGGCTGGATGTGCTGATAGATGCCTTTTCTATGCTGGATGAAAGGTATCAGCTGGTGATTGCGGGTGAACCTTACGGGAGCTTTTCTTCATACACAGAACAGCTAAATAAGCTTCCCGACAAGAGCAGGGTTAAGCTTTTTACCAGATATATTCCTGACAGTGAGGTGCCTCTGTTTTTCTCTGCTTGTGACGTATGCGTTCTTCCGTACAAAAGCGCAACTCAAAGCGGAATAAGCTCAATTTCTTATCATTACGAGTTGCCAATGATTACTACCTCTGCAGGAGGACTCAGAGAGAGCATAGAGGAGCCCGGCGCAGGTATTGTGGTCGATGCTCCTGATCCAAAACTTATTAAGGAAGCCATAGGAGATTTTTTTGAGAAGAACCTCTACTCAGTAATGGCAGACAATATCAAAAAGCACAAATCAAAGCTATCCTGGGAGGTTTTTGCAAATAAACTTACAGATTTTTATCATACAATATAACATCGGATTTATGAGAGCAGTTATAGGAACAGAATTCAATTTTCCCCGCCAGAGCGGAAAATATACCGGGAAGGTAAGAGATGTCTATTTTATCGGAGATGATTATCTGGTAATGATAGCAACCGATAGAATATCGGCATTTGACGTAGTTCTTCCAAAAGGAATTCCCTACAAAGGCCAGGTGTTAAATCAGATAGCCTCCAGATTTCTGGACAGCACCTCTGACATTGTCCCCAACTGGAAGATAGCGTCTCCTGATCCGATGGTAACTGTTGGTCACAAATGCGTTGGGTTTCCTGTTGAGATGATTGTTCGTTCTACCCTTACCGGCAGCTCCTGGAGAGCATACAAGGCCGGTGCGCGGCAGATATGCGGAGTCCCTGTTCCCGAAGGCATGAAAGAGCATCAGAAGTTTGAAAACCCGATAATAACTCCTACAACAAAGGCAGAAATCGGCGAACACGATCAGGATATTTCCCGTGACCAGATTCTTTCAGGGGGTATTGTCTCCGAAGAGGATTATCTTCTGCTCGAAAAATATTCGCTGGAGCTGTTCCAACGTGGCAGCGAAATTGCCGCTGAGCAGGGATTGATGCTTGTTGATACAAAATACGAGTTTGGAAAGAAGGGAGATAAAATTTATCTTATAGATGAGATTCACACTCCGGACTCTTCCAGATATTTCTACTCCGAAAGCTATCCGGAGCTATTCTCAAAGGGATTGCCCCAAAGGCAACTCTCCAAGGAGTTTGTAAGGGAGTGGCTTATGGAGAACAATTTTTCGGGGAAGCCTGGACAGTCTCTTCCGGTTATGACAGATCAAATTGTAGACTCCATTTCTGACAGATACATTGAGCTATACGAAAAAATTACCGGTACAGCTTTTGTAAAAGCTCAATACGGAGAGGATATTTACGAAAGAATAGAGACAAACATACTCAATATGCTCTCAAGATTATGAAAGCACTTTTTTTAACCCTTATATTTGCAATCTCTTTTGTATGCTCATCTTACGGTCAGCAGCAACCACAGATTGTAATTTCAGGTGACACCCTACGAAAGGACGGGATACTTTTTCACCGTCACAAGGTAGAAAAGGGCCAGACCATATATTCGCTCTGCAGGGTTTATGGGGTTGATGCCGAACAGTTGCTCAATGATAACCCCGGGCTTGGGAACGGATTAAGGGAGGGTGCACTCCTTTTAATCAGAAAAGCCGAAGTACGAACCAGAAAATATATTAAATACACTGTAAAGTGGTTTGATAATCTTCAAACAATTTCAGATCAATTCGGGGTCTCCCCGGGAGAGATCATAGCTCTCAATTCTCTTTCCGAACCCAAAGTCAGGACCAGACAGGAGCTCCTGATCCCTTACAAAGAGAATCCTTCAAAAAAGGATGATCTGACCCTGAGCGGCACAACTCTGCCTGGCAAGGATAATAGCAAAGAGAAGAGAATTGAAGATGATGAAGAGGCAAAAAAGATAGAAGCAGAAAAGCGGGAAGCCAACAAAGAAAAAGAAGCAGGAGAAAAGGCTGAAAAACTGGAAGCAGCACGGCAAGAGTCTGAAAGGCTGGATGCTGCAAGACTCGAAGCTGCCAGACTGGAAGCTGCAAGAAAGGAGAGTGTCAGGGAAGAAAAAACCAGGCTAAAAGCACAGAGGCAGGAAGAAAAAATTAAGGAAGCTCTGGAAAAGGAAACCTTAAGACAAGAGTCTTTAAAACAAACAACTACTTTAACAAGGAACAAAGTCGAAACAACAGTAGAAACAGCAGTAGAAAAATCAGTAACCGAGGAGACAAACCCAAAAGTACAATTAAATATTTTACCCGATAAGAACGACAATATTGCCGAGAACATAACTCCTCCTGAAAGAGGCCTCGAAAGGAGTGCAAAAATTGCCCTGATTCTGCCATTTGGCCTGCCGGAAAACACATCTAATTATTCGGGAAACAATTATATTGATTTTTACCAGGGATTTCTTATGGCTGCCCAGGAAATGAAGGATGCCGGCATGAGTTTAGACCTCAGCGTGTTTGATATAGAAGAGTATCCCTCCGGAAGAGTCCTTTGCCAAAGCGGAGTGCTACAGGAAAGCGATTTGATAATTGGCCCTGTTTTCAGGGAAGAAGTTGCAGAGGTGCTGGAATATGCCTCAGAGTATGACATTCCAATTGTGTCACCGATGGATCCAAGTACTGAAGATCTGGCAAAATATAATCCTCTGTTCTTTCAGATAGGAATATCAACATACATTCAACAGCTTAATCTTTTAAAAGTTCTTTCAAGGAACAGCCAGGTCACTTTAATATTCGAAGAGTCCGGTGCCGACTCTGCTCTGGTAAGCACCAGCAAAGAGATTCTCGGTCAACTTGGAATCCGATACTCCTCTCTTTCTTACAATGTTTTGTCAGGCAGAGAGATAGGATCACGAATGATGTCCCGTCTTTCTGATTCAAAACTAAATGAAATTGTTGTATTATCCAACTCAGAAGCTTTTGTTTCTGATGTACTCAGAAATCTGAATTTGCTCTGTTCGCGAAACAACTACAAAATATCTCTATACGGAACACCCAGGTGGAGAAACTTTGACAATGTTGATGTTACTTACTACCACTCAATGAACCTGCATTTATCCCTTCAATACTATGTTGACTACGAAAGTGAAGAGGTAAAAAGTTTTATGGACAGCTATCATTCATACTTCTCGGGAGAACCTTCTCCATACTCTTTTCAGGGATACGACCTTGGCAAATTCTTCCTCAAAAACCTCTTCAGGTACGGTCCGAGATTCGTCAAACGAGTGGATGGTTACAGGGAAGAACTTCTTCAAAGCGACCTGATGCTTGAAAAAGTGGGGCAGGGATTTGTAAACAATGCCACCAGACTCATCATTTACAACCCCGATTTTTCAGTCCAGATCCGACGTTTTGTCCGCTAGCCAGATCCGCTCATCTTCGTTAAGCAGCGGAGATAGAATCTCTCTTACCATCTTGTGATAATTATTTAGCCACAGGGCAGATTCTGCCCCGAGTAATTTTTTGTCTATTGCGGTTTTTTCTATCGGCACAAGTGTAAGTGTTTCAAAATCAAGGAAATTACCCCAAGAGGTTGTTTTCCAGTTACGGCAAAGTATTGTGTTTTCTATCCTAATGCCGTAATCTCCCTCGACATAAACAGCAGGCTCGTTGGAAAGAACCATTCCGGGCTCAAGCTGGACTGGATTTTCTTCCATCCTTATGCTTTGAGGACCCTCGTGAACGCAAAGTGCATGGCCTATTCCGTGGCCTGTACCGTGAAAATAGACTTTGGCCGCTTTACAGATCTCTCCCCTTGCAAGAAAGTCCAGTTGGGCACCTCTTGTCCCTGAGGGGAACTTTGCAGAAGACAGATTGATCATTCCTTTGAGAACCAGTGTATAGTCTGTTTTTTGTTCCTCTGAAATTTCACCCATTGCCAGTGTTCTGGTTGTATCTGTGGTTCCAAAAGTATACTGACCTCCGGTATCCAGAAGAAGGAATCCTCTCTTAACCAGCTTCACCGGTTTATTTTCGTCTTTTTCGTAGTGCGGCATCGCAGCATTGGGACCCCAGGCAGATATCGGGGCAAAACTTTCTCCAATATAATCTTCAGATTCTGATCTCAATTCTATTAGTTTATCTGATACATCAGCCTCTGTAGGGAGAGGCGAATCTTCAAGAAGCCTCTTCTGAAGCCATATAAGCAGCCTGACCCAGGCAACTCCATCAAGTATATAAGCACTTCTGAACCCTTCTATCTCTGTTGGATTTTTAACTGCCTTAAGAGAGGAGACAACTCCTCCCCTTACTGTATCAGGTATAAACTCAGCACCTTTTGATGTCGCAGCAATATATTTGCTAATAGTCAGTTTATCAGGATAGGCAATCCTTACTGCGGAGGGAGAGAAATCTGCGATGAAATTCTCAAATTCATTGTACTTCATCACTGATACACCCTCTGCTTCCAGAAGATTTTTCTCTTTCAGGTGCAAAGAACCTTCTGCCACAAAGAGATATACATTTTCCCGGGAGATTGCAGCATACGAAAGCGGAACAGGATTGTAATCAATATCGTTGCCCCTTATGTTGCAAAGCCAGGCAACATCGTCACAGGCAGACACAAGATACAGGAATTCTCCCTTGAGACCGAGAGTTTCAACCACTCTTGAGTGTTTGGAATGAATGTTCTCTCCGGTTGTATGGGTCCCAAGAAATCTGATTTTTTCACTTCTGACGACTCCCCTCTCCTGCCAGATCTCAGAAAAGGGATCTTTTACTGAGACAAGGTCAAGAGGCTGAAGGTTTTTCTTGAGGGAACGATACGCACTAAGGGAGTAAAGATCTGAATCCACACTCACCTGTTTGCCCGGAGTCAGCCTCTCTTTCAGCCAATCCTCTATCGGTTCGCACCCCGGAGTTTTCAGTTTTTTCAGTTCCACACCACTTCCCTCAAGCTGAATCTCAGCCTGTATAAAGAACCTGGAGTCGGTCCAAAGAGCTGCATCTTCGAGTGTAACAACCAATGTCCCTGCCTCCCCGGTAAATCCGGAAAGATAACTTATGACTTTGTAATAGTCCTGAATATACTCTCCGAAATGAGGATCATTAGATGGAATAATCATTCCTGACAGAGATTCTCTTTTCAAAAAATTACGCAACTTATCCAATCCGTTTTCTTTCATCAGAATAAAAATTAATGATATTGCGAATATACAAATTCAAGGTGGATTTATTATCTTTGTAATAGAAGGATAAACACCAAAATCACTTAATATATGGAAAAAAGCATAAAGGGAACCAGAACAGAAAAAAACCTGTTAAAGTCTTTTGCAGGAGAATCACAAGCCAGAAGCAGATATGTTTACTTCTCAAGTGTTGCAAAAAAAGAGGGATTCGAGAAAATTGCCGGTGTGTTTGCAGAGACAGCCGAACAGGAGAAGGAACACGCAAAAAGGTTCTTTAAATTTCTTGAAGGAGGTATGGTTGAGATTACAGCAACTTATCCTGCCGGCATTATAGGTACAACCGAAGAGAATCTGGCGGCAGCTGCAGCAGGCGAGAACGAAGAATGGAGCGAACTTTATCCAGAATTTGCAAAAATCGCACAGGAGGAGGGCTTTCCAAAGATTGCCACAGCTTTTAAGATGATTGCAAAGGTAGAGGAAGAACACGAGAAAAGATACAGAATACTTCTGGAGAGAGTAAAAACCGGAACTGTCTTCGAAAGGGAAGAGGTAATAGAGTGGCAGTGCAGAAATTGCGGCTATGTTCACAAAGGAAAGAAAGCTCTTGAAAATTGTCCTGCCTGCGACCACCCCAAGGCATACTTCGAACCTAAGAAAAATAATTACTAAAGTCTGAAAAACAGATTATCTTCGCGGATTATTCACTGAATGGAAGAATCCGTATTAGACAGAGGCAAAAAAGCTGTAAAAGAAGCACTTCCCGGTGCACTAAAAACCTGTTGGTGGCTTATCAAAGTCACCACAGGTATATCTTTAGCAATTCTTCTTCTTAAGTTTTTTAATATTTTACCTTGGTTTTCCAATCTTATTCAGCCTCTATTCGATCTTGCCGGATTACCCGGCGAAGCAGCTCTGGCCTATGTAACCGGCTATTTTGTAAATGTTTACTCAGCGATTGCTGTTATCGCCACCCTTGATCTGGACATTAGGGCAATAACTATCCTATCGGTAATGATTCTATGCTCCCACAACATTATTACCGAAACAGCAGTACAGAAAAAAACAGGATCCTCTGCCATAAGGATGATTTTAATAAGGACTATTTCTGCATTCTTTCTGGGATTTACACTAAACCTGATTATGCCCGGCGAGCCTGTCAGGCAGGCTGCGTCAGGGCTATCAGAAGCCCCGGCAATAAGTGTGCTTCTTAAAGACTGGTTCTACTCAACCGGAGAAGTTATAATAAAGATGACAGTATTGATTATAACTCTCTCAGTAATGCAAAGGCTTCTCTCGGAATTCGGTGTGATACGCTGGATATCAAAAGCCTTAAGGCCTCTGATGACTCTTTTCGGACTCCCCGCAAAATGTTCATTTCTTTGGATTATTGCAAATATACTGGGTCTGGCATACGGTGCTGCAGTGATGATTGACGAATACAACAGGGGTAAGGTTAGCAAAAGGGAGATCGATCTTCTCAACCACCATATAGGTATTTCACATAGCAATCTGGAAGACCTTCTTTTGCTGGCATCTGTCGGGGGAATGTTTCTATGGATGCTGCTTTCGAGATGGGTAGTCTCCTGTCTGCTGGTATGGGAGTTGAGGCTGGAGATGGCAATAAGAAAAAAATATTTACCTTTGTCAGTTAATTAAATATATTAAATTTTACAAATGAGTACTGAAAGAGTAAAATGCCTGATAATCGGAAGCGGACCTGCGGGCTACACAGCTGCAATTTATGCATCGAGGGCAAACATCAGCCCGGTTCTTTATGAAGGAATTCAACCAGGAGGGCAAATTACAACCACTACAGAAATTGATAACTTCCCAGGATATCCCAAGGGTGTCACCGGTCAGGAGATGATGGACGACTTAAAGGAACAGTCTATCCGATTCGGAACTGATGTCCGCAGCGGCAATGCAACAAAGGCTGATCTCTCTGAAAGGCCATTCAGGATTACGATCGAAGACGAGAAAGTAATTGAAGCCGAAACACTTATTATTGCCACAGGTGCAACTGCAAGGTATTTAGGGCTGGAGTCAGAGGAGAGATATAAAGGACAGGGGGTTTCTGCCTGTGCTACCTGTGACGGGTTTTTCTACAGAGGAAAAGTTGTGGCTGTTGTAGGAGGTGGTGACACTGCCTGCGAAGAGGCCTCATACCTTGCAGGACTTTGCAGCAAAGTTTATATGATAGTCCGCAGAGATGTCCTGAGGGCCTCCAAGATAATGCAGGAGAGGGTGATGAACACTCCAAACATTGAGATACTGTGGAACCACAATACAAAAGAGATTACAGGAACACCTACCGGAGGCGTTGATGGTGCGATTCTTGTACATAAGAACGGGAGCGAGAAAAAGATTGACATACACGGTTATTTTGTTGCAATTGGTCACCATCCCAACTCTGACCTTTTTAGCAAATGGGTTAAAACCAATGAAGAGGGTTATATACTTACTGAGGGAAAGAGCAGCAGGACAAATGTTCCGGGTGTCTTTGCCGCAGGTGACATACAGGATCCACATTATCGCCAGGCAATCACCGCCGCCGGATCAGGCTGTATGGCAGCAATTGATGCAGAACGCTTTCTGTCTGAAAACAAATAGTAAAAAATGAAACTTACAAGATTATTTTCCTTAGCTTTTGTTGCAGGGACACTGTTTTTCTCCTGCAAGTCGCCTTACGAGGCTCTTCTAAGATCTCCGGATGTACAAACTGTGTATGACGGTGCTATGGACTACTACAATCAGGGGAAATATCTTAAGGCAGCCACCCTTTTCGAAAATTTGCTGCTTGCTGTGAGCGGAAGTGACAAGGATGACACCGTTCAGTTTTACCACGGACTCAGCAATTTCAAGTATGGAGATCTTACCACGGCTGAGACAATTTTTGAAAAATTCATTAGCACATTTCCCAGGAGTTCTTTCACTGAGGAGGCAAAATTCCTGAGAATTGAGTGCCTTTACCAGTCCACATACCGCCACGAACTTGATCAAATGCCCACTTTCAAGGCTATGGCTGCAATAAACGAATACCTTTACGAGCATCCTAACACAACAAATATTAAGAGATGCCGCGATATGCTTGTTGATTTGCAGGAGAGACTGGACAGAAAGAGTTTTGAAGCAGCAAAGCTTTACTACACAATCGAAGACTACAGAGCAGCCTCATACGCTCTTAAGAACGCCCTCAAAGAAAATGCAGATAATCTGTATAGGGAAGACATTATGTATTACATTGTTGCCGCAAACTATATGTATGCCAGCAACAGTATCGCTGCAAAACAGAGAGAGAGATTTCTGACTCTGATAGACGAGTATTACAATTTTATCAGCGAGTTCCCGGATTCCAGATACAGGAAGGAGGTTGACTCGATGTTCGCCAAGGCTCAACAATATTCTAATAAATAAAAAAATGGAAATCAAAAAAAATGTACCGGTCAATACCGTAACCAGGGATATCTCCAAATTATGCTCCAAGACTGGCAACATATATGAAACAACAATGATTATCGCTCAGAGGGCAAACCAGATATCGGCAGAACTCAAAAATGAACTGAAGCTTAAACTGGAAGAGTTTTCCAACCTTGCCGACACACTAGAGGAGACATTTGAGAACAGAGAACAGATAGAGATATCGCGTTATTACGAAAAGTTGCCCAAACCCACCCTTCTTGCCATAAGCGAATTTGAAGAGGATCTTATAACTTATAAAAAAATTGAGGGATAATTGCTTAACGGCAAACATATTCTGATTGGCTTAACCGGGAGCATTGCGGCTTACAAGGCTGCAGTGCTTGTTCGTCTATTGGTCAGGGAGGGAGCTGAGGTCAAAGTTATTATGACTGATATGGCCAAAAAGTTTATCTCTCCCCTGACAATGGCAACTCTTTCGGGAAATCCTGTACTGGTAGAATTCTATAATCCCGAAAACGGGGACTGGAACAGTCACGTTTCTCTGGGGCTCTGGACAGACCTTTACATAATTGCGCCGGCAAGCGCAAATACCATTGCAGCTATGGCGGCCGGCATTGCAAACAATCTTCTGCTCACCACATACCTTTCCAGCAGATCTCCTGTAATTGTAGCACCCGCTATGGATCTGGATATGTTCAAACACCCCGCCACCGGGAACAATCTTAACATTCTTAAAGAAAGAGGGGTTAAAATCATTGAACCCGTAACTGGTGAGCTTGCATCCGGATTACAGGGCAAAGGAAGAATGGAGGAGCCGGAGATGATTCTGGATTATGTCAAGAGACTGTTTCAGAAAAAAGAATCGCTTAAAGACAAAAAAGTACTCATCACAGCCGGTCCTACAAGAGAGCCAATAGACCCTGTAAGATATATTACTAACCACTCCTCGGGCAAAATGGGCTATTCCATAGCTTCTGAATTCGCAGAAAGAGGGGCTTTGGTTACTCTGGTAAGCGGACCTGTATCTGTCAAATTATCCGGCAAATCTGTTCGAAAAATAGATGTTATGACTGCAGATGAGATGTATATGTCTGCTTTAGAGGAATATGAAAAGGGTGCGGATATAACGGTTCTTTGTGCTGCTGTTGCAGATTTCAGGCCAAAAGAGTACACCGGGAAAAAGATTAAAAGAGAGAAGGAGGATTATCTTCTCAGTCTCACACCCAACAGGGACATTGCTGCCGGGATAGGAAAGGTAAAGAGAGAGGGAACTATTTTGATCGGCTTTGCACTCGAAACCGATAACGAAGTTGAAAATGCCAGAAAAAAGCTTCTGAAAAAAAATCTGGATGCGATTGTACTCAACTCCCTGAGAGATAAGGGGGCAGGTTTCGGCAGTGAGACCAACAAAATTTCTATCATTGACAGGGAGGGATCGGTTCAGGAATACCCTGTAAAGAATAAAGCAGAGGTAGCGTCTGATATTGTCGATTATGTCGAAAAAATGCTATCATGCTCAAATCACTGACAGTATCAAATTATGCTCTTATAGAGAACATTGAGGTATCTTTCCCCCGTGGACTTATTATTATTACGGGTGAAACAGGTGCCGGCAAATCTATACTTATGGGAGCAATTTCTCTGTTGTTTGGAGCTAAGGCAGACCTGACCATTCTCAAGGAGAGAGACAAGAATTGTGTTGTTGAAGCGGTATTCTCAGATTTTGGTCAAAATGAAGAGCTTATTTTACGCAGAATAATTTCTCCATCCGGCAAGTCCAGGTCTTTTCTCAACGACGAACCTGTCTCTCTTAACGATTTGAAGGAGCTCTCCTATAGCCTTGTTGATATTCACGCACAGCATCAGCATCTGTTACTGGCAGATTCAGGATTTCAGCTTTCGGTTCTGGATGCGTATGCGGGAAACGAATCTTTGCTTGGCAGGTACAAGGAGTGCTTCGACAAAGTATCCGGCCTTGAAAAAGAGTTGAAAGAACTTGAGGAGAGGGTAAGAAAGGAGAAAAGTCAGGAAGAGTTTAACCGTTTTCAGTATAACAGGCTTGTTGAAGCCTCTTTAAAAGAGGGTGAGCTGGAAGAATTGGAAGAGGAATTCAAAGTCCTGAGCAATGCAGAGGAGATTCAGAACTCGCTCCTCTCAGCCGCAGAGTTGATTTCTCCCTCAGCAGAAGAGAAATCTCTCATCCAGAGTTTAAAGGAGGCTCAAGGGCTGCTTGAAAGAATTGCAGAAAATTATAAATCGGTTCAGGAATTTTGCGACAGGCTCGAAAGCTCACGTCTTGAGCTGATAGACATGGAAGATGATCTCAGAAGAAGAGGCGAGAGAATGACTGTATCACCTGAAAAACTTTCTAGTCTTGAAGATCGGATTAACCTTATCTACAAGCTGATGAGCATACATCAGGTGAAGAGTATGAAAGATCTTATTGAGATAAGGACGCAACTGGAAAATAGCCTGCAAGTAACTGAGAATATCTCGCAGGAGCTGGAAAAAGTACGCGCCGAACTGTCAGCATCATCTGCAGAGCTGAAGGAGCTTGCATCAGAACTGCACGAAAGGAGGATATTGCACTGCAAAGAATTTACTCAGGAGATTACAGCCGAGGTAAGAAGTCTTGAAATGCCTTACGCAGTTTTTGTTGTGGATATTGAGGAGAGAGATGAATTCAATTGCTTTGGAAAAGATAATATCCTGTATTCCTTTTCTGCCAACAAAAACATTGAGCCGCGCCAGCTCTCCAAGATTGCATCAGGAGGTGAGATCTCAAGGATTATGTTGTGTCTGAAATCAGTCCTGGCAAAGAGAAGAAATATGCCGGCAATGATACTTGACGAGGTTGACAGTGGTGTTTCCGGGAGCATTGCAGATAAAATGGGAGATCTTATAGCAGAACTCTCCAAAAAAATGCAGATATTTGCAATTACTCATCTGCCTCAAATAGCCAGCAAAGGCAACACGCACTTACTGGTTTTCAAAGAGATAGACGAGAAAAACACCACAAAGACCAAAATCAAGGAGATAACTGGTGAGAAGAGAGTTCTGGAATTGGCCAGGATGCTGAGCGGGTCTGAAACGGGAGAAGCTGCTATTGCAAATGCCAGAGAGCTGCTGGGAAGGAATTTAATGAATAACAATAAATAATATGCGGGTAATTATTCAGAACAACTATGAAGATATATCAAAGTGGGCTGCAGCCTACATTGTAAAGAAGATACTCGAGTACTCTCCGACTGCCTCGAACCCATTTGTGCTGGGTTTGCCCACAGGATCCACTCCAAGTGGAACGTATAAGGAACTTATCAGGTACTACCGGGAGGGGATTGTATCATTCAGAAATGTGGTCACTTTCAATATGGATGAATATGTCGGCATTCCGAAGGAGCATCCTCAATCATATTTCTCCTTTATGTGGAACAACTTTTTTCAGTACATAGACATACTCAGGGAGAATGCTAATATTCTTGACGGTAACACCTCCAACCCGGAAAGGGAGTGCGAGGAGTACGAGAAGAAGATGGCCTCTTACGGTGGAGTCAGGTTGTTCATTGGAGGGATGGGGCCTGACGGACACATTGCTTTCAACGAACCAGGTTCATCACTTTGTTCCCGCACCAGACTCAAATCTCTTACAACAGATACCATAATTGCCAACTCAAGATTCTTTGACAACGATATCCTCAAGGTTCCCAAGACTGCACTTACAGTTGGCGTCGGAACAATTATGGATGCACAAGAGGTGATGATTCTGGTAAACGGACACCACAAGGCAAGAGCCCTTTACGAAGCAATAGAGGGAAGCGTGAATCATATGTACACAGTGAGTGTTCTGCAGATGCACAAAAAGGGAATCATTGTATGCGACGATGCCTCTACCGTGGAACTTAAGGTGGGAACTGTAAATTACTTCAAGGACATTGAGCGCAATAATTTGGATTCTCAGTCATTGCTGAAAGGGTTAACCGAGAAATTCTGACACTCTGTTAAAAACGCTCCTGAACCACACATTTTTTTCAATTCCCTCTTTAAACGCTATAGCCCCAAAGGGATTTTCGTGTGTATAAGGAAAAGGGAAATCAATCACCTCCAAAGATTTTTTATGTTCATCTCCCAGGGCATCTACTATACCCTCTGTTGGTATCACCTTATCTTGTCTTAATGCAAGGATCCTGATTCTGGATGAGCTCTCCCTGTAAAAACTCTCTCTTTGTTCTCTATATAGCAAAGAGTCTATATGACAGATAAATGCGTGCTCAAGAGCATCACCCTTAAGCCTTTTCTCGTCCTTGAAAAAGATGAAACGATTTGAATAATAGTCAACCAATGCTCTGAAAGAGTTTCTGTCCATTATCATTCTTGAATCTCCGTTCATCTTATTAAAGACAGAACCTCCGCAAAAAGCGAATAATTTGGTAGTTGTAAAAAGATTTCCGGGGTTGGCCAGGAGCAACACCTGTGCCATCAACACTCCTATGGAGTAGGCAAAAATATCAATCTTTGCGTTGTTTTCAATAAGGGGATGGTTTCCCTTGCGGATGTCCTCCACTATCTGGCAAACATTGTTAATACTCTCTCTCCCGGAGAGGTAAAATCTAAACGGATCGGCTTCGATTCTTTTGCTTAGTGCATAGTTAAGAAATGTCAGATGTCTTTCTCTTTCTGAGGCCTCTTTTTCGTCTGATACAAATCTTTGCATTGTTCTCGACTCACTCCACTGAGAGGGAGCCCTGTTTATGTGGAATGCTGCAGGAAAAAGCAAGACGGGCTTTTCTGTTGCATTACTTATGTATGAAGCCCAGGGATAGTATTTGTCCCAGCTACGCTCATTAAGTCCGTGAAAGAGAATAATGACAGATGTAGTTTTTCCGTTTTTGCTTACTTTCATCTTTTCAGGAACTGCAATCTGATATTCGAACCTGCGGTTTTCGACAATTTTATCGTCTCCTAAAGGAAAAAACGAGGGGATTACACTTTTTTTCATATCAGTTGCAATCTCTCCCCTACCCTTAATCTCCCTAAATGTAAATTTTTGAAAATTCATTGCATACTAATTTTTTACAAAAGAACATCTGCTGGAATTCTTTGTCAAAAAAATGGTGCGGAGGGATAGGAGAAGTGACAAAAACTGATTATGAGGGATGAAATTTAAATATGTGTGACCAAATTAATTTGATTACTTTTGTGTAATTATGGCAAATATCCCCGGATACATAAATGAAAAGAGGAACATATTCCGTCTGGTTCTTCTCACCGCCCTGTTCGCACTGGTCTTTATCAATATATACAAGCCTTTTGATTCGGCCAGCTGGTATCCGGTGAGTGACTTTATGTTCTTCGTTTACTCCAGCCTGATTATTCTCACCGGGGTACTTGTAGTTATTATCAGCAGAATAATAATGTATTTCTATAGCAAAAAGAGTGAGATATCATACCGGCTTTACATTATCTGGATACTTCTTGAGATACTTTTTATGTCCCTGTTTTACACAATATACTCGGTGAGTGTTAAGGAAGGAGCCGATATTATGCTTACTTTCAAGAATTCGATAATTAATACTACTCTTGTGCTGCTTCTGCCCTATATTGCACTTTGGTATTATTTCGGGTGGGAAGAGAGCAATAAAAAGCTAAAAAAAATTGAGGAGGGAGAAAAACAGGAACTCAATCCATTAAAAAGTATAACCTTCCGGGATGAGAAGAATAATCTGATGCTCTCTGTACTGCTGGAAGATCTTCTCTATATAGAATCTGACGAGAATTACGCAGTTATCCATTACACCTCCAATGGAAAGACTAAAACCTATCTGTTGAGGAATACACTTAAAAACCTGGAAAATATGCTTAAAAAAACCTCCGTTGGCAGATGTCACCGTTCCTATCTGGTCAATTTCAACAGAGTAAAGGTTATACGACGTACAAAAGAGGGGCTTATGCTGGAAATTGAAGAGCCCGGTACTCCTGATATCCCTGTATCAAAAAGCTATCAGGCGAATGTGAGCAGTAAGTTTCTGGGCAACGATTTGCCATCCTGACGGCTTCATTCTCTCGCTTAATTATTTAAATCACAATTTTGAAGTTATCTCCTTGTCTGTCGGCTTTACTTTTGAGGGCCAGAAACCTAACAGTCTTCCCTGTTCATCAATAAGATATTTTGCAAAATTCCACCCCGGGGAGTTGTCGTTCCATCCGTTTTTCTCCTTGGTTGAGAGCCATTTGAAAACCTTGTTTTGCTCCTTACCCTTTACCGACGATTTCTCCATCATTTTAAATGTTACACCGTAATTAACCTGGCAGAATTCCATAATCTCCTGATTACTGCCCGGGTCCTGTCCCATAAAATCGTTTGAGGGGAAGCCAAGTATTACAAGCTTTTCCCCGTACTGCTGATTAAGTTCTTCGAGTTGTTTAAACTGGGGAGTGTATCCACATTTTGAGGCTGTGTTAACAATCAGAATCTTTTTCCCCTTAAGTTGATCAAATTTATAAAGATCGCCAGTAATGGTCTTAAATTCCAGTTTGTAAAAATCTATTTATTAAGAGAATCAACTTTTTTATCCCACTCATGTTATAGGATTAATATTTTTTCTAACTTTGCATTATAAATAAGAATGCTATGAAACTTAACACAAAAATCAGGTATGGAATGAGAGCGATGATAGACATTGCAAAATCTGATAATCCCGGGGGGATTCTGCAAAAGGATATTGCAGTTAACCAGAATATTTCGGTAAAATATCTGGATTCCATAATTTCATCACTCAAGGCCAAAGGGCTGATTACAACATCAAAAGGGAAAGGCAGCGGATACAGACTCACACGTCCGGCAGAAAAAATAACTGTTCTGGACATTTATACTGCTTTTGAACCTGTAACAGTGGTGGAATGTATTGATAACTGTGAATACTGCAAACGATCGTATGACTGTTGTTCCCGAAAATACTGGAATGAATTCAGAGACAACATTATAAAAATCCTTTCCGAAAAAAATCTTTATCAGATTATTAGCTGCAACAACTAAAAATTAATGCATTATGACAACCAAAAGTCTTATAAATAAATCACGATTGCTGACTATGTCTTTACTCTTTGTCTCTTTGGCATTAAATGCAGAGGGATTAAAGACAAGCACGTTTAAGTCGTCAATATCAATACACGGCACTTCTTCTCTGCACAACTGGGAAAGTGTTGTTAATCAAGTTACAGGGGAATTTGTGCTAAATAATGATCAAATTGAAAGCCTTGTTTTGAACATCCCTGTATTATCGATAAAAAGCAAGGACGAAGAGAGGCTGATGGATAAAAAAACCTATGAAGCTTTAAAATCCAACAAAAATCCGCTCATAACATTTAAGCTTACACAACCTGCAAAACCGGTTATTACCGAATCCACAGCTGAGCTGACTCTAACTGGTGAACTTACAATAGCGGGTGTGACAAAGAAAATCACATTCAAATCCAACGGCGAAAAGAATGGGACATCATCATATATTTTCAGGGGGGACATTCCATTAAAGATGAGCGATTTTAAAATTGATCCTCCAACAGCGATGCTTGGATTAATCAAGACAGGAGATCAGATAAACTTAAAATTCAGCGTTACTGTACCCAATCCTCAAAAATAAAAAATGAATTAACAAACAATATTTAATAATGAAAAATAGATTACCAATACTTACACTCATTATCTTTATGAGTGGTATGATTAACGCACAGATACGGCCCTATGACAGGTCAGGCATCAATTTGTTCGAACCACAGAAAAAGGAGAATGTTATATACGACGGATTCAGAATCAAACTTGGCGGCAGCTTCACTCAATCTTTTCAGTCATTAAGCCATAGCAATACTTCCACTGCAGATCCAGGTCTTGTTGATATCGTTCCCGGCTTTAACACAGCAAACGCAAATCTCTACCTTGACACATATCTTGCTGATGGAGTGACATTGAATATGACTTTGTATCTCTCATCCCGGCATCACAACGAGACTTGGGTTAAAGGAGGCTATCTGCAATTAGATAAATTACCGTTCATCAAAAGCGATTTTCTGGATAATATAATGAATTACACCACAATAAAAGTCGGACATATGGAGATTAATTATGGCGATGCCCACTTCAGAAGATCTGATAATGGTAATTCCATATACAATCCATTTGTGGAAAATTATATAATGGATGCCTTTACAACTGAAATCGGCGCTGAAATAAATTTTAGCTATAATGGTTTTCTGGCTTTGGGAGCAGTTACAAATGGTAAAATTAAAGGAGATATATTAAAAGGTGTTGAATATCAGGACGCAAGCAACGGGAAAAGCAAACCTGCTTTTATCGGAAAACTTGGATTTGATAAGTACATAGGTGATAACACTCGTCTGAGGCTGACAGGGTCTGCCTACTATACTGCTGGATCTATTTCAAATACCCTTTACGGAGGCGACAGAGCCGGATCTCACTATTACGGAGTGATGGATGCAAACCTTGCTACAACAACATTTACCTCCGGGCGTTTTAATCCTGGATTTACAGATAAAGTCAGATCTTTGATGGGAAATCTTCTGTTAAAATACAAGGGATTAGAGTGGTTTACCACACTTGAGAGCTCACAAGGCAGAAGTAAAACTGAAACGGAGGAACGTAAAGCTAACCAGTTTGCCACTGATCTGCTTTATCGTTTCGGAAGAACTGATAATTTCTGGTTAGGTGGCAGATATAACGTTGTAAAATCTGAACTTTCCGGGAACGATATTAAGATAGACAGATTTGCCTTTAGCGGAGGCTGGTTCATTACCAGGAATATTCTGACTAAGCTGGAATACGTTTCACAGAAATATGACGGATTTCCTCTTTCTGATCTTCGTAACGGAGGAAAATTCAATGGCATAGTTTTAGAAGCTGTAATAGGTTTTTAACCAATCTATGTGTAAACACCTTCAGCTATTTTTTCTGAGTCTCTTAATCAGCGCGGCAGCCCTTGGTCAGTCAGAACTCAGATTGACACTAGCCCCTCAAAGTTACCTTAAAATAAACGGCTCTACCAATATTTCAAAATTTACCTTAACACTTCCGGGGAGACTTTTCCCCGGAAGTGAATATAAGCTTCAGCCATTCTTCCGGGGCAACACTATCACTATTAGCGAAAAAGAGCTTTTACTCAGTGTAAAGGACTTTCAATCAAATGATCATCTTGCATTGAACGGTTTTAGAAAACTTGTACAGGCCGATAAATATCCCTATCTGAAAATTGGACTTGTAAATATCAACTTATCTTCTTTACCGCCGGAATTGGCCGGGGAAAATTTAAAAGAGACAAAAAATGGCAATGCTTTGATTGTCATAGTAATAACAGGCGTTTCAAATCAATATGAAATGCCCTTTTCTGCAATCTTGAAAAACAATATACTTTCAGCTTCCGGAAATCTTAAAGTAAATATGAAAGACTTTGGACTGACTCCGCCTGAAGAGATGTTCGGATTGGTTAAAACCAGTGAATGGCTCGAGATAGATCTTAAAATATCTGCATTGTTGATCAAATAAATGAAAATCTAGTAAAATAAATTAGCAGTTAAAAGTATAAGCATAAATTCCCCCAGAGTTTTGCGTAAATGTTTTAATGCAATTGTAAGATGGTTTTCAACTGTTTTGTGAGAAATGTTCAATTTTTCAGAAATCTCTTTAATTGACATATTCTGATACCTGCTCATACGGAAAATTTCCCGGCATCTTTCAGGTAACTCTCTTATGCCAGTCTCAACAGCTTCTTCAAGCTGGTGCAGATTAACCTTCTCTTCATTGGAGTTATCTTTTTGAGATGAGATAAATAAAGAAAAATCCCTGAAATAAACCTCTCTTAACCTGTCTTTTCTAATATACCTTATTATTCCGTATCGGATAGATGCATACAGATAACCTGACAAGGAGGCATTAAACACAACCTCCTGTCTTCTTTGCCATAAAGAGACAAAAAGATCCTGAGTAATTTCAAATGCGGCATCAGAAGAGGCTGTTCTGTTAAAGGCGTATCGGTAGAGTTTTTCCCAGTACCGTTCGTATATCTCGCAAAAAGCATCCTCACTGCCTTTCATTAACAAAAGGGTTAACTCTTTATCAATATGATCAATGAATGGTCTGATTATAATATTGTTTTGTCAAAATTATATATAAATATTGAAATATTTCTATGAAAAAATAAATACTTCTGTATAGGTGTTACTCTTGATTTATGTCACTTATATATAAAAGCACTTAAAAATTTCAGGAAATGTCAGAATCAGAATTTAATCAGATGCTGTCCCGTTATCATAAAGGAGAATCACCTACAGAAGAAAAAAGACTTATCGAGGAATGGCTTGACTCCCCAAATCCAAAAGCAGGAATCCCCTTTGTGAACCAGGCAGAGAGAGACAGAATAAAACAAAATTTGAAGGAATCTATTTATTCAAAAGTCGGAATCAGAATCAGTATAAGAAAGAAATTTCACATCCCTGCACTCTTCAAAGTAGCTGCATCAATACTTCTTATTGCAGTTCTCTCTTTTGGAGGTTATAAGTATTATGAGTATTCAGAAATAAAAAAGTTTGAAGCTGTTGTGACAAATTCCGGGAATCAGATCAGGAAGATTATCCTCTCTGACGGAAGTATTATCTGGCTAAAGCCGGGGAGTCAACTTAAACATCCTAAGAATTTTAAAAGAACCGGCGAGAGAATCGTAGATCTGAGCGGAGAAGCACTGTTTGAAATTGAGAAGGATTCTTCCAGACCGTTTGTTGTTCACTCAGGCGAACTTACCACAACAGTTTTGGGAACAAGTTTTAATATCAAAGCCTCCGGAGAGAACATAGAAGTGGTAGTGCTTACCGGTAAGGTTTCTGTAACCTCGCTAAATAACAAAAAGATAGTAGTGTTGTTGCCGGAGGAGAAGGCACTCTATATTACCTCCAGCAAAGAGTTGGCTATGGAGAACAAAGCTGTTATAGAGCCGGTTAAATCAGAGATAATTAAAGGGACCGAATACAATATGAAATTCAACGATACCAGAATGGACGAGATTATCAACAGGATAGAGGGCAAATTTGATGTTGATATTAAACTTGAAGACGAGACGCTTTCTGATTGTATTTTAACTGCTGATTTTACAAGCCAGTCTCTGATTAAAACCTTGGATATTATTTCTAAAGTTCTCTCTGTCGAATATAAAATTGACAATAATAAAGTAATTTTTAAAGCTAAGGATAAGAAATAGAGCCTTAAATGGCAAATTGCAACTGAATAATAAATCAAGAAAACTAAAGTCTATGAAAAATTTACCTGATACTTAACAGTCAAAAAGAAAGACAAAAAAGCAGGGGTGCTACCAACACCCCCGCCGAGTCTAATTGTTTCATCTCTCTTAAAAAATTCCAACAATTAAACCTTACAAAATTATGCAAAAAATTTTAGAAAAAGCTCTCCGGCATACACAAGATTTAACTGGGTATGACCGAAGAAACTGCAAAAGTTCTTATTTAATTACCACAATTATGCGCATTTCCCTAATACAGATAGCTATGACTCTGACATTCTGTGGCGTCTTGTCTGCCAATGATTCTTACGGGCAGGGTATGCTAAACCGGGAGATTACCATTAAATGTAATGATATTTCACTTAAAGAGGTACTTTCCAGAATTGAACAACAGGCTTCTGTCAAATTTGCTTACAGCGGAAGTTTTGTCAATATGGAGGACAAAATCACTGTTGACGCAAAAAAGAAAGAACTGGAAAAAGTTCTCAACGAAATCCTGAAACCAAGGAATATCAGCTATGCAGAAGATGATGATTACATTATACTTACACAGTTCAAAAAACGGGAAAAAGATCGTCTGGAAAATATTTCATTCAATATAGGTGATCAGGATCAGATTGAAAGAAAAGTCACGGGTACTATAAAAGATTCAAAAGGATTACCTGTTCCCGGTGTAAATATATTGGTAAAAGGAACAAAGAAAGGTGCCAGCACAGATACAGACGGTAAATACACAATAACCGGAGGGGATAATAGTATCCTTGTGTTTACTTGTATCGGGTATAATAAACAAGAGATAGCTGTAGGCAAAAGGAGTGTGATAGATCTTGTTATTGAAGAAAATGCTTCGGAATTACAAGCTGTTACAATCAATGCCGGTTATTATACGGTTACTGAAAAAACCAAAACCGGGAACATTGCCAAGGTAACCGCAAAAGAGATAGCCAACCAACCTATAACCAGCCCATTGATGGCTTTACAAGGAAGAGTTGCCGGTTTAGAGATCTCTTCTGGTATTGGGCCCGGAGTGGCACCCACGATCAGAATTAGAGGTCATAACAGTCTGCGTACCACTGACCTTAGGAAATCCATTCCGGGAAGTGCCGGAATAGATGGCAACCTCCCACTTTACATTATTGACGGAATTCCTGTCAGTTCAGAATCTCTCAACCTTTCAAGCAACAGTCAGCAACGCTTTGGGGGGAAACTGGATCCGCTCAGCACAATAAACCCGGAGAACATCCAGAGTATAGAGGTATTAAAAGATGCAGATGCGACGGCCATTTATGGTTCAAGAGGTTCAAACGGGGTGATTTTGATCACCACAAAAATAGGACAATTAGGGAAGACTGATCTTGATATCAATTTCTATCAGGGTGCCGGCAATGTCACTCGGAGGCTGGAACTGATAAACACCCAGCAATACCTGACTATGCGGCGTGAAGCTTTGAAAAACGACGGAGTAACACTAAGCCCTACTTCTACATCCCATGCAGATATCAATGGTATGTGGGACACAACACGATACACAAACTGGCAGAAAGAGTTGTTAGGCGGAACAGCCGATATCACCGACCTGCAATTGAATGTCACCGGAGGCAACGCTAACACCACATTCCGGCTGGGAGGAAATTACCACAGGGAAGGGATGATCTATGATGGCCATGGATACAGCCGCATAGGAGCCAACCTGAATCTGAACCACTCTTCTGACAATGGAAAATTCAGAGCCGGTGTTGCGATCAACTACGGAGTGGACAATAATAAGTCGGGTGTAGGGCTTATGAATTATGCAACTACCCTTGCCCCAAACGCCCCTCCTCTTTACCTGGAAAACGGTGAGATTAACTGGGCACTGAACAGTGCCGGAAATTCAACCTGGACCAATCCGATGGCCAATTATGCCAATCCTGCCGTATCAAACAGTCGAAACCTTACCTTTAGTGCTAACCTGTCATATTTACTTTTTCAGGGATTAAGGATAAAAATGAACCTGGGATACACGGATATGAACGGAGATACTAAGTACAAACGTCCAACCACAGTCTATCCACCTGCTACCCGGAAATCTGTAACCCCTATGGCAGACTTCAGCACCAATCATCGCCAGTCACTTCTCCTGGAGCCGCAGTTGAATTATATCAATAAATTCGGAAAACATGCACTCGATGTTGTTGCGGGATTGTCTTATCAGGGGAACATTAATGATTATCAACTTTTACAAGGCACAAAATATTCCTCTGATGCCTTGTTAAATTCCATTGATGCTGCAGGCGCGATTGCAGTCACCTCAAACTACTCCAATTATAAATATAATTCTGTCTTTGCCCGTATAGGTTACAATTACAAGGAAAGATATCTGCTAAACCTTACAGGGCGCCGCGAAGGTTCCTCCCGTTTTGGGCCGGAGAATCGTTTCGGGAATTTTGGTGCTATCGGTGGAGCATGGATCTTCTCCGGAGAGCCATGGGTAAATAAAGCCTTACCCTTCATGAGTTTCGGCAAATTACGAGCCAGTTACGGTGTGACCGGCAATGATATGATAGGTGATTACATGTATTATGACCTTTATAAAATGGCATCTTCCACTATTGCTTATGAAGGTTCTTTAAGTCTTTACGCTAACATGCTTTTCAATCCTGATTTCAAATGGGAGCAGACTAACAAGCTGGAGGTGGCTCTTGAATCAAGCTTTATAAATAACAGGTTTGGGTTGGAAATTAGCTGGTACCGTAACCGTTCCTCCAACCAATTGGTAAATTATACCTTACCCGCTACTACCGGTTTTTCATCTATTCTAAAAAACTTTGAAGCCACTATCGAAAATTCCGGTTGGGAAATCCTGCTAAGAGGAGATCTGATCCGTTCAGAACATCTGCAATGGAATATTTCAGCAAACTTCTCCCTTCCCCGTAACAAACTTGTAGCCTTCCCCGGTATTGAAGAATCTCCCTATGCAACTATATACAAAGTGGGAGAGCCTCTCTCCATCCAGCGTACCTATATCTGGACAGGGGTAGATCCCCAAACCGGTCTCTATACCTTTTTGGATGTGGATGACAATGGGACCATTAACAGTAGTGATAAGATGTTTTCATACTGCATGGAGAGTAAGTTTTATGGAGGGATGACCAACAATCTGGTTTATAAAGGTTTCGAGCTCTCTTTTCTGCTCCGTTTCAAGGAACAGATTGCAAGATACAAACCAATTTATTGTGCCGGCACCAGTAATAATAACATCCCGCTTTGGGTATGGAATGAGCGTTGGCAAAAGACTGGAGACATAACAGACGTACAGAAATTTTCACAAACAAGCCCGGGGACAAGCTTGTCGAGCTACTACATAGCTTCCGATGCTATGACTGATGCCTCTTTTATCAAATTGCAAACCCTTTCACTCTCCTATACCCTGCCACAGGTGATGGCTCAGAAAGCAGGGGCCAAGATGGTGAAAATCTTTTTACAGGGGCAGAACCTCTTTACAATCTCCCGATATAATCGCTATGTTCTGGATGTTGAAACACAAGGCATTCCTCTGTTAACTATTATCACTGCCGGCCTTCAACTCAAATTTTAATTTAAAAAAACACTACAGATGAAAAAGTTAATAAATACTATATATATAAACAGGTTAAGAGGCTGCATTAAATCACTCTTGTTAATCCCTTTGTTAATGCTAACAATTTCCTGTGAAAAGTTATTAGAGGTGGATACACCACCTGCCTCTCTCTTAAAGACCCAGGTTTTTACCGATGATGCCACAGCCCAGGCTGCTGTAAGGGGAATATATAATTTTCTTATGAGCCCATATAGTATAACCGGATTTCAGACGGCTTGGCGGACAGGTTTATCAGCTGATGAATTAAATTGCACCTATACAGAGCCTTCTATTAGTGCGTTTCAAGAAAACCACCTTGTGGCAGAGAACAGTTATGTCAGTGAGTTTTGGACCTATGCCTATACGAATATTTACCGGGCAAACGATGTGATAGAGAGTATCGCTGCTTCCGGTACATTGAGTGAAACTGCAAAAGCACAATTTAGAGGAGAGGCCCTGTTTTTGCGCTCTTTCCTTCATTTTTACTTAGTAAACTTTTTTGGAGATGTGCCGTTGGTAACGACTACTGATTACCTTGTAAATGCAAAAATTTCACGCACACCGGTAGATGAGGTCTATCAGAAGGTTGAAGCCGATCTGGAGGAATCTGTGTCGCTGCTACCGGCAGCTTATCCGACATCCGGAAGGTATCGGGCTAATAAAGCGGTAGCTTCAGCTTTACTTGCAAGGGTTTACCTATATCAGGGGAAATGGTCCGATGCAGAAACTTCAGCAACATCGGTATTAAGCAATACGACGGATTATGCTCTTGTAGCCTTGCCTGACATTACTCTTCCCGGAAATAAAGAGGCAATCTGGCAGAGCTCAAATTATTACAATTTCACTATTGAAAGTCAACTTTTTTATTATGCATCCGGCACTTTGGGTACAGCTCTAGGATATATGGTCCTTAGTGATGATTTTCTGGGAACTGCCACTTTGCCTGGTGCTTTTGAGAATGGTGATGCCCGTAAAACTACCTGGTTAAAACTAAATAGAAGAGGCAACTTGGCACCTTATAAGTATCGTTCCTTTAGTTCCTCCTCGACCTCGAATCCGGATGACTCCCGTCAGGAAAACTCCACAGTATTACGCCTTGCAGAGCAATACCTGATCCGGGCCGAAGCAAGGGCACAGCAGAATAAGCTGGATCTGGCAATTGCCGATGTGGATGTCATTCGTGCAAGAGCCGGACTTCCATTGATAGCGAATACCAATCCTGGTATCAGTAAAACGGCTCTCTTGGATGCCATTATGCAGGAGAGAAGAGTAGAGCTCTTCACTGAATGGGGACACAGATGGTTCGACCTTAAGCGTACCGGCAAAGCGGTGGCTGTGTTGAGCTCAATCAAACCTGGATTCACTTCAGACGATTTGTTATACCCTATTCCTGAGAGTGAACTGAATAAGAATCCTTTCCTGGAACAAAATCCGGGTTATTAATCATTTTCAACCCGTCAGCATTATACATCAATCCGGCGGGTTCATTATAATTACGAGAGTTATCTGACAAAATCTCTTCAAAAATATTTTACACATGAAAACTAAATCATATTATAATATTTTATTTATACTACATGTTTTAAAACCCTCCAGCCTTGTATTCCTGCTCTTTTTCACAGTCTGTTTTTTCATAAGTGCTATGGGACAGTCTCAGGATGGCAAAAAAAACAATTCACCCTCTTCAGTATATTTTCCAAAACTGATCTATACTGCAATCCCAGGAGCACCAAAGCTATCAGATCCACAACTTCTGATGGGTAAAACGGGACCTCTTATTTCTGAAGGCATGGGCTGGGCTGCCCCGGCAGTTTATGACTGGAATGGAGACGGCAAGAAAGATCTGTTGATAGGCGAGTTCGGCAGCGGCTTGGAGAACAAAGAGAGAGCTGTGGGTAATTTTGTAAGGGTCTATCAAAATATTGGAACAGATAAGGATCCTAAATTCAGTGATTATTTTGAATATGCCCGGCCAAAACATTTGACCGGTAATGGTACCCCTCTATCAATTTATACCTGGTGTTGCCTCGGTTTTACCCCCCAGATTATTGATATAAACGCTGACGGATATCTGGATATATTGACCGGTCAGTATGAGCAGGGAGAGGTAACTTGTTTCCGGGGGAGTAAGGAGGGATTTTTCCCCGGAGAAAAGCTTCCTCAGGAGGGTAATCCGGGAGGAAAAAAAGATCCTAGACTTCCTTTCACTGATGTGAACAGCTGGATGTATTGGTGTTATTCTGCTGTTAGTTTTGGTGATTTTGATGATGATGACGATTTTGACATGGTTGTTGGAGGTTCAGTCCTTCGTCTGAGCAAAAATATCGGATCTAAAACAGCTTCCAAATTTGCATATCGTGAATTTTTGCTTGATACTGAGGGCAACCCATTAAGGGTATACGATCCATCAGAAGAGGAACTGGGGAAAATAAAAGGATACCTGGATAAATATCCCTCAGGTGTTGCGACTTGTGTTCCTCATGTTGTTGATTGGGATAATGATGGAGTGCCGGATCTATTGGTTACACACAATTATACCTCAAAAGGTTCCCATGCTGTGACTTTCTTTCGTGGTGTAAATACCCCGGAAGGTTATCGTTGTGAAAAGGGGATTCCATTATTTACTGCTAAGGACGGGAACAAAGCCTTTCCGGGCAGCTGGCTCAGGGTATTCGTGACCGACTGGAACAATGACGGAGTGAATGATCTTTTGATCGGTGCCAGTGTAGCCACTACCAATGGAGGACAATTCAATTACAAACTTTCCTGGGCTTGGGAACACGAGATAAATACTGCAAAGGAGAATCCCGGGCTCATGTCACCTGACAGGGTGGAAGCAATGCGTACCGGAAATCCGGATTCAGAAGGTAGGAGATATTATGTCAGTGAATACCTGAAAGAAGGAGGAGATCCCACGCTGGTGCACAGGGGTTATGTCTATCTGATGCTGGGTAAATAATGAATTGGCTGCATAAAAAGGAACGATCAACCCACTATTTATGGTTCATCCGGGAAATGCCACATGTCAGCAAATTTTGCAACCACGTGTAATATAGTGATATGACTAAAATTTTTAAAATTATAGTTTTTGAAAAATTCTTTATAATGTTAATTAACAAAATGATACAAAATTTGCTGACATGTCCCAGGTTCTGTTTTACAATTTTAATGCTGTGTTTTGCATTTATCAGCAGAGCTCAGGATGTTGTGAAATGGGAAATCAGGTGTGAGAAAATATCCGGAAAAATATACGAAATTCACTTTACTCCCAAAGTACAGGATTCCTGGCACATTTATTCTCTCGGGGTATCGGGTGGGATGAATGTGCCCACCAGCTTCTCCTTTGAGGACAATCCCCTTGTCACCTTGAAAGGAGAAGTGAAAGAGATAGGTTTACAGCAGGATTTTGTGCAAAAGATCAAGCTTAAAAGAGGAACTGCAAAAATTCTTAAAGAAATACGCACTTCAACTGTTCTTAAAGGAAGAATTACTTTCATGTCCTGCTGCGAAGAGCAATGCCGCCCCCCGCAAACTGTGAATTTTGAGTGTGAGATTGGAGCAAAATCTACGATCCGGCATTTGTAGACGACAGAAAAAGTTATCAATTCATTCTGACAGTGAATCTACAAACTCCCCAAACCTCAGGATCTTACCGCTATTAGATTTGTTAAAAAGCAAGTGTTCAAAATCCATTTGCTTCTTCTTCAAATCGACCGTTTTCAGAAGTTCTGTTGTTGCTTGCTTGAACTCGTGCAAATTATCTATTCCACAGCGCTTTGAAAGAAAAACGTAATCCGGTTTTGCCTGCGACAATAATAACATCAGGTCGTAAAAATCGCGTCCTTTTGAACGGGCTAACATGGCAGCTATTTTCATGCTACATAATACTCCATCGGAAGGTACAGGAAAAGGGAAAAAGAATCCGCACCCCATGATGTTCGTAGTAACCGGAGGATAAACAACTCTCTGGTCCTGACTTTCGATCTTTATCAAAAAACGTTCTTCCCTGTGTCCGCTCAATCCCAAATCAAACAATAGTTCGGGGAAATGAATATTTCGCCTGAATGCTGTGAGTTTTGGATTTTCCTTATCCTTTGCTTCTAGCCGTAATCCTGATCTTTCCAAAAACCTGATCACTCCATTTGTCATTTCAAAAAACTCATCTTTCGACAGCTCTTTACAGTCAAAATCCAAATCTTCTGAGAACCGGTCAATCCCTTTTACCAAACGTAGGTTAGTGCCCCCTATCAAAACCACCTTTTGAATGTATGGTGTTGAAGAAAGATAATCCAGAATCATTAACTGCAAATACTCTTTAAGTATGTGCTTATCGAAGAGCTGGTTATCACGGATTGGAGTGGGAAAATAATTCCTTATCTGTTCTATCTGTATCATAAATTATAAATCATAAGTCTTAAAAAGGAGCTTTAAACGATAGTCAAGGGCCATGCTTTGAAATCTGGTGCAGTAATTTGTCAGTAAATCCCTGTTTAAATTATCGTGCAGGTAATCTTCATCAAGACGCAGTTCTTCCAATTCCTGCCTGTTATCATAGAATGGATAAAGATACAGTAAATCAAGCAACGCTTTTTCTGGTGTGGCAAACTTTATGATGCGGTTGTTTTCCATCGGCTTCAATTCATATCCGAACATCAGGTTCTCTTTGAAATTCTTATATGAGTATTCGCCAAAGTCGTTACGGAATGAGGCAGTTTTTAGTGATGTCACACTGGTAATCTGCACTACCGCTTCCGGTATTATTCCATAGAAAGACAATGCCGTATGCAGGCTGATATAAGAGGGACGGTAAATCTGATTGGCAAAATATAAAGAATAATCCGGCTTGTTCTTATATTCAGGAAAGGCAAAATATCCCTGCCGTAACCGGATAAGATACCCTTTCCTGGCCCAGCGGGTAAGGTTATTGCGGTCAAAACCGGGTTGCCAGGCATATACCTGATAGATGTTGAAACACGCCAAATCGTATAGCTGACTCTTAAATTCCAGAAAGTTCATTTCTATATTTTGTTTCTATTATGCAGCAAATATAGTGCATTTCAGAAACAAAATAAAATATTTGAGGATTTTTGGAAAAAGAAATTACAAACTTAGCAGCCATTTCCATACCGGAATGACTTCAATCGTTTTACCATCAATCTCCAGTATCTTTTCACTATCCCGCGTAATAATCATCAACCTCTTATATTTAACGAAGAATTCTCATTTAGCAAGAAAAGGTTCAGAATACCATTATCTGTAAAATAATACTTAGGCTTTGTTTTCGTCTTATCAACAGGACAATTCCAGTACATTTTTGTCTTATACGCAAGACATTTTTAACGTTTTTGTTCTTACTGCTTATATTTGAGTTTTGAAGTAAACCAGTTTGGAGCCAACCTATTTTAGGACGGGACAGACATGTTAGCAAATTTTATGAAACGCTGATTACATGGGTTATATATTTTTTTAAAAAACTATAATTTTAGAAAAAATATCTATACTCTTCAACAGTAACTAGTTGTAAAATTAGCTAACATGTGGCACTTTCCGCGGATTACCCTAACCATTTATCCTGCATTCCCATATACTCATA